>CAYFWJ010000061.1:0-15858 GCA_964346755.1 uncultured Ectothiorhodospiraceae bacterium
TTGGCGTGCGGTTTTTTATGGCTCCCAATGTGAAACGTCAACACGCCCTAGGCCGCTTGGGAAACTTGAACTTGCCGTGATGCCCATGCATCGCGCCGAGTTCGGCGCAGCGGTGCAGCGTCGGCACGAAGACGGAGTTAACCGCTCCTCTCCGACCCGACGCAAGGCGTGATGACTCAACAGACTCCCAGGCCGGGGCCTGGGAGGACAGACAACGGCTCTCGGGGATAGGGTGCCCGAGACCTTCAAACCACCTGGGTTGTGGCTCCGGGCGTGCCCGATCAATTGGGGACCTTGCCCTGCACGCCCTGGACGTAGAAGTCCATGGAAAGGAGCTCCGCATCGGAGTACTGCGCCCCTTCGGCCTTGAGGAGTTCCCCGTCCTGGGCTCGGATCGGCCCCTCAAAGGGGTGGACCTCGCCTTCCACGATGGCCTGTTCGAGGGCCTCCGCCTCGGCAGCCAACTCGTCCGGCATGTTGGTGTAGTCGGCCATTTTGACCATCCCGGAAGCGAGTCCGCCCCAGGTGTCCGTCGCAATCCATTCCCCCTCGAGGGCCATCCCAGCCCGCTCGATGTAATAGGGGGCCCAATCGTCGATGATGGCGGTAAGCTGGGCGTCCGGGGCGAAGCGGTACATATCTGAGGCCTGACCGAAGGCATAGACGTCTCGTTCCTGCGCAACCTGGAGGGCGGCCGGGGAATCGGTGTGCTGGACGATGACATCCGCTCCGGCGTCGATCAGGGCGTTGGCGGCATCCGCCTCTTTGCCGGGGTCGTACCAGTCGTTGACCCAGACCACCCGAACCTCGGCGTCCGGGTTTTCCCGCTGGAGTTGGATGGTGAAGGCGTTGATCCCGCGGATGACTTCGGGGATGGGAAGCGCGCCGATGTAACCGACGGTGTCGCTCTCGGTCATGTGGGCGGCGATGTGACCGAGGATGGTCCGGCCTTCATAGAAGCGGGCGGCGTAGGTGGCGAGATTGTCCCAGCGCTTGAACCCAGTGGCGTGCTCGAAGCGGACATCCGGGAAGCGCTTGGCCACCTTGAGGGTCGGATCCATGAAGCCAAAGGAGGTGGTCAAGATGAGCCCGTGCCCCGAGGAAGCGAGCTGGCGGATCACCCGCTCCGCGGCTGGGCCTTCGGAGACGTTCTCGACGGTCGTCAGCGAGACGCGGTCGCCGTATTCTTCCTGGATGGCCTTGGCACCTTGGTGGTGCTGATAGGTCCAGCCGTGATCGCCGACCGGGCCGACGTAGACGAAACCGACCTTGAGGTCTGCAGCCTGGAGGGATCCGGCGGCAAGTGCCGCTAGGACGAGAAGAAAAACAGAGCGAATGGGTTGAGCGCAGATGCGGGCCATCGTCGGGAACCTCCGTGGGGTTATTGATGGGTTCAATCGAGGTGCCGGATCAGGGCTCCGGCGTAAAGGGTTTGCCGAGGCTGGCCGGTGCGTTGCGCCGCAGGACGTTGAGATCCCGGGACATGAGCACCAGGACCAGCACGGTGACCGCGTAGGGAAGCATGGCCAAGAAGGCCGAGGGGACCTGGAGATTCACCGCCTCGAACCCGGCCCACCAACCGATGAGGGCCTGCGGGACGATGCCGTTGTTGATCTGAATGGCCAGTTCCAGGTAGGCCATGGTGCCGAACAGGTAGGCCCCCATCAGGACGCGATTCGGCCGCCATGTAGCGAAGACGATGAGGGCAAGGGCGATCCAACCCCGCCCGGCCGTCATCTCCTCGGCCCAATGCGGGGTTTTGGCCAGCGAGAGATAGGCCCCGCCAAGGCCAGCCATGGCCCCGCCGAAGAGCACGGCGCCCAGGCGCACGAGCAGGACCGGGTAGCCGAGGGCGTGGGCGGCGCTGTGGTTCTCGCCGACGGCCCGGAGCACCAGACCGGCGCGGGTTCGGTTGAGGAACACGGCGATGAGGGCCACCATGAGGAGCGAGCCATACACCAGGATGTCCTGGCCAAACACCACCGGACCGATCAACGGCAGATCCGTGAGGCCCGGGATATCCAGACGCGGCAGACGCTCGACCGGCTGACCGGTATAGTCCTGGCCGAAGACCTTGGAGAGCCCGGTCCCGAGGATGGTTAGGGCGAGCCCGGTGGCCACCTGGTTGGTGCCGAGATACAACGCCCACAGGGCAAAGATGGCCGCGGTCAAGGCCCCGGCGCCAGCCGCCGCTAGGATCCCGGCGAGATGCCCGAAGGCCGGGTCGACCGCGACCATGAAGCCCACCACGGCCCCCATCAGCATCATGCCCTCCAGGCCCAGGTTGAGCACGCCGGATCGTTCGACCACGAGCTCGCCGCTCGCGGCCAATAGGATCGGGGTGGCCGCAGTGATGATGGTGATGAGTGCCGCCTCGAGCCCGCTCATGAGGAGGCCCCAGCCGGTCGGTAGGGCCCACGTCCGAGGACCAGTCGATGGGTGACGAGGAAATCGGCGGCCAAGACGAAGAACAGCAGGAGGGCCTGGAGCACGAGCGTAATGCCCTGTGGGACCTGGTTAAAGGTTTGCACGGTCTCCCCGCCCAGGGCGATGTAGGCGAGTACAAGCCCCGCGAGCACGATCCCGAGGGGGTGGAGGCGGCCAAGGAAGGCCACGATGATGGCCGAGAACCCGAAACCCACGGCGACGTGTTCGCTGAGATGCCCGACCGTGTTGGCGGCCTCGATGGTCCCGGCCATCCCCGCAAGGGCCCCGGAAAGGAGCAGGGTCTGCCACACGGTTACCGAGGCCCGGAATCCGGAAAAGCGCCCGGCCAGCGGGGCCGAGCCCTGGACCCGGATGCGGTAGCCGAGGGTGGTCCGGTAGAACAGGATCCAGAAGGCGATGGCCACGAGCGGGATGAGCAGGACGCCCCAGTGGAGCCGGGTTCCCTCGACCAGGAGGGGTAGCGTCGCGGCGTCGATGAAGTTCGGACTCTTGGGCCACGCGAAGGCCATGGGATCGCGCCAGGGTCCTTGGACCAGATAGTGGAGCAGGTGCTGGGCGATATAGACCAACATGAGGCTCGTCAGGAGTTCGCTCGCGTTGAACCGGGTGCGCAACAGGGCGGGCACGGCGGCCCATAGGGCCCCGGTGGCGGCCCCGACCAGAAGCATCAGCGGCCAGATCGGGTAGGCGGCCCCGGCCTCGGCGAGCCCCTGTTGCAGGGCCAACCCCGCCCCGCCACCCCCGATCGCGCCGAGGATATACTGACCCTCCGCGCCGATGTTCCAGACATTGGCGCGGTAGGCCAGTGCCAGTCCAAGCGCCATCAGGATCAGGGGGCTCGCCTTCACAAAGAGCTCCGCCTGCTGATAGCCGCCCGTCAACGAGGTGAACAGGAAGTTGCGGTACACGGCCACGGGATCGAAGCCGACGGCCGCGAGCAGGCCGGCCCCGACGCCCAGTGCCAGCACGAAGGCGATGAGCGGCGCAAGCAGCCGACCGAGCAGCGATGGCCGGGGGCGCCGAACGAGACGTATCCGCGGGGCGGCCATCTCAGGCCACCGCCGAAGCCGGGTCGCTCTGGACCTCGGTGGCATCCGGTGCGGCACCGGGGTCCGCGCCGGCCATAGCAAGGCCGATCCGCTCCCGTGTCCATTGCCCCGGGTCTTCCGCAGCCGTCAATCGGCCGCTGGCGAGCACCGCGATGCGATCCGACAGGGCGAAGAGCTCGTCCAGGTCCTGGGCAATGACCAGGACGCCGGTCCCATGGGCTGCCAGTCGACGCAGGGCATCGTGGATGGTTGCCGCGGCAGCCGTGTCGACCCCCCAGGTGGGTTGAGCGACGACGAGCAAGGCTGGGGTACGTTGGACCTCCCGGCCGACCACGAACTTCTGGATATTCCCGCCCGAGAGGGATCCGATCGGTTGACGCGGTCCCGCATTGCGGACGTCGAAGGCGGAGACGACGCCGTCGGTCTCTCGACGCAGTCGCCCGCGTGGGATCCAGCCGCGGACGGCGGTGATGCGATCCTGGTGGCGGGTAAGGTAGAGATTCTCCGCCAGCACCATATCCGGGACGGCGCCCCGGCCCAGCCGTTCCTCCGGCACGAAGCGGGCGCCGAGGCGCCGGCGCCGGCCGGGGCGCTCTCGCCCACAGGGCACGCCGTCGATCCGGATCATGGATTGCCGGGCGACAGGACGCTCCCCCGAAAGGGCATCGAGCAGCTCCCGCTGGCCGTTGCCGGCGACCCCGGCAATGCCGACGATCTCGCCCTGCCGTATGCTGAGGCCCAGTCCCTCGAGGCGCACCCCGAGGGTGTCCTCAGGGGCGAGGTCCAGATCCTCGATGTCCAGGATGACCGGACCTTGGCGACGGGGCGGTGCCGGAGGGATCGGTGGCCGCTCACCCACCATGCGCTCGGCCAGGGATGCGGTGCTCTCCGTGCGCGGATCACAAGTGGCCACGACCCGGCCGGCGCGTAGGACGGTGGCGCGGTGGCATAGCGCCCTGACCTCCTTGAGCTTGTGGGAGATGAACACGATCCCCGTGCCCTGGGAGGCGAGGGTCTGTAGGGTGTCGAACAGGCGGTCCGTTTCCTGGGGCGTTAGGACCGAGGTGGGTTCGTCCAGCACCAGCAGGCGGGGATTCTGGAGGAGAACCCGGACGATCTCGATCCGCTGTTTCTCACCCACGGAGAGGGAATACACGGACGCGTAGGGATCGAGGGCGAGACGATAGCGCTCGGCCAGGCGCTGGATCTCGGCAGCCAAGGCTTGGCCCGGTTGGGCGCCCGGAAGGCCCAGCGCGACGTTCTCGGCGACGGTCAGGGCCTCGAACAGCGAGAAGTGCTGGAAGACCATACCGATGCCCGCCTGTTGGGCATCCCCGGGGCGGGTCAGGCGGCGCGGGGCCCCGTCGATGCGGATGACCCCGGCATCCGGCTGCAGGAGCCCGTAGAGGATCTTCATCAGCGTCGACTTACCGGCTCCGTTCTCCCCGAGGAGGGCATGGATCTCGCCCGCACGCAGGGCGAAATCCACCTCGGCGTTGGCGGTCACGCCGTTCGGAAAGCTTTTGGTGATGCCCTCGAGCGTCAGCAGCGGAGGTTCAGTCATGGCGATCGGCGGTCTCGGTCGCGGGTGTGGCAAAGGAAGCGGAGGCTGAGGAGACGACAAGCAAAAGCTCGGCCACCACGGCGGCGGCGATGACCGGCGGTTCCTTGCCAGTGATCCCGGGAAGACCGATCGGACAGGTCAGGCCTTGGCGAACCTCGGCGCAATGGCCCCGGCGTGCCAGGGCCTTCAGGAACTTCGCCCGTTTGGACCGAGAGCCGATAACACCCAGGTAGCGGAAGTCGTTACGATCGAGGAGCCGATCGCATAGGGCCAGGTCCAGGGCGTGGTCGTGGGTGACGATGACGTGCAGGGCCCCGGCGGGTCCGGTGGCCGCGAGATGCTCCGGGTCATCCCCCCCGGTTGCCTCGAGCCCCGCAGCGGCGGCACGGTAGTCCGGGCGGGCATCGGCCCAGTGCCGCTCGAAGGGCAACGTCCGGGTCGCGCGCAGGAGCGCCTGCCCGACGTGTCCGGCGCCGTAGATCAGCAGTGGCCAGGTCTGCGGGTACGGGGAGGGGGCGCAACCCGTGGGGACCGCCCGAAAGCCGAGGGTAACCACGCCGCCGCAACACTGACCGGTCTCGGGGCCGAGGGATAGGGTCAGGGGATCCATCGACGCCTGGCCGGCGAGGATGGCCCGAGCCCGTTCGATCCCGCGATACTCGAGCACTCCGCCGCCGATGGTGCCCTCGATCCGATCCGGCTGGACGATCAGGGTCGTTCCCTCGGCCCGGGGTGCCGAGCCGGCCACGGCCTCGACCCGTACCTCGATGGCCTCAGGCATCGCTGAGCTCGTGGTTCCGCGGCGTCGAGGCCGCCGCCAGCGCCGCCGGCGGCGTCTCAATGGCCGCCAACACCCGCTCGGGGGTAGCTGGCGTGTCGATTACCGGCCAGATGGCGCCGTCGTGGAAGGCCGACACCGCGTGGTGGATGGCCGATAGGGCGGATATCGCCAGCATCAGGGGCGGTTCACCGACCGCCTTGGAACGATAGAGGTTGGGTTCCTGGTTGGCGGCATCGACCCGGTGGATGTGGAAGGCGTCCGGGCGATCGTTGGCGGTCGGGATCTTGTAGGTCGAGGGGGCGTGGGTCCGGAGCCGACCTCGGTCATCGAAGACCAGCTCCTCGCTCGTCAGCCAACCCAGTCCCTGGATGTAGCCCCCTTCGATCTGTCCCCGGTCGATGGCCGGGTTCAGGGACCGCCCCACGTCATGGAGGATGTCTACCCGTTCGAGACGGTATTCCCCGGTATCGCCGTCGATCGCCACTTCACTCACCGCCGCCCCGTAGGCGAAGTAGAAAAAGGGCCGACCGCGACCGCTCGCCCGATCCCAGGTGATCTTCGGCGTTTTGTAGAACCCAGCGGCGGACAGGGAGATCCGCTGGCGGAAGGCGGCCTGGGCCATGGTACCGAAGGGAACGGATACCCCCCCGCCGTGGAGCTGCCCATCGGCGAAGCGCACCGAGCTCGCCGAGACGCCGTGTCGCTCCGCGAAGAGGGCAGCCAGGCGTCCCTTGATCGTCTCCGCCGCCGCCTGGGCGGCATAGCCGTTGAGGTCGGAACCACTCGAGGCGGCGGTCGGACCCGTGTTCGGGACCTTGTCGGTACGCGTCGCCGTCGGCCGCACCCACTCGAGGGGGATACCGAAGGTCTCGGCGACTACCTGGGCGATCTTGATGAAAAGCCCTTGCCCCATCTCGGTGCCCCCGTGATTCAGCTGCACCGAGCCGTCCGTGTAGACGTGGACCAGGGCCCCGGCCTGGTTCAGATGGGTTAGGGTGAAGGAGATCCCGAATTTGACCGGGGTGAGGGCGATACCCCGCTTCCAATGGGCGGCGCGGCGATTGTCCGCTTCGATGGCCGCCCGCCGGGCCCGGTAGTCGGCGCGCTCGGCGAGGTCCCGCATGACCGCCGGCGCGAGGTTGTCCTCCACGGTCATGTGGTAAGGCGTGATGTCCCGCCCCGGGCCTCCGTAGGTGTTATCGAGGCGCACATCGAGGGGGTCCCGACCGACCCGGTGGGCGATCCGATCCAGGGCCATCTCGATGGGTAGCATGCCCTGGGGCCCGCCGAAGCCTCGAAATGCGGTGTTCGAGACCTGATGGGTCCGGCAGCGGTGGGCGATGATGGCGACGTTCGGTAGATAGTAGGCATTGTCCGCGTGGAACATCGCCCGGTCGACCACCCCGGCCGAGAGGTCCAGGGAATGACCACAGTTGGCCGCGAACGACACATCATAGGCGAGGAGTCGACCTTGGGCGTCGTGCCCGAGGGAATACCGCGCAAGGAAATCGTGCCGCTTGCCGGTAATCATCATATCCACGTCCCGGTCCAGGCGAAGCTTGACTGGGCGGCCGGTCGCGGAGGCCCCCAAGGCGGCGATCACAGCGCATAGCGAGGCCTGGCTCTCCTTGCCGCCGAAGGCGCCGCCCATGCGCCGAACCTCGACGGTGACTCGGGCCTCCGGGACCCCGAGGGCGGCGGCGATCAGGTGTTGCCCTTCGCTCGGATGCTGGGTTGACAAGTAGACGGTCATGCCGCCGTCTTCCCCGGGCACCGCCAGCGCGATCTGGCCCTCCAGGTAAAAATGCTCCTGACCGCCGATGCGTAGTTCTCCGTCCAGGCGTTGCGGGGCCGCCGCCAGGGCCTCGGCCGGCGCACCGCGGGCCATGGTGTAGGGGTCCTGGACCTTGGTATCCGCCGCCAGGGCCGCATCGATCCCGAGGATGGGGGGCGTCTCGGTGATCGCCAGATCGGCTTGTGCGGCGGCGGCCCGCGCCGAGGCCGAGTCCTCGGCATAGACCGCGAAGACCGGCTGGCTGTGGAAGGCGATGGTGTCCACCGGGAAGATGGGTTCATCATCGGCGACCGGGGCGATCGTGTTGTGCCCCGGGATCTCGGCCGCGCCGAGGGCCGCGGCCACACCGGGGGCGGCGCGGACCGGGGTGAGATCCAGCCGATCGATTCGCCCGGCGGCGACCGGGGCCAGGTGCAGATGGGTGACCAGGGTGCCCGCGGGCTCGGGCAGGTCGTCGATGTACTGGGCCGTCCCGGTCACGTGCTTGGGCGCCGAGTCGTGGGGGGCCGGGCGATGGACGACCGACGGGGACTCAGCCTCGGTGAGGGGTTGGGTTGGGCGCGTATCGTCAGGCATAGAAGGCCACCGGTGCATAACGCGGATGGGTTCCCCCGGGGGTCCCCGCGCGGTATTCCTGGAAGAAACGGCGCAGGAGATTGCGGGCGACGCGCCGCCGATACTCGGCGCTCGCCCGCATATCGGAGATGGGTGCGAAGTCTTCCTCCAAGGCCGCCGCGGCCGGCGCGACGGCCGCCTCGGTCGGGGGTTGGTTGAGCAGGGCCTGTTCGGTGCGCCAGGCCCGTTGGGGCACCGCGGCCATGCCCCCATAGGCCAGCCGAGCGGCGGTGATCCGCTCGCCCTGGATGCGGAGTTTGATCCCCAAGGCCACCGCGGAAATATCCTGATCCGCCCGTTTGGTGACCTTGTACGCCGCGAAGTGCTCGTCGGGATCCAGGCGCGGGAGCCGCAGTTCGGCAACCAGTTCGTCGGCCGCTCGGTCCTGACACTGGTAGGCCAGATAAAGCTCCTCCAAGGCCAGGTGACGCTCACCCCGTGGGCTAGCCAGGGTCAACTCCGCGCCAAGGGCGATAAAGGCCGGCATGCCGTCCCCGATGGGCGACCCGTTGGCGATGTTACCGAGGACGGTGCCGGCGCCCCGGACGGGCGGCGAGCCGAAGCGCCACAGGAGCTCCTCCATCCCCGGATACCAGCGGGCGAGAAACGGGAAGGCCTGACCATAGGTGACCGTCGGCCCCAGGGTCAGCGTATCCCCGCCCTCGATGACCCCCGGCGTGTCGGTCAGCCAGCCGAGATAGGCGAGCCGGGGCAGATCGCGATGTTGTTTGGTGACCCAGAGCCCGATGTCGGTGGCACCGGCAAGGAGGGTCGTGCGTGTCGGGTCCTCACTCAGGAAGCTGAGGAGATCGGCCCGCCGCCGGGGGGCGTAGGCCACGCGACCGTTGCCTTCCAAGCGGATGTCATCGGGGGCCGCAGCGATGGGTTCCAATGCGCTCCGAGCCGCCCCTTCCGCCTCGGCGAACCCAGGTTCACGGGCGTCCATGGCCACCTCGGCGGCGTCGAGGATCGGGCCGTATCCGGTGCATCGACAGAGGTTGCCGGCGATGGCATGGCGCAGGGATTGTCGATCGTTGGGGCCCCCGCGGCGGCGGTGGGCGAAGCTGGCCATCACAAACCCAGGCGTGCAGAACCCACATTGACTGCCGTGGTGGGTGACGAAGGCCTCTTGGAGGGGATGGAAGCCGCCGTCGCCGAAGGTCGCCAGGTCTTCGACGGTGATGAGCCAGGCCCCGTGGAGGCTCGGGAGCAATTGGATGCAGGCGTTGACCGGGGTGTAGGCCATCCCACCCCGCCCGTCCGGTCGGCCAAGCACCACCGTACAGGCCCCGCAATCGCCTTCTGCACAGCCTTCTTTGGTGCCCGGACGGCGAAGCGGGCCCCGGAGATACTGGAGCACGGTAATCGTCGGGTCCACGCCGGCGATCGCGTGGACGCGTCCTTGATAATAGAAGCGGACCGGTTGGCTCATAAGGCCTCCGTTTGAGCGAAGCATCGACCGACCAGGCTCGCCTGTAAACCCTGGACGGGTCGGCGCCGGGCATCCTCCACGCGGGAAGACCCCGCGACTCGGCCGGTCTTTACACAACGTTGCATACATTTACCCCATGCAGGATCGATGCCCACAGTCTCGGGCCGCTTCCCTGGGATCCGCGCCCGACGAGCTGGGGGGTGGTCCGCCTCGCGTTGGGGCATAGGGCCCCTGCCTGCACCACCCCTAAGCATCGCAAGGCCCCCCCGCCGCCAGCTGCAGCCAGCCCATCGATCAAGCGGTCCGATGGCGACATTGAGGGAAGGGACGCTCCAGCAGGATCATGCTCACGAAGAGGCTGATCCCGAGGAGGGCGGCGCAGATCACTGCGGCGAACAATAATGGGGTGTCCAGTTGATAGGAGGCCTGAAGGATGATGAAGCCGAGCCCGGAGTTCCCCGTCACCAATTCCCCCACCACCGAACCGATGACGCACAACGTCGCGGAGATGCGTAGGGCCGCAAAGATGTCCGGAAGGGCCGCAGGCAGGCGCAGCAAACGGAAGATCTGGTTGGAGCCTGCACTGTAGGTGTGCAAAAGTTCCAACTGCCCGGGTTCCGCCGAGCCAAGGCCCTTAACGGCGTTCACGACGATGGGGAAGAAACAGATCAGGGTGGCGATGATGGTGCGGGACCATAGACCGTTACCCGCCCACAGGACGATCAACGGGGCGACGGCCACGACGGGGGTCGTCTGCGTGAGGATCACATAGGGCATGAAGGCTTGTTCCACCCAATTGAAACGCACGAAGATGGTCGCCAAGACCAGGCCCAGGCTCGCCGCCAGGGCAAGCCCGCCCGCCGAGGTGGCCAGGGTGATGAGGAAGGCCTCCCACAAAACATCGCCCTTGCGCTGGAATGCGTCGACGAGCTCGGCCGGGCTGGGAAATACGTAGGCGGGCACGTTGAAGGCTGTGACGATCCCCGCCCACAGGCAAACCACGAGTATAAAGGTAATGACCGGCAGCAGGTAGCGTCGATAGCGGCTTGTAAAGGACATGGTCGACCCCGGCGTAAGACGAGTATGGCATGCGACATGCAAACTCAGGTCCATTCCATGCAATGTTGTATGCAACTTGCGCGTCCCCCACGCCCCGGAGTCCTACGATGGCGATCTCGCTGGTACGTACCGACGAAGCCTCCCCGGAAGAAGCCCCGGCGTTAGCCCACGAGACGGATTCCACCCACCCCATGGTCGCCATCGAAGACCTGGCCGTGCGCTTTACCGCCCCGGGCGGTACCGAACACGTTGTGCTCGATGGCATCGATCTGCAGATCGACAAGGGGAGCTTTACGGTCATCGTGGGTCCCTCGGGTTGCGGCAAGACGACGCTGCTGCGTGCCATCGCGGATCTCGTCCAACCCAGCGACGGGACCGTGCAGGTGGATGGGATGAGCCCTCAGGAGGCCCGCCGAGCCGGCGTGTTCGCCTACGTGTTCCAATCCGCCACCCTCTTCCCCTGGCGCACCGTGCTCGACAATGTCTGCTTGCCGCTTGACGTGACCCGTTATCCGGGCCGCGGGCAACGCCGAAAGCTCGCCCGGCAGGCCCTCGAGCGTGTCGGACTCGAGGGCTTCATGCGGTACTACCCGGATCAACTCTCCGGGGGCATGAAGATGCGCGTCAGCATTGCCCGGGCCCTGGTGATGCGTCCGCGGGTGCTTCTCATGGACGAGCCCTTCGGGGCCCTAGACGAGGTCACCCGTGAGGCGATGAATCAAGAAGTCCACGAGCTCTGCCGCGACACCGGCCAGACGGTTGTCTTCGTGACCCACAGCATCGGCGAAGCGGCCTTCCTCGGCACGCGCATCGTGATGCTGGCGGCCTCCCCGGGCCGCGTTGCGGCGGATATCGCCAGCCCCCTCCCGCGGAGTCGCCCCCCTGAACTGCGGGAACGGGAGGTCTACTTCGAGATGGTGCGGGATCTCCGGCAGCGGTTCCGGTCGCTCAGGGGACCCACCGTGGGCGATCCGGACGCCCGACCGCACTGACCCCTCCGGCGGCGGCCCGGGGGTCGGTGTGCGCTCCCCCGATGGCCGCTTGGGAGCTACCCCGAGGGAACGGGCCCGCGCACCCGCTGTACTGCTGTACTGAGGAGTCCTGTCGTCATGTCATCCGACCCGTCATCCAACACCTTCCGTGCCGTGGACCGACAATCCGGCGAGCCCCCCCAGGACGAGTCCCTCGAGTCCGGGGCCCGCCGTCGCTTCTTGGCCGCAGGCGGTGCCCTATCCCTCGGGGCCCTGGGACTGCCCTATACCACGACGGCGCAGTCCCAGGGGCTGAAGGGCGTCGCCACCGGGGAATCTCGGGCCCATCACTATATTCCCGCCACGGCCCAAACGGTTCATTGGGGCTATTTCAGCCAGAACCTGGATCCGGTGGTGACGGTGAACCCAGGGGACTGGGTGACCGCCGAGGTTTTGACCCATCATGCCAACGACGATCACGAGCGGATGATCCAGGGGGATCCCGGGGCCGAAGACGTCTACCACTGGACCGCGGATGCCAAACATGTCGCACGTCGGGGCGCAGGGCCGATGGATGCCTCGCTGTTCGGGCGCGGCGCCGGCGAAGGACTCGGAGTGCACATCTGCACCGGGCCGGTGCACATCCGCGGGGCCGAGCCTGGCGACGTCCTCGAGGTCCGCATCCTGGATGTTAAACCGCGCCCCTGCGCCAATCCCCAGTACGCCGGCAAGGCCTTCGGAAGCAATGCGAGTGCCTGGTGGGGATTCCACTACAACGACCTGATCGAGGACCCCAAGCCTCGCGAGGTCATCACCGTCTATGAACTGGACGCCGACGGCGCCCGCAACTGGGCCAAGGCCGTCTACAATTACCGGTGGACACCGCAGACCGATCCGGACGGGGTGGTCCATCCGACGATCGACTACCCGGGCGTCCCCGTCGATCACAGCACCATCGAAAAACGTTTCGACATCCTCAAGGATGCCCGTATCCCCATACGACCCCATTTTGGCGTCATGGCAGTCGCCCCCCGGGAGGCGGACATCGTCGATTCCATCCCGCCGGGGTATTTTGGGGGTAACATCGACAACTGGCGCATCGGCAAAGGCGCCACGATGTACTATCCGATCGCCGTTCCCGGCGGACTATTCTCGGTCGGCGACTCCCACGCCTCCCAAGGCGATTCCGAGCTCTGTGGCACGGCCATCGAGTGCTCCCTGACCGGTACCTTTCAGCTCATCCTGCACAAGCAGACGGATCTCGCCGGAACGCAACTCGAAGGCCTCCAGTATCCGCTCCTTGAGACCGCCGATGAGTGGGTGGTCCATGGCTTCAGCTACGCCAACTACCTGCAAGCCCTCGGCGACGAGGCCCAGAGCGTTATCTACGAGCAATCCTCCGTCGATCGGGCGATGCGGGATGCCTTTCGCAAGATGCGCCATTTCCTCATGACCACCCAGGGCCTCAGTGAAGATGAGGCCATCTCACTCATGTCCGTCGGCGTGGATTTCGGGGTGACTCAGGTCGTCGATGGCAACTGGGGTGTGCATGGCATCCTGCGCAAACAGATCGTTTCCGGCGCATAAGCGAGCCGGCTATCGCTTGTCGAATCGCCCATGGCTTGCCTCGGACACACCATGGGCGTCTCCCGGGATCGACACGCCCCATCCCGGGCCTCGACCGAATGGATTGACCCGTTCCGTTGGTTCCCGCCCGACCCCGCTTACGACCGTTCGATCCCGCTCAGCGGCCTCCGCCCGGGAAGGCAGTTGGCTTCCCCGGGCGGAAGCTGAATACGAGCGGCGTCATCAAGCCCACCAAGGCCGTCAGTACGAGGAAGGGAATGGCATAACCGCCGGACGCCTCGCGCAACCCGCCGGCAAGATAGGGGCTGAATCCGGCAACTGTGAGGCCAACCCCGAACATCATGGCGTTGAGTCGCCCGGCCGCGCGGGCGTCCGCCGAATAATCCAGGGGTAGGGTGAGGGTCAGCGGAAACAACCCCCCGAGCCCGATGCCCATCAAGAGCGCCCAGAGCAGGGATAATGTCTCGGGGATCAAGGCCGCACCGAGGGCCCCGATCCCGATCGCGGCAAGATTGACGGCGAGCCAGGGCCGCCGATCGTGGGTGCGCTGGGCGAGTGAGGGGATGACAAGGGAGCCGACGATCTGGGCGCCGGTCAGCAGCGTCAGTACGAGACCGGCGGCTGCGGGGGCGTAACCGAGCTCCCCATACAGAGGAGCAACCCACGTAACGACGCAGAAATAGACGCTCGAGGACAAGGCGAAGAAGGCCGTGAGCCGCCACGCGACCGGTTCACGCCAGGGGAGTCGGACCGGCGCAAGGCCGTTTGGCCGCGCGGGGCGTTGCCGAATCAGGGGGGCCCAGAAGACCAGGGCAAACCCGGCGACCAGGGCCCAAACCCCCAACGCGGCAGGCCAGCCCCCGAGCCAACCGGCCAAGGGGACGCTGCTGGCGGCGCCCAGGGCGGCCCCCGTATGCATCGCCGCCGTGTAGAAGCCGTTGACCTGGGCAGTGCGCCCTGGGAACTGCTGCTTGATCAGCGCCGGAATAAGGGACTGGGCAAAGGCGATGCCGATGCCGATCAAGGTACTGCCGAGGAAGACCGCTCCGAAGCCGCCGGTGCCACGAAGCGCGGTCGCCAGCGCGATGAGCGCCACGGCGGCGGCGATGCTCCGCTCGAGCCCCAAACGCGTCACAAGATGGGCGCCGAAGAAGGCGAAGAGCCCCATGCAAAAGGTCGGAATGGCATTGAGCAATCCCGCCCCACCATGGCCAAGGGCGAGATCGACGCGAATGTCGTCCAACAGGACCGAGACCGATGTCAGCGGCGCCCGCAAGGTCATTGCACTCAACAGGATGGCCGCCAGCACCGCCGCGCTCAGGAGCGCCGGGTGGGCGGCGAAACGGCCCAATGCCGGGCTCGATGGGGCAGGGACCCGGCTCATGAGGCGAGCGTATCCCGGGCAATGATGGCGACCGGACCGCCGCCAAGCGGGCCGTGGTGCTCCGCCCGGGTCGAGACATAAACGGCGGTCTCACCGGTCACGCCCGCAAGCTGAGCCGCTACCACGCCGCGCGAGTAGCGCATATCGCTGATGTCATCGTCCGTCCACATCGTATGCCGCCGCCCGCGAATCGCGTGGCGGGGATCCGCATCGGACTTGGCGAACACCCCGACCAGCCGCTCGGTCTGCTCGGGCGTCAACTGGCCATCGGCCTCCAGGCCCAATTCGCTGAGGACCCCACGGATCGCCTCGATATCGATGATGTCCCGCATCACCCCGTGGGCGATCCGCAGATCGCCCTCCCAGTAGGGCGAGTTTCCGACCAACACGATCTCTGAGCGCTCCAGGCCGGGTTTCGAGGAGACGCTGGCGACCCCCGAATACAATGACCAGTCCGCGCAGACGGCCGTATCCCTCAGATGCGCCGCGTCCACCTCGCCGAGGGCCAGCGCCACACCCAAGGCGGAGGCGCCGCGGGAATAGACCATATCGGCGCGATCACCGGCCGCGCCGCCCGCCGGGATGGCGCCCTTGATCTGCACCAGATGGACATCCCGGGCCGTTTCGATCCCCGTCTCCGCCATCAACTCACGAACGACCCGGGCGGTCTCCTCGATCATCGCCATCCGACCGCACTCCGCGGGACGAAACGCCCGGGTATAGCCGACGGCCAGGGCCAAGCGTTTGGTATCCCGAGGCACCCGACGGACAACACCGCTGCATGCCAGCACCAGCAAATGCGGGCTCGCAACCCCTTCACAGCCCCCGGAAAAGGAGCAGACCACCCGATCGAGCACCGCCTGACGGGATTCGCCGGTACGCTCGCCGATGCATTCGGCGATGCCATTGACCGCCAGCGCTCGGGTAAAGTCATTGCGCCCGCCGTTGCCCTCGGTCTTGCCGATGGCTGCGACGATGCGATGGGGGTCCAGTCGACCGCTGTCCAGGGCCTCGGCGAGGCCACGGACATCCGACGGATCGGCGGTGAGGTAGCGTTCAGCGACAATGCGCACAGGGCCTCCGCAGGGTTCTCGGGCGCGTGGGCGGGTGGGGCTTCAAGCCTAGGGCGTGTTGACGTTTCACATTGGGAGCCATAAAAAAACCGCACGCCAA
>CAYFWJ010000062.1:0-15567 GCA_964346755.1 uncultured Ectothiorhodospiraceae bacterium
AGGGCCCGAGTTGGCAGGTGGGTTAGCCCAGGGGCTCGTCGTGGCGGGTGTTGCCATCCTGGCTGGCGAAGTACGCGCGCATCTGGACGATCGCTCGCCCGATCATATGCGCTGCAATCGGCGCGGTGAGGAGAAGGAAGAGGATGGTTGCCACCACGCGTCCCGTCACTGAGCCTTCGCCGAAGAAGACCGCGGCGGCAGCGAGCGTCAGGCTACTGCCTAGCGTGCCCGCCTTCGTGGAGGCGTGCATGCGGTTGAGCACATCGGCGAGGTTGTACACCCCGAGCCCTGCGATGAGTACGAAACTGCTGCCGATGAGGATAAGCACTCCGCTGATGATTTCGGTCATTCGTGGTTTTCCTCGGAGCGTGGGGCTGCCGCGTTCTGCCGTATGGGGTGGAGTTGTGCCTCGGGGTCTTCAGCGGATTCGCGCGTGCGATGCAGCCCGCGTTCGGCAAAGCGGGCGAGGGCGACCGTTGCGAGAAAGCCGATGAGGGCGAGGACGATGCCGACGTCGAGAAACGCCGACGTCCCTGCGCGCACTGACACCAGGGCACAGAAGGCGACGATGGAGATGGTCATCATGTCCAGCGCAACGACGCGATCGGAGAAGGAGGGGCCCTGAGCCGCCCGAATGAAGGCAAAGAGGACGGCGACGAGGACGAGGACGATGCCGATCGTCACGCAGAAGTCGAGGAAGCCGGCCGGGGTCATGAGACGAACACCCGGCGCACGCGGCGCTCCATGCCGTTTTTGACGTCGGCGACGACCTGCTCGGGATCTTCCGCGAACATGGCGTGGACGTAGAGCGTCTTGCGGTCCTCGGAGACGGCGAGGCTCAGGGTGCCGGGGGTCAGCGAGATCAGGTTGGTCACCAGCAGGATCTCCAGGTCGCTGGTCACGTCGAGCGGTACCTCCACGATTTGAGGCTTCGAGAGATGCTGGGGCGTGAGGACGTCCCAGGCAACCTGAAAGCTGGACGTGACGAGATCGAAGACGAAGAACAGCGCGAGATGGATGATGCGGAGGATACGGACGAAGTAGTTGCCCGTTTCGCCATAGAGCGGCTGACTTAGCCAGAGGGCGCCGAAGCCGATGAGAAAACCCAAGACCAGGCCTAAGACGGTGAAATTGGTCAGGATCCCCCAGACCAGGGCGAGTAGGAGATTGACCGCAAAGAGGTTCATGTCCCGCCCTCCGCGTTCAGCACGGTTGTGATATAGGCCTGCGGATCGAGAAGTTGCGTCGCAATCCGTTCCGACAGTCCGATGAAAGGCTGGGGATAGAGCCCGATCACGAGGCTTAGGAGCACCAGCCCGATGGGGGGCAGGAGCAGCGGTAGGCGCGCGGCGCCGAGATCCGCAAGTCGCGGGCTGCGGCCTTCCGGGTGGTCCTTCCAAAAGGCTTCGGCCCAGAGGCCGATGATCGACCAGATGATCAGCAGTCCCACGGTCAACGCGATTCCCGCCATCAAGTAGGCGTCGATCTCAAGACTCGCTTGCACCAGAAGCAGTTTCGCCCAGAAACCGGAGAAGGGCGGGAAACCGGCCAGCGAGAAGGCCGGCAGGATGAACAACAGGGCCAGCAGGGGGGTGGACTGGTAGAGCCCACCCATGCGGGTGGTTTCGCTACTGCCGGATAAGCGCTCGGCAATGCCCGCGAGGAGAAAAAGAGCCACCTTGATGACGATGGTGTGCATGAGGTAGAAGAGTGCGCCGGCGATCGCTAACGGTGTGTAGAGGGCGAGGCCCAGGATCAGGTAGCCGATGGAGCTGATGATCTGAAACGACAGGATGCGCCGGATCTCGGTCTGGGCGAGCGCGCCGAGCACGCCGGTGATCATCGTCGCGGCGGCGACTCCGAGCAGGATGGTGTGGGTGTAATCCGTCGCGTTGTCGAAGATCAGGGTGAAGGTCCGGAGCAGCGCATAGACGCCGACCTTGCTGAGTAGGCCCGCGAAGATCGCCGAGACCCCGTAGGTGGGGGTGTGGTAGGCCGCGGGTAGCCAGAAGAACAGCGGGAAGACCGCAGCCTTCATGCCGAAGGCGATCATGAAGAACATGCTAATCACGAGGAGCAGACCCTGTTGGTCGCTCGCATCGACGGCCCCGCGTAGGTCGACCATGTTGAGCGTGCCGGTCACCCCATACAGCAGACCGATGCCCGTCAGGAAGAGGAGCGTGGCAATTAGGTTCAGCGTGACGTACTTGACGGCGCCGTCGATCTGCTCGGCCCGGCCGCCCAGGATCAACAGGCCGAAGGAGGCGATGAGCATCACCTCGAACCATACGTAGAGGTTGAACAGATCCCCGGTGAGGAAGGCCCCGGTGACCCCGGCGATGAGGACTTGGGTGATGGCGTGGTAGCCGAGCCGGACCAGTTCCTCGTCGGCCTCGCCGAGCCCGTACATCGCGACGGCGAGGCCGACGATTGCGGTCAGCAACACCATGATCGCGGAGAGCAGGTCGGCGGCCAACGTGATCCCAAAGGGCGCCGGCCAACCCCCCATCTGACCGGCCACCACCCCGTGCTCGAGCACCTGTGCGAACAGCAGTCCGGCGAAGCCCAACCCGAGTACCGAACCGATCACGGGGATCCAGCGTCCGGCCGGCTGGTGGCGCAACAAAAAGGCGAGGACGGCGGTGACGAAGGGTGTCACCAGTGGCAGGGTAAGATACCAACTCATGTGGCGTCAGAGTCCACGCGGCGGGGTTCGGCGACGCGCATGGCGTCGGTTCGGAGGGTGCCCAGATGGGTGTAGGCACGCAGGGCCAGCACCAGGGCGAAGGCGAATAGCCCAAAGCCGATCACGATGGCGGTCAGCACCAGGGCCTGTGGCAGCGCATTGGCGACCGGTCCCTCCGGGGCATAGGCGTCAGCGGGGATCAGTGGTGGAGCCCCGGGGGTAAGCCGGCCGGCTTCGAATATCAGCAGATTCGCCGCGTTGGAGAGCAGCGTCAACCCGAAGAGGAAGCGCAGCAGGTCGCGACTCAGTATCAGGTAGATCGCCGCGCCGACCAGGACGCCGACGATAATCGGGAGCAGGATCTGCACGGATTTAGATCTCCTCTTCGAGGGCGAATACAAGGGTCAAGATGGCGCCCATGACCACGAGATAGACGCCCGTATCGAACACCAGGACGGTCGAGAGCGGTAGGCCCTTGCTGTCGTCGGTCGCACCCAGCATGAGCCACTGGCCGGTGAACAACGGGTCGCCGAAGGGCGCCGCCGCCAATCCCCCGAGCAGCGCCACACCGAGCCCGGCCATGGTGATCTGCTGGGGGGGGACGCGCAACGCCCGGCGGGCCTCGGCGGTACCGGCGGCGATGGCGTAGAGCACGAAGCCGGTCGCCGCGATCAACCCGCCGATGAACCCCCCCCCGGGTTCGTTGTGTCCCCGCAACAGCATGAAGATGGAAAAGAGGATCAGCAGAGCGACCAAAAGCCGGGCCGCCGTGGTGAGGATCACCGAGTTCATGGGTTATCTCGCCCCCCGTCGTTGTTTCAGCAGCGCGTAGGCCGCCAAGGCCGCCACCGCCACCACCGTGATCTCGCCCATGGTGTCGAGGGCTCGGAAGTCGACTAGGATCACGTTGACGATGTTGCGGCCGTGCGCCTCCGGGTAGCTCGCCTGCTCGAAGAAGTCGGTGAGCCGCGTGTCGAAGGGTGTCGAGGTCACGGCGATCAGGGTCACCGTCGTTAGCCCCCCGACGAGCCCGCCCAGGAGTGCGTGCATTCGGCGCTGGACGACCGGCGGCGGTTCGGAAAGCAGGGGTAGGCGGAGGGCGGCAACGGATAACAGCACGACGACCAGCATCTCCACGAGGAGCTGGGTAATCGCTACATCGGGCGCGCCGAACAGGATGAAGACCAGGGCGATCCCGATCCCGACGGTGCTGAGACCCGCGATCGCTGCGATGCGCGAGCGCGCTTGCACCACCAGGGCCGTACCGGCCAGTGTGAGCACGAAGATCGCGAGATCGAACACACCGACCTCGAACGACAGCG
Source organism: uncultured Ectothiorhodospiraceae bacterium (assembly GCA_964346755.1). Classification (GTDB taxonomy): domain Bacteria; phylum Pseudomonadota; class Gammaproteobacteria; order CAYFWJ01; family CAYFWJ01; genus CAYFWJ01. The sequence goes on from CAYFWJ010000062.1 coordinate 4,009, forward strand.
CGTTACCGAAATCCAGTCCGGCCAAGAGCATCGTGGCCCCGACGCCGACGACAATGGTCGCGAAGACGATGAATAGGTAACGGTTCAGCACGCCCGATTGCATCGCCCCCGTCAGTGCCGTCGCGCCTCCACGCAGCCGGACCAGAAGGGTGTCCCAGCCCCGGTCGAAGCTGATGAGCCGCGTCTCGACGTTGATGAGTCCATTGCGCAGCCGCCCATGGAGGCCGTAGAGGAGGATGCCGAGGGCGAACGTGACGAGGCTGAGGGCCAGTGCGGTATTCACGCCCGCCCACAGGTGCAGATGCCGCGCCAGCCCGGGATCGCCCAGGACGGCGCCGACGAGGGGGACGACGACCGCCCCTTCGAGCCCATGCGGGAGCAACCCGAAGTAGAGGCCAAGGACACCCAGGATCGCCGGGCCGGCCAGCATCTGCCAGGGGGCCTCGTGGATCGGCTGGTGTCGCTGTGGCATCCGGTCGCCGGAACCCCAGAACGGCTTAAGGGCCACGATCCCGGCGGCGGCGAACATCAGCGCGTTCGCCGCGAGGATGAAGGCCACAAAGAGGGCCCCCACGGGGCTTTCCAGCGCGCCTTTATAAAGCAGTTCCTTGCCGATGAAACCCAGCAAAGGCGGCAGCCCCGCCATCGACAGCCCCGCTAGACCGGCGGCGAGGGCTGTCACCGGCATGTGCCGGCCGAGCCCGCCCAGTTCCCGGGCATCCCGTGTGTGGGTGGCGTGATCCACGCAGCCGATCATCAGGAACAGCGCGGCCTTGTAGAGGCAGTGGATCACGAGGAAGGTCGCCATCGCCGTGATCGCATACCCGCCCTGGGGGGCGAGAAACAGCGTCAGTGCCCCCAACGCCATGAGGGTTGTATAGGCGAGGGTCTGCTTCAGGTCCGTCTGCCGGATCGCGACCACGGAGGCAAAGACCGTCGTTACGCCGCCGAAGAGTAGCAGCGCCCAGAACCACAGCTCGGTACCGGAGAAGCTCGGGTGGAGGCGGGCGAGCAGATAGACCCCCCCCTTGACCATGGTCGCCGAGTGGAGATAGGCGCTGACCGGGGTCGGCGCGGCCATGGCGTTCGGCAACCAGAAGTGGAACGGCACCTGGGCGGATTTCGTGAACGCGCCCAGGAGCAGCAGGATCAGGATGGGCACGTACAGCGGGCTCTCGCGCATGACCTCGCCCATCGCCCGGATCTCCGAGAGCTCGAGCGTGCCGGCCTCCAGCCCCATGAGCAGAAAGCCGCCGAGCATGGCCAGCCCGCCGAAGGCCGTGACGAGGAGGGCTTGCAGGGCACAGCGCCGAGCCTCCGCTGAGTGGTGTGCGAAGCCGATCAGCAGATACGAGGTCAGCGTCGTCAGCTCCCAGAAGACGAACAGGCTGAGCAGATTGTCCGACAGCACCAAGCCAAGCATCGACAGCATGAAGGCGGTGATATAGAGCGAGAACCGCCCCTGCTGCGGATGCCCGGCCAGGTAGCGACCGGCAAACAGCATCACGAGCACGCCGATGCCGGTGATAAGCAGCGCAAAGGTCAGGCTCAGCCCGTCGATAAAGAAGCTTAGCTGCAGATTGAGACTCGGCACCCAGCTCCACGCGTAGCGCAGCGTCTCGCCGGCGCTGATGGCAGGCACCGCCTGCAGAAACAGCACGAAGAGCGCGGCCGCGATCAGGGGCGGCACGATTGCTTCCGGCGAGCGCCAGCGCGCCGGGATTTCCGTGAACTCGGCCACTGCAGTCTCCTAATACGAGGTAACCACGAGGGAGCAACGGTCAGGGTATGGAGGCGGAGGGTCGCACGGAATGCGCTCCGCGGGCGACAACCATAATACAGGCCGCACGCCGATTTCCAGATGGTTTGCCGCTGGCACCGATTGGCCGTCACCGGGGCGACGCCTGCATATCTGGGACCGAACGGCGCCTCGGTCTCTCGGATGAGGCGTTCCGCGTGGGTGGATTAGGCCCCGGGCCGACCCGGTTTCGATCGATGCCGCGGCCGGGCCAAGCGCAAGCCCGTCACGAGGATCCCGCCGAGCCGGAGTTCGAGGGGTTGAAGGCCGACCAGTCGGCCCAGCCAGTTGCCCCGGGACTGGCCTCGAAGCTCGGCGACAGGGCGTTGATCCACCTGGATGACGAGCCGTAGGCCCGTTCGTCGGAGGATGCCCTGGGCTCGCTCCAGCCACACCTTTTGGCTGGAGCGCGGCGGCATGCGGCGCCAGGTCTTCAAGCGGATGAGTTGCGAGGGAATGTCGAGGCGTACGGTGTCGCCGTCCAGCCGCAGGGGCAGGGGCCGACCGTCCGGGTCGGCCAGTGATAAAAGCGCCTCGACCTTGAACGGCGGTCGCGGGAGCCCGAAGCCCGGTTGTGTAGCCATCGATTGGTCGCTTCCCCTCGGGCCGAACGCCCGGTGATTTCGGTCGCTGTCGGTCGCCGGGTTTTCGCGCGGCTGCCGCGGCGATGGATCCCGTCGGAGCCCCGCGTCGACTGCGGCAGCCATTCAGCCGGTGTTGCGCATGCCCCCGGCAATGGCGTTGATGCTCCGAAGCAAGGGCCCGAGCCATCGTTCCCGCTCCTCGGGGCTGAGGGCCCGGTCGCGGTAGCGCTTCAGCAGGGCAACCTGGATGTTGTTGAGTGGGTCCAAGTAAGGGTTGCGGCGCTGGAAGGACAGGGCTAGGTTGGGTTCGTTGCCGAGGAGTTGCGTGGACTCGGTGACCTGTAGGACCTCGTTGACGGTGCGGGTGTACTCCGCTTGGACCCGCTCCAGGATGGTGCGGGCAAGGACCCGATCGGTGCACAGCTCGGAGTATTGGTGCGCGATGGTCATGTCCGCCTTGGACAGCGACATCTGGGTATTGCTGAGCAGGGAGCTGAAGAACGGCCAGTTACGGGACATGGTCCGGAGGCGCTCGAGGCGCTCCGGATCGTCGCCGCGCCAGGTGGCCAGGGCGTAACCGGTGCCATACCAGGCCGGAAGGGTGTGGCGTGCTTGGGCCCAGCCGAAGACCCAGGGGATGGCGCGCACGGACGACTTAGAGAGATCACCGGCCTTGCGGTGCGAGGGCCGCGAGCCGATGTTGAGCAGGCCGATCTCTTCGATCGGCGCGACCTCGTAGAAATACTCCCAGAATCCGGGCGTGTCATCGGTGAGATCCCGGTAGGCGGATTCGGCAAGCTGGGCAAGTTCTGCCATCACCTCTTGATCCTGGGGGTCGTCTTCCATGCAGTTGCCCTGGATCAAGCAGCGGCTCGCCTTCATGAGGGCGCTCGCCCCCATGCCAAGCTGATAAACGGCCGTCTCCCGGTTGCTGTATTTGCTCGACAGGACCTCGCCTTGCTCGGTGAACTTGATCTGGCCGTGTACCGTGTGCGGGGGCTGCGACAAGATGGCCTCGTGGGTCGGCCCGCCCCCGCGGCCGATGGTCCCGCCGCGCCCGTGAAACAAACGGCAGCGGATCCCCTCTCGATCCATTAGCTGGATGATCCGCTTCTGGGCCTGGTAGAGGTTCCAGGCGGCGCCGAGGAAGCCGCCGTCCTTGGCCGAGTCCGAGTAGCCGAGCATGACCTCCTGGAGGTTGCCAGTGGCTCTCAGCAGCTGGCGGTACGTGGGATCCTGCAGGACGGCACCGAGCACGGTCTCGATGTGGGCCAGGTCCTCGATGGTCTCGAACAGCGGCGAGACCTGGATGTGGCAATACCAGCGTCCGCCTTGCCGAGCGACCAAATCGGTGAGGTTGGCCAGGTACATGACTTCCATGATGTGGCTGGCGGCGTGGGTCATGGAGATGACGTAGCTTCCCAGGCTGCGGGCGCCGATCTCCCGGCGGGAACGATCCATGACCTCGAACACCCGCAACACCGAGGCGGCCTCCGTATCGAGTCGATCCCGATCGAGCTGGCGACCGTCCTGATGCTGGGCGATCCGCTCAGAGAGGAGCCGCACTCGATCCGGTTCATCGAGGGCGCCGTAGTCCTCGACGACCCCGAGGGCGGCCAGGATTGCGCCGACGGATCGTGTGTGGCGGCTGGATTCCTCTCGGACATCCAGGGACATGAGATGGAACCCGAAGGTTTCGGCGAGCCGAATGAGGTCCTTGAGGTTGCCGTCGGCGACACGCTGGTCGCCGTGGCTGGCTAGGGAATCGCGAATCCGGTAGAGGTCTTCGAGGAACTCCCGTTCTCCGGAGAAGGCGGCTGAGTCCAGCTCGTGGGATTGGCCGGCCAACATGGCTTGGATGTGTTCCAGGTTCTTAGCCAGTCGGAAATCCATGATGAAGAGCTTGCGGCGATACGGTTCGGTTTCGAAGCGGTCTTTTCGCTCCCCGAACACCGCGTCGATATGTCGTTCGTCGCTGGCCAAGCTCGCCCGGAACGCCTGAGATGGTTTGATCCAAAGGGTCGTGTGGGTCAGTTCCCGCGACAGATGCCCGAGCCGCTTGCGGTATTCTTTGATGATGGTTTCAGCATGCAGATACAGGGCCGTGGCCGTGGTCTCGGGCCGTACATTCGGATTGCCATCGCGATCCCCGCCGATCCAGGAACCGAAACGCAGAAAGCTCGGTACGGTAACGATCGGCTCCCCTTCCGGGGTACGGCCGTAGATCCGTTTAATTCCCTTTTCGACATTTCGATAAGCTCTCGGAACAGCGTGGAAAAGACTGTCTCGAAAATAAAACAGACCGTGGCGGATCTCGTCGACCACGTCGGGCCGTTTTGGCCGTACCTCGTTGGTCTTCCAGAGGATCTGGATTTGGGTCTCCAGACTCTCCAGGGTCTCCTGGTGCGCCTCCTCGCCCAAGCGGGCATCATCCAGCTTCTCACTCAACAGGAAGATCCGTCGCAAGCCCTCGAGGATGGTCCGTCGTTTGGCCTCGGTGGGGTGGGCGGTGAAGACCGGTTGATAGCGCAGTTCCGAGAGCACCCCCTGGAGCTCTTCCGCGGTCACGCCCCGATCTTTGAAATGCCGTAGGGCCTCGTCGAAGGACCCACGCCACAAGGGTTCACCGCTGCCCATCAAGGTGCTACGCCGATGGTACTCGAAGCTCTCCTCGACGACGTTGACCAGGCTGAAGTAGGCATTGAAGGCCCGAACGACCTGCATCAGGGTATCCGGGTCAAGCCGAGCGATCAGGCGGGTGAGCTCCGCCCGTTGCCGCGGGTCTTCTGCCTTGCGCAGCTGGATGTACCCTTGACGTAGGGCCTCCACGGTTCGGAAGGTCTCCTCGCCGGATTGTTTATGGATCACGTTGCCGAGGAGTTGCCCGAGGAGGCGGACGCGTCCGCGCAGGGCTTCGTCCCGGCCTTGATCGACCAGGGGAGTCGGTGAAGTCATGAACGTTCCTCGCCTCGCTCGGGGCGCGATAGGGGGCGTGGGTCGGGCGGCGGGCCGCCGATTGGCTTACGGTGTTCGGTCGGTCGCTTTGCGGCCTATTGGACACCGCGATCGCGTCTAGTAGCCTAGCACGGCGCGGGCCAGGCCATTGACACGCTAGGACTCATCCAGCTTGATGCCGAGGGTCTTGCCGGCGGCGCTCTTGCGGATCGGTCGTCGCTGCATCGGATCGGCGACGGGCCCGGTTGGCCCGGGACCCACCAAACGCTGATAAAGGACCTGGTATTCACTGCTGGCTCGATCCCAGCTGAAGTCTTTGTGCATCCCGTTCAGCATCAGTGTCGACCAGCGTTCGCTTTGGTGATAACAGCGTAGGGCCCGGTCCACCGCTTGCAACAAACCCTCGGCGCTGGCGGCGTCGAAGAGAAAGCCCGTCCCGGTGCCCGCGGTAATCTTCTCGTCGGTGGCCTCGATCACAGTGTCCGCTAGCCCCCCGGTGCGGCGAACGACCGGGACGGTGCCATAGCGGAGGCTGTAGAGTTGGTTCAGGCCGCAGGGTTCGAAGCGCGAGGGCATGGCGAACAGGTCCGCGCCGCCTTCCACCAGATGGGCGGCCTCGTCGTCGAAACCGAGCAACAAGCCGAGCCGGCCGGGGCGACGCTCCGCGATGGTTCGCAATTGGCGTTCGTACGTGCGTTGCCCGGAGCCGATGATGACCACCGCGAGCCCGCGGGCGAGCAATGGATCGAGGGCGTCGATGAGGATATCGATCCCCTTTTGATCCACCAGCCGCCCGATAAACCCGAGCAACGGGCGCTGAGGCTCCTCGTCGAGTTCGAAACGCTGTTGCAGGGCCCGCTTGTTCTCGGCCTTGCCTGTGCGATCGTCCCGGTGATACGGCACGGGAAGCCAAGGGTCGTGAGCGGGGTCCCAGATCTGGGTGTCGATGCCGTTCAGGATCCCGATGAGGCGATCGGCGCGGGAACGCAGCAGACCATCGAAGCCAGCGCCGAAGATCGCGGTCTGAATCTCCCGGGCGTAGTTCGGGCTCACGGTCGTCAGCCAGTCCGAGTGCACCAGGCCTGCCTTGAGAAAGGACAGTTGGCCGTAGAACTCCGCCCCCTCCATCGACCACCAAGCGGAGGGCAGGGCGAGGCGCTCGAAGTCGGCCGCGCTGAACAGGCCCTGGTAGGCGAGGTTATGGATGGTGAACAGGGTGACGGGTGGGACGACCGTGGCGTGTTTCAAAAAACCGGGGACCAACCCGGTCTGCCAATCGTTGGCGTGGACGATATCGGGTCGCCAACCCAGCCCGACCTGGTCGAGGGCCACGGCGGCGGCAGCTCGATCGAAGATTGCGAAGCGATCCGGGTTGTCGCGCCAGTCCCGTTGATCGGAGCCGAGATAGGGATCCCCGACCCGGTCGAAGTGGCGCGGCGAGTGGACGACGTAGATCGGGACCTGGCTCCCTGGAAGCGTCGAGCGGAGGATCTCGACGGGTTCGACGGCATGCGGCAGCTGGGCGATCCCCACGCGCTCGAGGTCCTCGAGGCGATCGAGGACGCGACGGTAGCCGGGAAGGATGAGGCGTACGTCGAACCCCCGCCGCTGGAGGGCCCGAGGTAGGCTGCCACTGACATCGCCCAGGCCTCCGGTCTTGACAAGGGGGGCAGCCTCGCTGGTTACGTAGAGAATATTCATCGGGTGCCGGCTCGAGGGTGGGTTTCAGCCGTCGAATCGTAGATCATGTAGGCTCGTTCACCAATCACCGCGGACACTCCGCGAACTGTTAAAAGGAGATCTTCGCCATGCGCATGGCTATGATCGGGCTCGGGCGGATGGGGGGCAACATGGCCCGCCGCCTCCAACGGGCCGGCATTCAAGTGGTCGCCTACAATCGCAACCCGGCCGTCGCGCAGCAGCTTGCGGCCGAAGAGGGGGCTCAGGCGGTGAGCTCGCTTGAGGAGGCCGTTGCCGCGCTGCCCACGCCGCGGGTCCTGTGGTTGATGCTGCCCGCCGGGGCGGTGACGGAGTCCCATATCGACACGCTGATCCCATTGTTGACGCCTGGGGATGTGATTGTCGATGGTGGCAACGCGAATTACCAGGAGAGCCGGCGTCGCGGCCAACGTCTCCAGGAAAAGGGGCTGAATTTCCTCGACGCGGGGACGTCCGGTGGCGTCTGGGGCCTCGACGGGGGCTATTGCATGATGGTCGGCGGCCCCGCCGAGGCCGTCCCCCTGATTCGACCCCTCCTCGAGGCCTTGGCCCCCGCCCCGGATCGCGGTTGGGCCCATGTCGGGCCGACCGGCGCCGGGCATTATACCAAGATGATTCACAACGGCGTCGAGTACGGCATGATGCAGGCCATGGCCGAGGGCTTCGCCCTCCTGCGGGAGAAAAAGGAATTCGCCATCGATCTGGCCCAGGTCTCGGAGTTGTGGCGGCATGGCTCGGTGGTCCGGAGTTGGTTGTTGGACCTGACCGCGACGACCTTGAACCAGGACCAAGCGCTGGCGGAGGTCAAGCCGGTCGTTCCGGACTCCGGCGAAGGACGCTGGACCGTTCACGAGTCCATCGAGCTCGGCGTTGCCGCGCCGGTGATCACCCTGGCCCTACAGATGCGCTTCGCGAGTCAGGATCAGACCGGTTATACCGATCGCCTCCTGGCGATGATGCGCAACGCCTTCGGCGGGCATCAGATCGTCCGTTGATCGGCCCGTTGGACCCCTGGCAATGAGGCTCTCATCCCATGGCTAATACCCCCGCGTGCACCTTCGTGATCTTCGGTGCGACCGGCAACTTGGCCGTCAACAAATTGTTGCCGTCCCTCTACCACCTCGAGGCGGCTGGCCGCTTGCCCGAGGGGCTGGCCATCGTCGGCTTCGGCCGCCGCCCGTGGGACGCGGCGATCTGGCGTCGGGAGGTGCGTGAGATCCTCGCGCCCCGGGCCCGAGACGGGGGGTTGGACGAAACCCTCTGGGCGCGTTTCGAACAGCGGCTTGAATTCGTCCAGGGTGACATCAGCGACCCGGACGCCTATCGGCATCTCGCCGAGACCCTAGAGGCCCACCCGGAGCTCCCGCCGAACATCATCTTCTACATGGCGATTCGGCCCGCGGAGTTCTCCTTGGTCAGCGAGTACCTCGCGGATGCCGGCCTGAATCATGAGGAGGTGGGTTGGCGACGTCTGGTCGTGGAGAAACCCTTCGGTTACGACCTCGAGAGTGCCCAGCTGCTCGATCAGCGACTCCATAAGCACTTCAGTGAAGATCAGATCTTCCGGATCGATCATTATCTGGGTAAGGGAACCATCCAGAACATCCTCGTCTTCCGGTTCGCCAACCTCATGCTGGAACCGTTGTGGAACCGGAACTACGTGGACCATGTCCAGATCTCCCATTCAGAGGACCAAGGGATCCAGGGACGCGCCGATTACTACGACGGGTCCGGGGCACTCCGGGACATGCTCCAGAGCCATCTGCTGCAGATGCTCACGCTGGTTGCCCTCGAACCGCCTGCCTCGATGGATGCGGAGGCCCTACGCGACGAGAAGGTCAAGGTCCTGCGCTCGATCCGTCCCATCCCGAAGAGTGCCGTCCATGCGCACGCCTTCCGGGCCCAGTACGGGAGTGCGGTCCTCGATGGCCAGCGGGTTCCGGCGTATCTGGATGAAAAGGGGGTTGCCCCGCAGAGCGCGACGGAGACCTATGCGGCGTTGAAGCTGTACATCGACAGCTGGCGCTGGCGCGGCGTGCCCTTCTATCTTCGCACCGGCAAACGCCTGGCCCAAAGTAGCTCGACGGTCAGTATCCGGTTCAAGCATCCGCCGGCGCAACTGTTTCGCGAGACCCACATCGAACGGCTGAAGCCGAACTGGATCCTGCTCAACATTCAGCCCCAGGAGTCCCTGCGCATGGAAATCCAGGTGAAGCAGGCGGGGCTTGAGATGCAGACCCGGACGACCCAGTTCGATGCCTGCTATCGTGGCCAGGGCGATGTCGATCTGGATGCCTACGAGGCCCTGCTGTTGGATGTGATCGAAGGCGATCATTCGCTGTTCTTGCGCTACGACGAGGTGGAATGGGCCTGGCGGGTCGTCGATCCGGTCCTTAAGGTCTGGGCGACGGAACGCGACTTCATCCCGACCTATCGTCCGGGCAGCTGGGGCCCCCCTGAGGCCAATCGCCTGTTCGACTCCGAGGACCAGGTCTGGCGCAACTCGATCGAGATCGACGACGAGGACTAGCGGGTCGCCCACGGCTTCGCCCGTCCCCCGTGCAACCGCGTAGCGGGGCGTTCGGCCCCGCTTGGTCACCCCCCCTGAAAGAGAGGAGCATGCGCGATGAATCCCATGGCGCTACCGGCCGAGATCCAAGGCCTCGATGATTTGAGCCAACTGAACCAGGACCCGTGTCTTTTGATTTACTTCGCTGACGACGAAGGGGCGGGTTTCCGGGAACGCGTCCAGGGCCTCGATCCCGAGCTCGCCGAGCGTTTTGCGGCCGAGCCGGAGCTGGCCGCGTTGAAGGGCGGTGTGGATCGTAACGCCTGGTTTCAGACGAGCCGTCGGACGTATCTCGTCGTGAGCGGGGGCCCCTCGGAGCGGCGGGATGCCTTGGCGATCCGGCGATTGACCGAGAAATCGGCTCGAGGCCTGTTGGATCGCGCGGGCCGTGGCGTCGGCCTGGTCCTCGATGCGGGAACCCCGGCGGAGATCGAGCTGGCCGCCGAGGCCGCCCTGGTCGCCCTCTACCAGTTCAACAGCCTCAAGGCCGACCGTAAGGAGCGGGATCCGTTGACGCTCCGACTGCAGGGTCTGCCCGCCGAGGGCGCGAGCCGTGCCCAGGCCTTTGCCCGAGCCACGGCCTGTGCCCGAGAGCTCGGCAATCTGCCGGCGAACTACGCAACGCCGGCTGGCGTGGTGGAACGCGTCCGCGCCTGGGCGGAGGGGTTGCCTCTGGAGATCGAGGCCTGGGACCGGTCGGCCTGTGAAGCCAAGGGGCTCGGCGCCTTCCTTGGGGTCGCGCGCGGTTCCGAGAACGAGCCCTATCTCCTGACCCTACGGTATCGGCCGGACGGAGCCACCGAGGGACCGACCCTCGGGCTGGTCGGTAAAGGGGTCACCTTCGATACCGGTGGGTATAACCTCAAGGTCCAGCCGTACAAGGACGTCCTGGATATGAAGGGGGACATGTTGGGTGCTGCGGCGACCATCGGGGCCCTCCTCGGCGTGGCACAGACGCGCCCCAACACGGCCGTGATCGGCGTGTGTGCCCTGACCGACAACATGATCAACGGGTTCGCCCTGCATCCCGGTGATGTGGTCACGCATTGCTCGGGTAAGACGATCGAGGTTCAGAACACCGATGCCGAGGGACGCTTGGTCCTTAGCGACGCCCTGACCGTGGCCCAAGAGGCGGGCGCTACCCATCTGGTGGATATCGCCACGCTGACCGGGGCCTGCGCGGTCGCCCTCGGTAACCACTACACCGGCCTGATGACCAACAACGCCGCCTGGGGGGATTTCATCGCTGGGATCTGCAACGCCAATGGGGAGCCGGTCTGGCCCCTCCCCTTGGATTACCGCTACCGGGATGAGCTCCGCAGCGATGTCGCGGATCTCTCCAATCTCGGCAAGGGCCGGGTCGCCGGGGCGCAGATCGCCGGGACCTTCTTGCAGGAGTTCGTCACCGATGACCGCCCCTGGGTGCACATGGATATCGCCGGGACCATGCACAACCCGGATATCAACGGCCACCACGGGACCGCGCGCTACGCGGGCGTGATGGCCTCCTCCCTGGCTCGCCTGAGCCTCGCACCGAACCTCTTCGCGGAGGGCTAGGGACGCCAGGATCCGCCGCGGCGGCATCGCTCGAGGCGGCGATGCCGCCGCCGGACGGTCCCGCCGAGCGATGTCCCAAGGGCTAACGCCGTCGTACCAACCAACCGCCCAGGAGCCGCCGCCAAGACCAAGGTCCTGAGGCTGTTGATCGCCTGCAGCGACTTCCACTGGACTGACGGGCCGGGCTCCCTCCACGCGCGCAACCGGCTGCGCATCGCGCCGAATCTCATCGAGCTCCATCGCCGGTGCGCGGATTTCGACGGCCTCCCCATCGTCTTCAACGACCCCGTGTGGCCGGGCAGCGGCCTCAGTGGCCTCACGTGGCCCGAGGACTTCCAGGTTTGTGATCGAGACCAAGGGGTGGCAGGCGCGCGCTC
>CAYFWJ010000063.1:0-14965 GCA_964346755.1 uncultured Ectothiorhodospiraceae bacterium
GGCGGCCAACCTCGGGACCATGAACGCCATCAACCTCGGCTCCAACAACAACTGGCGCTACGAGGTCCGGGACGGGGTCGATGCCGCGTACATGAACGGGTTCGGTGCCGACGAGGCGAGCGAGGACTGGCTGATCACCCCAGCGGTCGAGCTCGCGCGGTATAACAACCCAACCCTGACGTTCGACTCGCGGACCAAGTATGACGGGGGCGAGATCGACATCCTGATCTCCACGGATTACGACGGCAGCGGTGATCCCACGGCCTTCACCTGGACCAATCTCGAGGCGATCCCCCAGACGAAAGACGGTCAGAGCGCCGAGTGGTTGCCCTCCGAAGCGTGGCTAGCGGCCGACCCGGTGGATCTCAGCGAGTTCGCCACCGACCGGGCCTACATCGCCTTCCGTTACATCTCCACCGGGACCGGCGGCGGTGATGGCCCCGCCTGGTACGTCGCCAATGTCCAGATCACCGGCGAGCGGGCTACCTTGGTCGACAGCGACTTCAATGACGACACGCTCGAGGTCTGGAACCCCGTCAGCATCGCCAGTAACGCCGACTGGCAGGCCTCGGCCGACACGGCCGATGCCGAGCAAGCGGCCTATATCAACGGCTTCGGGGCCGACGCCCCATCCGACGATTGGTTGATCTCGCCGAAACTGGACCTGATTCGCTACAGCGCACCGGCGATGGAGCTCGATCAGTGGACGAAGTACGGCGGCGGTGAGCTCGCCATCAAGGCCTCCACGGACTACGACGGCTCCGGCGATCCGACGGCGGCCAACTGGGTCGACCTCAACGCCGTGGCCCACGAGAAAGACGAGGACGGTGACTGGCAACCCTTCGACGCGTGGATCCGCGAGACCACGGTGGATCTCTCGGAGTTCGCCGGCGGTGACGCCTACATCGCCTTCCACTACATCTCCGAGGGCACGGGTCCAGGCGATGGTCCCAAATGGGCCGTGGACAACATCGAGATCACCGGCAAGGACAAGGCAGAACCCGTCCAGTCCGAAGACTTCGCCAGCGGTGGTTCCGGCAGCTGGTCTACCGACAGCGTTGCCAGCAACGAGAACTGGGCATTCACCGACTCGCAGCGGGGTAACGACCCGGCTCTGGATCGCCCGGCCATGGTCATGAACGGGTTCGGCGCGGATGAGCCGAGCGAGGACTGGCTGATCTCACCCCCGATCGATCTCACCGAGGGCGTACGTGCCTTCGTGACCTTCGCGACCTACGTGGCCTTTGGCGGTGGGGACCTGCAGCTGTTCGTTGCGACCGACTACGACGGGGACCCCACGGCGGCCAGCTGGGACGTGCTCGACTTCACCCAACCGGCGGACGACTCCCAAACCTGGACGGAGTCGGGCGAGGTGGACCTCAACGCCTACCTCGGCGAGACGGTGCATCTCGGCTTCAAGTACACCTCGACCGGGACCGGGGGAGGTGACGCCGCCGAGTGGTATGTCGCCGATATCGAGACCCACCTTGCCACCGAAGGCGAGGCCCTGCCCCTGTCGGCATCGCTCGCCTCGAGCACGACCCGCACCTACACGGAACGGTCCGTATCCTTCGAGGGCCAAGGTCTCAACGGGGCCGGCGAGCCCTACGCCTTCGCGTGGGACTTCGGCGACGGCGAGACCGCCAGCGGCGCGAATGTCGAGCACATCTATGATCGACCCGGCATCTACACCGTCGGCCTGACGGTCACGGACAACGCCACCAACACGGCCACCGCCGAGACCACCGTCGAGGTGCGGCCAGCCACGGAGACGCCGGTGCCCGCGCCAACGGGCGACCTGCGGATCGCGACCTACAACGTCGCCATGAGCGAGGTGGGCGGTGCCGCCGCCGATCAGCTCGCCGAGGCCCTGAGCGAGCCGAACCTGGAGAAGGCGCAGAAGAACGCCGAGATCCTTCAGCGGGTCCGGCCGGGTGTCGTCTTGTTGAACGAGTTCGACTACGACTCGACCGGCGAGGCGGTCCAGGCGTTCCAGGACAACTACCTCAGCGTCGCCCAGGCGGATGATGTGGAGCCCATCGAGTACCCCCACGTCTACCTGGCCCCCGCCAACACCGGCACCGCCTCCGGTTTCGATCTCAACAACGACGGTGAGGTCGTCACCGAGCCGGGCACCGACGCCTACGCCAATGATGCCTTCGGCTACGGCCGGTATCCGGGTCAATACGCCATGGTCCTGCTCTCGCAGTACCCCATCGTCGAGGATCAGGTCCGGACCTTCCAGACCTTCCTGTGGAAGGACATGCCCGGAGCGCTACTGCCCATCGTGCCGGAGACCGGTGAGTACTACCACTCGCCCGAGGAACTGGAAGTCTTCCGGCTCTCTTCGAAGACCCACTGGGATGTGCCGGTCGAGGTGGACGGCCAGGTCGTGCACGTCCTGACCAGCCATCCCACCCCGCCGGTCTTTGACGACGGGACGCGGACGCTGGATGGGGCCTTCAACGCCATCGACTGGAACGGCCTGCGCAACCACGACGAGATCCGCTTCTGGGCGGATTACGTGACCCCGGGCCGCGGTGAGTACATCGATGACGACAACGGGAGCGAGGGGGGCCTCGCACCGGGCAAGCGCTTCGTCATGCTCGGCGACCAGAACGCGGACCCGAATGCCGGCGATACCACCGGTAACCCGATCGCGCTCATGCTTGAAAGCCCAGCCGTCCAAGGGGACTTCCGACCGGCAAGCGAAGGGGGCCGGATGGCTGCACCGGATGATCCGTACGGGTCATTCCGCACCGCCACCTTCGGGCTCCGGGTCGACTACGTCCTGCCTTCGGAAGCCGGTCTGAGCATCCAGAACGGCGCGGTCTTCTGGCCGCCGGCCAGTCACCCGAACCGGGATCTGGTCTCCGCCTCGGACCACCGCCTCGTGTGGATGGATGTGGCAGTTACCGCGGTAACGGAGTCGGCAACGAGTCTCATCGATGTCACACCGGTGGAGCCGGGTGAGGCGTGTTCCACGGGCGGTCAGCGGATCGAGATCGGCCAGGATGGCAACGCCGACGGAGCGCTGCAAGAAGCCGAGATCACCCGCACGCAGTACGTCTGCAATGGCGCGGAGGGCCCGCAAGGCGCAGCCGGCGTGGATAGCATGGTGCGCGTCACCAACGAGCCGGCGGGCGCGAACTGCGAGGTCGGCGGCAAACGCATCGACACCGGTCAAGACATGAACCAGGACGGGACCCTGCAGGATGACGAGATCGCCGAGACAGAGTATGTCTGCAGCACGACCGGCGGCGGCAATGACCCGAGTGACACCGACGGAGGCAGCAGCGACGATGGCTCCGGCAGTGAGGATCAAGCACCGGGCGAGGCGGCGGATGGCGATGGAGCGACGGTCGATCGCGATGATGGCGACGGGGGCGGCGCCATGGGCCCCGGGCTCATTGCCCTTGCCCTCGCGGTCTTCGGCCTGCGCCGGATGCGCAAGCGGCAGCGGAGCTAACCCTCAGCCGGAGTGATCCGGCACACTCGGGTTGGAGGGCCGGCAGGATGCCGGCCCTTTTTATTTCATGGGTTAGGCACCCAACTCCCCAATCACGCCGCCCCAGGCGCGAGACGCGACTGCGCTCGTCCGCCTTCAAGCCCCTCTTATCGCGAATGAGATGGGGTTGCACGAAAGGACAATTGCATTCATCACCTCCCCGTGCCCTACACTACAGCATAAGAGTCGGTTTCTCGCGCACGCCGCGCAACCGGAGCTCAGCGGCGTCTGCTCGTTCAGCGATCGGACCCGCGCGCCGAGTCACGCCCACACCCCCACATCGATCAGATCGCTTCACGCATGGATCGCTTTCCGGGCCCCCAGAGGCGGGGTAAGCCCCCGCGGGCCAATCGATACAATGGGAGACTCCTTGAGATGATGAATCAACCCAGCGAAGATCCGCTCGCCCCCCTGGGGCCCGACATGCTCCGATGCCTCGCCCAGGTATGCACGGATACCGCCACCACCACGGGCCCGCGCTTCTACAAGGCCTTGGCCCGATCGGTTGCAGAGCGGTTCGGGTTCGATCGCGTCATCATCGCCATCCCCCACGGGCGAGACGAGGTCGAGACCCTGGCCCTTTATACCGGCGCGGGCCACGCGCAGAACCAGCGGTTCCAGCGCGCGGGGACCCCCTTCGCGGACCTCTTCAACGGCCAGCGCTGTTTTTATCCGCAGCATATCGCCTCGGCCTTCCCCGATGACCCCTTCGTGCAGGCCGACGGACTCCAGGGCTATCTCGGATTTCCCCTGCGCGATGAACAAGGGCAGGTTCAAGGCGCACTGGCCGTCGCCCAGTGCACGGCCTTGAGGACCGATGAGGCCATCGCCGAGGTACTCGAACGAGCCGCGATGCGGGCCGGCCCAGAGTTGGCTCGAGATCAGGCTGAGATGGCGCTTCAGCGGCGTGAGGCCCGCTATCGAGCCCTTCTGGAACAGGTTCAAGACGTGGTCTTCCAGACCGATGACGCGGGGCGGTGGACCGTTCTTAACCCCGCTTGGCATGAGCTGACGGGTTTCACGGTCGAGTCGAGCCTCGGCAGCTCTGTGCTTGAATCGGTCGATCCGCGGGACCGGGCTCACGGCCAGACCGTCCTCGAGGCCCTGCTCCGCCACGAACGGGATCCGTGTCGAGACACGCTCCGCTGTCGGCGAGACGACGGCGGCGTCCTGGAGATGACGCTCCAAGCCCGCCCCCTGATCGATGACACGGGCCAGGTCATTGGGACCTCGGGCACCCTATCCCCCGGCTCGCGGCGAGCGGAGTCCGACGCTTCACGCCCCTCGGACGAAGACTCCCTGCATTGGGGATCCATCGACCCGCAAAACGCCGTTAAGCTGTTGCTCGACCCCGAATCCGGCCGGATCGAGCAGGCAAACCGAGCCGCCTGTGTGTTCTACGGCCTCCGAGGCGAGGAACTCACTGGCTGTCGGATGGGGGAGCTCCATCGGCTCGACGAGGCCCGAACACAGCGGTTCCTCGATGCGGCCCGTGCCGGCAATCCGCACACGTTTCGATCCCAGCACCGGGATGCCGCCGGGGCGTCTCACGAGGTCCGCGTCGATACCACACCGGTCACGATCGCCGGACAAACCCGCTTGGATTGCACGGTGATCGATCTCGAGCCGCAGCAGCGAGCGGGCTGGGCCCAGGAGCTCTTCGGCACCGCGCCCGAACAGATCAGCTACCCCATCGTGATCACGGATCCCCAGGGCCGAATCCAATACGCCAATCCCGCCTTCGAACACATGACGGGGTTCGATCGCACGACGGCGCTCGGTCACACCATGGCGTTTATGAAGAGTGGCGAGCACGATGCGGGTTTCTACGCCGCCCTCTGGGACACCCTCCAGAAGGGGGAATCCTGGCACGGGCGGTTTCGCAACCGGCGCCAAGACGGCACCCTGTTCACCGCCGAGACCGTGATCACCCCGGTGTGGGATGCATCGGGTCAGATCCGTCAATATCTCGCCTGTCAGCGGGATATCACCGAGGCGTTGGAAACGGAGCAACAGATCCGCCACGTGCAACGACTGGAGGCCCTGGGCCAACTGACGGCGAGCGTCGCCCATGACTTCAAGAACCTCCTGCAGGTCATCAACCTCGGAACCGAGGCCGCCCTCGCCGAGATTGCCCCGGACCACCCGCTTCACGCCGATCTTAGCGACGTCCTCCACGCTGGCGAGCGGGCCTCCCAGCTCGTCGGCCAACTCCTGAAGTTCGGTCACGATCGCGCCGAGCACGGCGAGCCGCTCGACCTCAATGCCATCATTCGGGAAACCGAGGCCATGCTGTGCTCCGCCATTGGCTCGGGCATCGCATGGCGATGGGCGTTGAGCGACGAGCCGGTGCGTATCCACGCCAACCGGGTCCATGTGGAACAGATTCTCCTTAACCTCTGCGTCAATGCGCGGGATGCCATGCCTCGCGGCGGCAAACTGACGGTGAGCACCGAGACCATCCGGGGTGAAGCGAGCGCCGAGCCGGGCCAACACGAGCCGCCGCCCGGTGAGTGGATTCGGCTTACCGTGGCGGACACGGGATGTGGGATGGACCCAGCAACCCAGGCCCGGGTCTTCGAACCGTTCTTCAGCACCAAGGCCCCCGACCACGGAACGGGCATCGGATTGGCGACGGTGTATCGCATCGTCGAACAGGATGGTGGCTATATCGAGCTCGATAGCGAACCCGGGATCGGCACCCGGTTCGCCATCCATTGGCCGAGCCTCGATCGGGCACCTGAGCGGGGAACACCGGGCGTATTACACCCCGCGGGGGACACCGACACAATCCGCGAATGCTTGCCGCGTATCCGGCTCGATCCCTGGGATTCGTGAGTCCCATCCACCCTCCCACCAATGGCTCGTTCCGGGCATCGAGCGATCCCTATGCCCCCTGAGCCCGACGTCATCGAACCCTCGGCCCCGGTTGCCGGGGCCTGGGACGCCCTGCGTGCCGCGGTCCAAGATGCCATCGCCGCTGCGGACAGCGACCGGACCCGCTCACCTCCCAGCCTCTATCTCGTCGGCCCGACAGATAGCGGGAAATCGACCCTCGCCCGCTGGCTGGAGGCACGGCTCGATACCCGCAACGGGGTGGCACGCCTCGATGCAGACCCCGGTCAAGGCGCCCTCGGGCCGCCGACGACGCTTGGGCTGCAATGGACCGACCCAAGAGGGGGCACGCCGCACCGCTGGGAGACCTGCCTCGGCGACATCACACCGGCCGCCTGCCCCATGGACTTCATGGCTGCCCTCACCGCCCTGGTCTATCGGACGCCGGTGCGACCGAGTGTCTGGATCATCGATGCCTGCGGGCTCGTCACGGGCGAGCTTGGCCGGGAGCTACAGCTCCACAGCCTCGAGGCAGTCGGCACCACGCATCTGGTTCGCCTGGGCCGCCCCCCGGCCCGCAACGGGCTCGCCCCTGCGCTCAAGGCCCAAGCGCGGCATCGGAGCGACCACCCCCTACCGATCGACCCCGGCGTCTGCCGACGATCGCCGGCCGCGCGCCGGGCCCAACGCCTCGCCCGGTTTCGTGGGGCCCTGACCGGCGCGATCCCCCAATGGATCCCCTACCACGGCCGCCTCGTGCGCGGGCGCATCCCTGGCCGGGGATCCATCACCGGGCGTACCATCGGGCTATGTGATCGAGCCGGCTGGCTGCTCGCCCTCGGCTACGGGCTTACGGTGTATCACGGCCCGATGGGCCGGGGCGGGCCAAGCCTCGAACTACTCGCGCCTGCGATCGACCTCGGCGCGGTCGCGACGATCCATTTGGGTCAAGCGGTCATCCCGCCAGAGGCCCTGGAGCCTCCCGCGCCGGATGACACCCCGCCGTTTGCGGGGGCGAGGTAACCGCGGCGGCGCAGCCGGCCCATGCCACACGCGCCCTGACCGCCAACCACCCGACCGATCCTATGGCCCTCGAACCCTTCACCCGTGGCCACTCGAACCCGACCTGGGAACCGCGACGGGCACTGCTTCGCGCGCACCGCATCGCTGAGGTCGTAGATGTCCGCTCCCGCCCCGTCAGCCGCCGTTTCCCTCACTTCAATAAACAGGAACTCACCAAGGCCCTGGCGGACGAGGCGATCGGCTACCGATTCTTCGGGCAGGCCCCCGGCAGTCGACGCACTGAACCCGGATGCCAACCGACGGATCCCGAACCCTGGGCCCACCTTCAGGCCCTGGCCGCCTTCCAGACCGGGTTTAGAACGCATGCGCGCCCTCGCGCCGATGCAGCGCACCGCCATCCTGTGTGCCGAGCCCGACCCGATCGACCTTCGACCGATCCCTGCCGACGGCTCGAGGGAGACACCGGCCGCCTTCGCGACCCGCTTGCTCGCCCTGTGGGGGCTCAACGCACCATCCGGTGATCGCTTCTGCGAGGGGCCCGAACCGCATCGGGGTCGGGCCTACGACCCGCAATGGCGAGCCGTCGCCGGTTGAACCGCTCCTGCGCTGGCCCGGTGGATGGTGGGCATGGATCGTGCCTCCGACAGGAAAAACGGCGAAATGAGCGATCCGGCATCCATTCCCACGGTCCCAACGGGTGACCCCATCCCGTCGACGCTCGGACACGCCAGAGCCCCCAAACCCTAGGTCCGTTCATCCGACGGATCGACGGGCGAGGCGAACCATACACCCTGTGCCAAACCGCGACGGACTCGTGCTAACCTATACCTTAGGCAAGTGGCGGAATGGCCGCTCGCGTGCCAGCGGTCCCGGAGAAGACACTCGGGCCGGCCTTGATCGCCAAGCCACCGAAACCGACGGACGAACGATTGCTCGGACCCCACGATCCCGCGACAGTCCGCGCTCGGATCCCGCTCCATCCGGAGTTAGCCGCTCGGGCACCCGCATGAGCGCGAACGTCGATACCCCCCCAAGGGACCCATCTCAGTGCTTTGGTGCCCCCCGCGACCCCGCGTGGAGCCACCCCCTGCTGTCGACGGCACGGTCGTGCACCGGTTCTAGCGCAATCCCTTGGGCAAGGAGGTGACTTAAATAATGAATCAAAACCGGTAATCGTAAGGGAGTGTTCGTCCATGCGCCTACGCCGTTCGCTGCGCGAGTGTCCCGCCAATCTCAAGAAGGCCATCCTGGTCGGGGTTGATCTGCTGCTCGTGCCCTTAGCGCTGTGGTCCGCCCTCTCGCTCCGCCAAGGGGTGTGGTACACCGGCTTGGAGGGGCCTCCCACATCGTCAAGGGCTGACACATGAGTGCTGCAAGCCGATTGGTCTCCTTGTACCTTCGTTTTGTACAACGCATCATGAAAGGGTCCTATGGCGTTCGTGCTTTTCACAATTGGCCACTCCAACCAGATCATCGATGATTTCCTGGGGCTGATCGCAGGGTGCGGCATCTCGCATGTCTTGGATGTCCGCTGTCGCCCCGTCGGCCACCGCTTTGCCCACTTCAATAAGGCGGCGCTAACGGCCTTATTGGATCTCCGCGGGATCCGCTACCATTTCCTCGACCGTGAGTTGTGCGATCATCGCACCGAGGTGAGGTGTGGCCCAAGGATCCGGCCCCCTGAACACAGATTCAGACCCAACCCGCCTTTCAAAAAGTGCTCAAAACCATCCGCACGCTGATTCGAACTGGACCCACTGCACTCATTTGCGCCGAACGGGATCCGTTACAATGCCACCGAGCCTTGTGGGTGACTCGGATCCTCGGTCAGGACCCGATCGACATCCGATATTTCCACGCGACGGGAGGACTCGCAACACACGCGACGGTCGAGGCACATCATTTGACGACTTGGAGTTCAGAGTCTTTGGCCACTGTATCCGCTGTGGAGCCGCCGTCCTGGAACGCGCGTACGCCCAACAATGGCGGTTGCTGGCCTCGTCACACGGCTTTTCAAGACCCGAGTGATGCGGATCATCGATCGTTGGCCTATAGGAACTGCGCCGTTTAATCTTGAAATCACTCGATCCTCGGTTTATTACCAACCGTTTATGGATTTCGCGAGAGGAATGCCAAGGCCATCCCGAGTCAGCGAATAAGCTCATGAAGCGATAAACCTTCCGGTGTTTATCAGGCCCTGCAATCCCGATGATCGCTTCGACGACCCTCTCTCACGCCTTATCGTCGATCGCGCCAGAGGTCTATTAACAGCATTGACGAGCTATCCGTTCAAAAAATCAATGCCTATGCCAAACTGGCTTAGGACACAGCCGAGGGAACGTGCCACCAATCGTTAACGATCCGATTGCCACAGGTCGTTCATTAGACCCTCGGCACGGACGCCGGCGGGCTAGTCCGGGTTCTCCTTCATCGGATGGATCACGCTCGGAAGATAACTCAACGCCCGTGGCTGCGGATCCGAGCCACGGGGCCGCCTAAGTTTCTAAAGAGGTTCCCGATCATCGCTTTCGCTTCCGAATCCAATACAGCAATCAATCGCCCTGTATCGTGCTTTCGGATTGTCCCAAACACGTACATCATGTTTACTGTGACCCAAGCGAAACCTGTTGTGTTTCAACCCATGAGGTGCAAAAAGCCATGAGACGCTTTTCCCTTACGATCATGATACTTGGTTTTGCAATCGGTATTTTGTCAATAACGGGCTGCGGAGAGGGCGACAACACAGATGGAGGTCTTGCGGTTGATGCGGTCAATAATCCGGGGCCACAGGCGAATACCACCGTTTCATTCAGTGCCCTCGATGCCTTCGCCGATCGCCGTCTTACATCGTCCGTGATCCGGGTTGATGGACAAATGATAAGTGACGACGGAACCGCCACGCTCCGAAAACAAATCCCGGCCGGGGAAACCAGCACCTTGATCGCCTCGGCTCGAGCCACCAACTACCGCTCGACCAGTCGCCGTGTAACCCTTACCGGAGGTGAGGACACCCGTATCCTGCTCTTCATGATCCCGTCGGACGACCCAATGCGAGGAGTCGCGATCGGATCAACCCAGATGATTCTCGACGAAGGCGGTAAGTCGAGCACGGCCATCAACGTGGCTACCGGTAATGCAGCTCATACCGCGACTGCCAACGCAGTGCTTAGCATCCCAGCCAACACCGTTATGCGCAATGCATCAGGGACGCCCGTGAGCGGAGGCGTTCGTGCGTTGCTCGCTGCGTTCGACCCGGCTGTGGGTGCCCGCGACGCAGACAAAAATGGAATACTCGAGGCAAGCGAGTTTGACGGTAGTGCAGCGAATAAGGTTCTCGAGCTTCTCCCCGGCGCACCAGCTACCTACGCCCGACAGCAAGACGGTACCACGGCCGAGGGAAGTTTTATATCGGTCGCTTTCACCCACATTGAGTTGAAGCAGCCTAACGGCCAGGAGGTCAACCGCTTCGATTCCCCGGTTGAGATTACACTCTTTTTCCAAAAAGGGTTCCTAGACCCACGTTCAGGCGAACCTCTAAACGCCGGGGACACCATCCCGATCTGGCGTTTCAACACGAATGAAGGTCAATGGCAGCACATTGATGCGAGGGCCGTCCGCTCAAGTGAGGCGAACGATGACCTTGTCAGCGTGAGTTTTAGGACGAAGCAGCCTGGTTATTATCAGGCCGCCTTTCTTGAAACGAACACTTGTAACACCAAAGTTCAGTTCGAAGGGATGGACAACTCCACTGGCCTCTGGCTGCGAAGCACGCTTCAGACGGGCGCAGGTTACCTATTCAGTGGCTATAACGATGGTCCCAAGGGCCGGTTCGCTCGTATCCAATCACCGGCCGGTCGTTCCGTTGTCGCTAAAGCCTACCAAGGCGGCCCCAACGGAGCCCTCGTTGGAGAAGCCATTGTCCGCGACGCCTGTGCCGGAGACATCGGACTCCCGGTGCAACTAGCGAACACCTCTAGCGGCACTATTTCGGGAAATATCACGGCAAGTTGCAGCGACGGTAGCGACGACGTGGTCGAACCGCTCCCGGCGACCGTTTTTGTCTCGGGTGGGGGCGCCGTCTTAAGCGATACGACCGACGCGAACGGTTCTTACGAGGTCTCGACGCTAGTCCTCAACACGACGTATACGGTCTTGATCGAACCGGACGACACGTCGCTGGGTTCTCAACAAACCAACGGGGTTGAGTTGACCGATGACTCACCCGAAGCTACTGTCAACGCGGACTATGACATACTTGACTGCACCACAGTAACCGGCGCAGCTAACTAGCGTCGGACTGCTGACACGGACTTCGGGAGAGGAAGTCGTGGAGTCAACGCCGTCGTATTCGCGTTGGCTCCACGGGCCGGGCTTCCTCGTTCCCCGAGTGCATCCGAATCACAACCTAGCGTCCGATGTGCACCGCCGGAGCCAATGCGTTCGGGCAGTCGGCGAGGGGCGAAAACCCTTGAAGATCCGAGCTGGCAGTAGCTTGCGTGTAGTCTATTTTTTATTTCACAATTATTAGGAAAGGCTCGCGGTTTCATGCTCCACCGTTGTCTAGGCTTTTTTTTTGTCATTGTTGGTATGAACGTACAGGCCTGGGCTGACGAAGTCGGCTTTGAGCCTCAGTTTTCTTTCTCCGGACTATCGGGGGTCATAACGACCCCGAATGCAAGTGTCCTTGAAGAAGGGACCTGGAGCTTCCACTACAGCAATGACCACCAGCCCCTCACGTCCGACGGCCAAGCGGATAATGTCTACGCCCTTGCCGGATTATTCCCCTTCCTCGAGCTGGGGGGGCGATTATGGGAGCAAGGCCGGGGCACCCAAAACGGTAGCGCCCGGGATCTATCCGCAAACTTCAAACTTGCAACGCCTGAACCGTGGCACGGTATCTCGCTCGCGATCGGTGCCCAGGACTTTGGCGGTGAAGCGGTTCGACTGAATCGGGAGTTCGTCGTGGGCTCCTGGAGCCCGTCCGGGCTCCCACTCCGCGGCAGTTTAGGCTACCAGCGAGGCGACGATGCAGACGATGGGCCCTTCGGAGGCATCGAGTTCGATCTGTTTGACCACATCGAACTCCTCTCCGAGTTTGCCCCCAATGAGGACAATGCAGGACTCCGACTGTACGGAGGCCTACTCGGTGCGCCTCAGAGCTGGCGTTGGTACGTTCTGGGACAATACGGCATTGATCGCCAACAGGAGCGTACCGAGTTCGCCGTCGGCTTGTACCTGCCCATCGGCCTCACTCGCCACGCTGGACCATCCTCGAAGCCGATATCCACGGAGGCACTTCCGCCGCGTGCCCCGCTTGCCCTAGAGGACAAAGACCGACCGCGCCGCAAGTCGCCCACCGAGCGTGCGGCCGACGCGGGACCGTCCGAGCCGTCGGCAGACACCCCTGCCTTATTACGTCGGATTGGTGAGCGCCTAAGGTCAAAGGGTTTCGAGGCGGTTCGGCTCGCCCAGCACGAGACTGTTCTTTATACCGAATTCGAGAACAACCGCTATCGACGCAATGCACTCGACGGTCTCGGGGTCGCCCTTGCAGTACTTAGCGCCAACGCCCCAGAATCCACTCAGGAACTCCAGGTTGTTGTGCTAGGGCGCGGCACGCCCCTGGTCCATGTGGTTACCGACCGAGAAGCTTATTATCAATGGCTGCGCGCCGGCGGCTCTGCGCCGCTTAAAGTTGTCGAATACACGGATTCCTCGATTTCGGAGCTCATTACATCTCCGGAATCCGCCGACATTGTCACAGCAGAAGGCAAACCGAGCCTCGCACGGATCCAGCTAAAGCCCTCACTTCGCTATGCATTAGGTACGGAAGTTGGGGTTTTCGACTACGCACTGGCTTTTCAAGCTGGCATCGAGCTGCCCCTGTGGAAAGGGGCGTCACTCAATCCCGTATGGCACCTGCCTGTGAATGCGAGCAATGACTTCGACAATTCCGGGGCGTTCTCCGGCTTCCGAGACGAACCTGCCTTAAAGGACGTGTGGTTTCACCAGTTCCTGCATCCGCATCCCCAAGTCTTGAATATCGTCCACGCAGGACGCCACTCACGACAAGCCGAACGTCACATCGGCGCCTTGAATGAGACCGCCTGGTTCTCGCCGAATGGCACGCACCGTGTCTCCACGGAGATCGGTTATTTCCACGGACAAAACACGGATGACAAAACAACGGCTCGGATCGCCTATCGATACTTCCACTCGAGGACTAACACGGCGGCCGAAGCCGGCTGGGAACGGTACTTTTTCCAAGACCTCGGTCCCTCAGTGACCGTCTCTCGTCATTTTAACGACACCACAGTCAGCGCATTCTTCCGTCAGGTTGAAGAGAGTATCGTCGGAGTCGAAGTCACGCTTCCATTCGGCTTGCGTCGCAGCCTCCCCCCGGTTGCCGGCGTGCAGGTAGTCGGTGAGCCCCATTGGCGAGACCTCCGGATCCGAACGACCACACTCACCGACGACGACACCAACCCTGTCCTGACTGAGGCGGCGAGGGGCTCACGCATCGAAAATGACCTGGATGACCGATATCTTGATCGCGACCGATTGACACCAGCCTACATCCGAGCGAACGCGGATCGCCTACGCCACGCATGGCGATCCTGGGGAGCGAGCGACTCGGCTCAGAGACATCAATGAATGGCTATCGAGGGATAACGGCGATGGGATACACGGCAAGGGTAATCCCCCGGCCATCCAACGGAACCGCCCAAGGGGTGGCGCCCCGATGCGTCGTCTATCTGTAAACTCCCGTGGGATCATATACCAAAAAGAAGTTATCCTCTTTCTCTAGCCCGATCCGATCGTGAGGCCCGGTTTTCTGGCGTATCAGGGGATGCCGGCGTCGACACCCACACAACGTGTGGGAGCGAGCTTGCCCGAGGCGGATTGCCGTGCGCTCCTGGTCGGCGGGGCGTCAGGCGCGAGCCCTCGGTCCGATGGCCAATCGCGCCGCTTCCGCCGACGAGGCGACGGGCGTGCCGGGGGCGGCGTCGGGCGAGGGTGATGTGGGATCGGGGACCTCGGCTCACAGCGGGCTCCCCGGGAAACGATTAGGGGACGAGGACGGATCGGTTCGGATCACCCACCCCATCGCCCCCCTCAAACACCATGGGTTTCGGGAGATCAGTTCAGCGCGAAGAAGCCCACGGGGCGATCTTAAAGGGCGTTTGTTTGAGCACGAAACGCCTGAGCGCATTCAAGCAATACAACCTTTGGAGCATTCCCGTGGTGCGCCAAACGCCAGTTCACCGGCCTTTGGACCGCGCCCCCCCAACCAACAGAAGGGTTGAGGGTTTCAATCGCCGGGTCAATGAGGTCGTCGCCCGGACCCGATTCGCTTCCGCGGCGCCGCTCCACGAGACCGCGTTGCATGGTATCAACGTCTCGAATCAGGGGATCCCCCAGCGACGCGTGAGCTACCGATTCCCGATTCAAACACGCCCACCATGGCAGTTGGAGCGTCCGGCGTTGTTTCATACCGGGGTCGCCAATCAGCCGGGCAGTGACACCTTCGAGATACTGGCCGTTTGTCCGCGTCCGTGGCATCGACTCGCGTGAGGGCTCGATCGACGTCGGGCCAGG
>CAYFWJ010000064.1:0-14860 GCA_964346755.1 uncultured Ectothiorhodospiraceae bacterium
TAATGGATCCCCGCTACGCTGTCCTGGGTTCGAGGTCTTCGACGGCCTTGCGCAAGGCGGCTTCTCGGGTGGGAACGAAATTGGCCTCATTGATGAACTGCGGAATACGCAATCGCTTGAGGCGACGATCGGCTTGACCGCTCGCCCCGGCGATCAGGACCTCGACGTTGCGTTCCCGCGCGTTTTTGACGAGGGTTTCCAAGGCCAGAGATGAGCTGACCCCGAGCAACGGGACGTTGTTGAGATCAAGGATGATCGTGCGATAGTTCTCCGTGGCGTTTTGGAAACGACTGACCGTCTTGGCGACGGCGAAGATCATCGGCCCATTGAGCTGTAGCACGAGCACCTGACCGCGCACCCGGTCGAAGAGGGTCGCCTCCGTGGGTGAGAGGTCGGCACTATCCTCGCCGCCGGTGATCGACTTGATGTCCTTGGCCTGCAGCTTACTCAGTCGGTCGATGGTGATGACGTTCGCGACGAAGATGCCGACACCCACGGCGGTGATGAGATCCACGAACACCGTCAGGAGGATGACCCCGTACATGATGAACGCCCCACGCAAGGAGACCCGGTGGGCCCGGCGTAGGAAGTCCCAGTCGATGATGTCGAAGCCGACCTTGACGGCGATACCGGCCAGCACGGCAAGGGGGATGACCTCGGTCAGCTCGCCCGCCCCGAGGACCACGGCGATCAGCAAGGCCACCCGAGTCAGACCGGACAGGGCGCTGCGCGCCCCGGTTTGGATGTTGGCCACCGTTCCCATGGTCGCCCCGGCCCCGGGCATCCCGCCGAACAGGCCGGAGGCGAGGTTGCCGAGGCCCTGACCGACGATTTCCTTGTTGGAATCGTGTTCCAATCGGGTCAGGCTATCGGCGATCATGGAGGTCAGCAGGGCATCGATGGAACCCAGCATGGCCAACACCAGGGCATCGATGACCATGAGCCGCCATTGCTCCACGCCGAATACCGGGAGTTGGAGCGACGGCAGTACGGAGGGGATCTCTCCGATACGCCGAAGATCCGCCTGGCCGAAGATCCAGATCGAGAGCAGGCTGCCGACCACCAGGGCAAGCAACTGCGGGGGGAGATAGCGTTTCAGGCGCGCGGGGTAGAGGACGATCAGGGCGACCGTTAAGACCGCGAGGAAGGTCTCGGCCGGTTGGATATTGGCGATGAGTTGCGGTAGGTTCGTGAGACTCCCGATGACCCCGCCGTCGGGGCTCGCCTGCCCCAGGAAGGGGCCGAACTGGAGCAAGATCAGGATGATGCCGATCCCGGACATGAAGCCAGAGATGACCGTGTAGGGCATCAGCGTGACGTAGCGACCCAGCCGCAACGCCCCGAAGAGGATCTGGAACAGCCCGGCCATCATTACCACGGTGAACGCCATGGCCATCCCGTCCTCGGGGTTCGCCGCCATGAGGTTGGCGATGACGGCGGTCATCACGACGGTCATCGGGCCGGTCGGCTCGGAGATCAGGGTGGGGGAACCGCCGAAGAGCGAGGCGAACAAACCGACCAGGATGGCGCCGTAGAGCCCCGCCGCCGGACCCGCGCCGGAGGCGACCCCGAAGGCGAGGGCCATGGGGAGGGCGATGATCGCGGTGACCACGCCACCAAAGAGGTCCCCACGGAGGTTGCCGAAGTGGATCGTATTGAGGATGCGCATCCGGGACACCTGCGTGAAGACGGGATGGGCTCAGCCGGCCCGCGATCGGGCCCGCGAACCGAGGGTATGGTGAGCGCGGTGAATTCGAAGACAAAAGACCACGCCGCGCCCTGGCCTGAGCCGTCGGTAGGGACCGAACCGGTTGTCGCCCCGGGCTCGACGGTGGCCTGGAGAACGCGTCGGCTAAGACCCGAATTCGCCCATCGGATCGCGAGCGGATCCGACAAGCCGGGATACGCGTGAACGTTCCCCGATCAGTCGGGCCAGACGGGGCGCTTAGCCGCGCCACCATCGGATTCATAACCGCCGGTAGGATCGGTTTCGTCGGCCGGGGGGGGCTGGCTCGGTTCCGGCGGCGGCGGCGCGGATCCCCGGGGGGAGGAGACCGGTGGCGACGGTTCCTGGCTGTCGGGTTGGTCGTTCGTGCCACCAACCACGTGGGGCCGGTGGCCGTTGCCACCGCCGCTGCTCCCCCCGGCGGGATTCATCGGCGCTTCTCGGCGTTTCCAATCGATCGCGGATGTCATAACAAGAGCCTCATCAGGAAGATGCTGGGGCGTCGCTTGCATTGCCGGCGACGGCATCGATGCGCTCGGCGAGATACCGCTCGCGATCCGTGACGACCTCGGAGTCGCCCTCGGGAAAGATCGTCATCACCACGTGGTGACGACTAAACGTCATGTTCGGATAATAGTCCTCGGCCTCGAAGATCGCTGCCGTGGCATCGAGGAATTCACGCAGGGTCGCGTAGTCCGGGAAATCGAAGCGGCGCTCCAGGCTCGGGGGCCGGGTGCGTTCCAACCAGGCCGTCGCGGACATCGATTACCCCTGTTTCAGGATGGATGACCATGGAGCGAAGCGGATCCGCGCCATGCAGAACGGAGCGCCACCGAGTGGGGTGTCGGCTACGATGCGCCTCGATCTAGGCGCCTTTGAGGCGTGTGCGCCACTCCCGGAGGTTCTTCGCATGTTCCTCTTCGTCTTGTAGAAGGGATTGGAAGAGCTCTTTTTCCGCGCTCGCGTCGACTCGGCCAGCGAAATCGACCGCTTGACGGTAGAGTTGCACGACATCGTCCTCGAGCCGGATCGAGTGATCCAGGCACTCGGCGAGGGAGCGGCACGCCGCGACTGGACGCAACATACTCTGGTTGGGTAGCGCCCCGTGGGCGATCAACCGCTCGCTGATGCGCTCGGCGTGGCGTAGCTCCTCGACGACCTCTTCGCGGAATGTGTCGGCCGATTCCGTATCACCCCACTTCTCGAGCTGCTTCGCAAAGGTCATATACCACTGTACGGCGCTGAGCTCGTGGCTTAGGGCACGTCCGAGAAAACCGAGAAGTCGCGATTGTATAGCCATAGTTCAGTTTCCGTGGGCAACCGACGCAGGCCACCGCGGACGGTGGCGTGGTGCCGAAGCCGCCTGGAAGGCGGCATCCTCGTTACGCAGCTCGACCCGTGGCGTTTGGTCCCGAGGGGAGAACCGGCTCCACCTCTTTATGCGGACGAGCGATGATGTGGGCGGCGACCAGACCGTCTCCAACCCGCTCGCAGGCATCGGCGCCGGCACGGACGGCGGCGTTGACGGCACCGGTCTCGCCGCGGACCAAGACGGTGACGTATCCGCCGCCGACGAACTCCCGACCGATCAACCGGACCTCAGAGGCCTTGGTCATGGCGTCCGCCGCCTCGATGGCCGGTACCAGACCGCGGGTCTCGATCATGCCAAGGGCGATGCCGTAGGTTTCTTGGGCCATTCTCGGTTTCCTCCTCAGGGCCAAATCAGGGGGTGAGCGTGCCGCTTCTTACTCCGCGGTCGGCTTGCCGGTGGGCAGGATGGGCTCCACCTCTTTGTGGGGACGGGCAATGATGTGGGCGGCGACCAGACCGTCTCCAACCCGCTCGCAGGCATCGGCGCCGGCACGGACGGCGGCGTTGACGGCACCGGTCTCGCCGCGGACCAAGACGGTGACGTATCCGCCGCCGACGAACTCCCGACCGATCAACCGGACCTCAGAGGCCTTGGTCATGGCGTCCGCCGCCTCGATGGCCGGTACCAGACCGCGGGTCTCGATCATGCCAAGGGCGATGCCGTAGGTTTCATGCGTGGCCATTGTCGTTCTCCTGTCTATCTCATGAATCGCGGAAGAAAAAGTTTGCGTTAGGCGGCGGAGCGGCCGGCCTCGGCCGATTCGCGGCTCGACTCGCGGTTGTTCTTACCCTGATACAGCGTGTCCGGATCGTCCCAGTAATCGATGATGCCGCCGATCGTCAGATCGGTGAGGATCTCTGGGTCATCCAGGGCATAGCGAGCGGCCGAGCCGCTGATGGTGAAGACCCAATTGCCGATTCGAGCACCCACGGGATCCACGGCGACTTGAAGCTGGCCCTTTGAATCTTGCAAGACCCGCATGGTCGACCCCTTAAGCCCGGGAACGCGGCGTGTCACCACCAGCGGTGCCACGACTTGCAGAATCTCCATGGACTACTCCTCCGGGTTCCAGTGGTCGATAATGCCGACGATCGTCGCGTCGCTCGGATAGTTCTTGTGGCCGGCCGCCTCGCGGGCCGCAGCGCTGCCGACCACGATCACCCAGTCACCGGGGATGCACCCGACCGCGTCCACTGCGACGGATCGGCTCCCGCTCTTTTCCTTGATGACCTGTAGGTGTTTGTGCTCCAGACCCGGGATACGATTGGTGGAAACCAACGGTTTTTCCACCTGCGCGATCTTCATGGCATCAATCCTCCAGGTAGGCTCCAACGGTTGAACCGAGGATTTCCGGGGGGGCATGACCATCACCGTCACGAACCGTGCGGTGCAGATGCAACCGACCCCCCTCCCAGAGCTTGGGGTAGCGCGCTGCAATGGCGGCCGACACGCGTTCGCAGCGTGCCGCAGCCCGTTCGCGCGAGCCTGGAACGGAGCCCGAGTATTCGTATCGCAACACGACCGGGATCGGCAGCCCCCGGGCGACGTTCATCTTTTCGAACAAGCCGATGCCGACGTCCAGATCACTCGCGCCTTCCTCCACGGTGTCCATGTGGGCAAAGAAGGCGAGGTTGCGCAGTCGGAACTCGTAGAAGCCGGAACCCACGGCAATGAAGCGTTCGCCGTGTCCGAGCTCGCTGTAGCGCCCGTTGTGGTGTTCGTTCACGTAGGCCCGATGAGCCAGGTTGTTGCGGGCGAGGTGCGTGATGAACTGGCGCATTCCCTCCCGTGCGGGCTCCAACCCGGCATTCTCGTAGGACCGTGCCATGGCGGTCTCGATGGCATCCGCCTCGCGGGACCCCTCGAGGACGGCCGTATCGACATAGCAGCCCCGGGTTACGGTCCCGGCGGCGTCGGGCAGATGCAGCCGAATCGTGTCCGTGTCCGTATCCATGCCGATCAATAACAGATCGATGGAGGCCCCGCAGCAAAAGCTGTTCTGGATGGCCGTTCGGAAGGCATCCAGCCGATCCAGGGCAGCGCTCGCCGCCTTCCGTTCATCCCCGCCGTGGGCGGCACAGCCGAACTCGGGCCCGCTCGAGCTGTAGTGGTACGTGGCGATCTGCAGGTACCGCGTGGGCGCATCCGCTGTATTGGGCTGCCCTTCCCGAAATCGGCGGAGCTCCACCTCGGTCCAGCGGTCGACGGCCTCCTCGACATCGAACAAGGCCCCGGCAAAGGATTGTCGATGCACGCCCCCGTGGGGGAGTCGCAGGACATAGCTCACCAGATGGGCCAGGCGACCGTCGGCGCAGGGCGCCACGGCCACGGCATGAAAACCACAGGCCTCGATGAAGGACTGAAAGCCCTCTGTCGCTCGCCCGCCGAGGGGGTCCTCGTGAAAAAACGTCTGGCCGACTTGATTCGCCGTTCGAAACAGGGCCTCGGCATACAGCCGGGGCATATCCAGGCCCTGGATCCAGGCCTGTTCCAGGACGTTGTCGTTCAGCGGGAAGCCGAGTTGCTCGCGGATCCGGCGCTGGGCACGCGTGACGAAATCGCGATCGTAGGGCTCAGCGGAAACGGCCTTGAGGCATGTTTCGATGCGATCGAAGGCCGCCTCGGTCTCCTGGGCATAGGCGTACAGCCGTGTGTCCTGGGCCCCGCCCGAGGTCGCGCCCATGGGATCGGTCGCTGTGGCCCGGCGACCGGACCCGGGGCTTCTCCGGCTCCGCCGGCGGAGCCCGTTGGCCGCTGATCGATGCCCTGTGCCGGTTGCGGCCGCCTCGGATCCCCCGTTGGATCGCTTCGGCGCGGGCGCATCGTGTGCTGCGCCGGCTAGGGCCTCCCACGTCTCCGAGTTACCCTGAGGTGTGCGCTTCGGGGTATGCTCGGCCCGGTCACGCGGCCCTCGCCTGCCCGGTTGCGCGGCCGTGCGTGTCCACACGCTGGCCCCGCCCCGTTGGTAAGGTGCCCGCCGCATCCCCGTTACCCTCGCGCGCCGCCGGAGACGGTCACACCCGCCCCGGACATCGTGTTGCCGCTACTGCCGGTGATAGGACTGTCGGGGACGGCGACCTCATCGCTGCCCTGGTAGCTCCGGGCATTGATCATCGCGCTCATCGGAGGTCCGCGCCGCGTGGGATTGCGGCCCCGGGAAGACACGCCTTCCGTGCCGGTGACACGGTCGCCTCGGTCCCAACCGTCGCCGGTGATCGCGGCTCCGCTTGCGCTGCCCTCGCCCGTGATGTTCGGGCTCGGGTCCGCCGGGGTCGTGTTCGCTTGGGCCGCGGGCGGATTGCTGTTGGCGGGCGGTTGGGGCCGCATACCCGTGCCGGATAGGCCCGTGCCGGATAGGCGGTCGTTGTTACGGCCGCGATCCGTTCCGGTGACCAGATTGTCGCCGCGACTGAAGGTCCCCGTGATACTGCCCTGATTGCCGTATCGGGTCCCGGTGATGTGACTGCTCTCCCGGGCACGCATCTGGGAGGCCCGGCCTGGGGTCATGATGCTGAAACCCGATCCGGGGGCGGCCGTCGGGGGGGCGGAACCTGCGGGTTCTTCCGAAGCGATCACCGTCCCCTCCGCCACCTGCGGGAAGTCGGGGTCACCGGGATTGGCGGGCTCCGCGCTCCCGCAGACCGCCGCTTGCTGGCCTTGGCCTACGTACGGAGTCCCGGTCACCGGTTCGCACACCCCTTGATGGGCGCCGGTCAGGCGATCGACACCGGGCTGCTGACCGGTCAATCCCGCGGCGAACCCCGTGGGGCGTCGCTCGGCGGCCGCCGCCACGGCTTGGGGTGGACAGTAGCTGCGGTATTGGTCCGGGCCGGCATAGGGCGTCCCCGTTACGGTGGTGCAGGTTCCCGATTCGTTGCCGGTGACCCGCATGCTTCGGCTGGCGTGGCCCCCGGTCACTTGTTTGCCGCGCCAGGTGTGTTCGCCGGATACCTTGGGTGGTTCCGGTTCGGGAGCGGTTGCGCAAAAGGCCTGGTATTGCTCGGAGCTGACGTATTCGTCGCCAGTGACGGAGCGACACGTGCCGGCCTCATTACCCGTCGTCCGCTGGCTGCGATCCGCCATGGTTCCGGTGACGCGACCGCCTTGCAGGGTCCGGGATTCAGCGACTTTGTCGGGCACCTGAGGGCGGGCCTCACCACCACGAGCCGGTTGCCCCCCGGTCGTCACCCGGTTTCCACCCTCGGCCTCCGCTGCCCCGGGCGTGGCGCAGTACGCGGCAAATTGCTCGGGTCCGAGATAGGCCGTTCCGGTTACCCGTTGGCACGTCCCCGGTTCATCGCCGGTCACGGCGGGGCTTCGCCCGACTTCGGTGCCGCTGACGAGATGACCGTGGTCGGTTGCCATCCGGCCAACCTTCTCTGGACCGGCCTCAAGCGGTCGATGGCAAAACTCCTGGAAGATGTCGGCGCCAAAGTACTCGGTTCCCGTCACCGAGGCACAGGAGCCGACCTCATCCCCGGTGGTCTGCTCACTGCGACCGACCAGGGTACCCGTGACGGATTCCCCGCGGCTGGTTTGACTCATCCCGACCTTCGCCGGGGCCTCGCTTCCGCCACTCGAGCCACCACCGGTTCGGCTCGGTCTCGGGCGGCCAGTCGGCGGGGAGGGATTGCCGTTGGTTCGGCCGTGCACGGCCCGCTGGGCGCGGACTTGCTTGGCGACGTCCCGGCCGCTCATATCGGGGTTGGCGGTTCGGGCGAGTTGACCCGGATCGGTCATGTTCTTCTTCACGGCCTGTTTCCCTCGAGCGGCTTGAGCGCGGCGATGGGACATCGCCACGAGGCGGCCGGAGTTCATCGGAGTCCCGTTCGTTGCCCCATTGGGTTTGGGCTTACCGTTGCGACGCCGATCCGAGCTCCCGTTCCCGGCGGATCGGCGCCGGCGCGATACCCCCGAGCGGGTTCCGGCGTTACGCGCCGTCGACCCGCCCGCCGATTGGGCGGCCTCCGCGTCGGATTGCGCTCCCCCAGCGGCCGGGGCTTTGCCAGCCGTCGAGCGGGTTGTGGCGTTGCCAGCTGTGGCGCGGGTCCGCTCCTGGGTGGGTCCCAGGCCGGCCTTGCCGGCCTGCGCCATGCGGCGCCGGCGCTCCCGAGCCGCATCCCGGCCACTAGCGCCGGTGGTGCTGGGTGTGGGTGGCCGTCTGCCCGAACCGCCATGACCCCCGACAGGCTTCACCGAAGCGCTACTGGTCGACGGACTCGCCGACGGACTCGGGCTGCTGCCGCCGCCGGCTTGGGGCACCACGGCCTGGCGTCCGTGTTGCGATAGGGCTCGGCGCCGGGCCATGGCGATGGCGCGCGTACTGTTCGAACCTTGGCTACTATCGACCATGGAGTCTCTCTCCATACGTGCGGCATTGAGCAAGCAGGGGCGGTGAAGTCACCGCCGTGAGCCCGGCGGCGGTCCCTAACGGGGCCGCACCGAATCTCGATCGCGGTCCGCGTGCGGCCAACGATCAGCCGCGGGCGCGATGGACCAGGAAGGCCAGGCCCTGCGTTTGCATGTAGTTATCGTAACCGACCAGCCGGACGTGATGGCTCGGATAGGCGCGGCGACACTCGTCCACCTCGGCCAGGATCGCATCGGGGTCGTCCTCGCCGAAGAAGGGCAGCTTCCACATGGTCCAGTAGTGGTCCATGACGTTTTGCGGATGCTCGTGCTCAATCGCCGGCGTCCAGCCTTGGGCGGCGATGTAGGCAGCCTGGTCGTAGATCTCGTCCGCCGTCAATGGGGGCAGGAACGAGAAGGTCTCGAAGGCCTCTTGGGTCGCGTAGTCCCCAATGGAATGGGAGGTATTCTTGGCCATGGGTCAACTCCGACGGCAGTAAAGTTAGCTCACGTCAAGTTTGTCGACAGTGTCGAACTCGAACTTGATCTCCGACCAGGTATCCATGGCGACTTTGAGCTCAGGACTGTGCTGGGCCGCCTCGGTGAGGATATCCTTGGATTCCTTCTCCAGATCGCGGCCGGCATTGCGCGCCTTGACGCAGGCCTCGACCGCGACGCGGTTCGCCGCGGCGCCTGCCGCGTTGCCCCAGGGATGGCCCTGCGTGCCGCCGCCGAACTGGAGGACCGAATCATCGCCGAAGATGGAAACCAGGGCCGGTATGTGCCACACGTGAATACCGCCGGAGGCGACCGCTAACATCCCGGGCATGGAACCCCAATCCTGGTCGAAGTAGATCCCGCGGCGCCGATCCTCGGGCACATAGGCCTCACGGATCTGGTCGACGAAGCCGAGCGTGGCGGCGCGATCGCCCTCGAGCTTGCCGACCACCGTGCCGGTGTGGATGTGGTCGCCCCCAGAGAGGCGGAGGCACTTGGCCAGGACACGGAAGTGGATCCCGTGCTTAGGGTGCCGGTCGATTACGGCGTGCATCGCTCGATGGATGTGGAGCAGCATGCCGTTGCGGCGGCACCACTTGGCGAGACCGGTGTTCGCGCAGAATCCACCGGTGATGAAGTCGTGCATGATGACGGGCATGCCGAGGGACTTGGCGAACTCAGCCCGCTCGTACATCTGCTCCGGGTCCGGGGCGGTGACGTTGTGAAAGTGCCCCTTACGCTCCCCGGTCTCCTGCTGAGCCTTCATGACCGCCTCAGCCACGAACTCGTAGCGATTCTGCCAGCGCATGAACGGCTGCGAGTTGACGTTCTCATCGTCCTTGGTGAAATCCAGACCGCCGCGCAGGGACTCATAGACGGCACGCCCGTAGTTCTTGGCAGATAGCCCGAGCTTGGGCTTGATGGTGGCTCCCAGGAACGGCCGTCCGTACTTATTCATCCTATCCCGCTCGACCTGGATGCCGTTCGGCGGGCCGAGGCAGGTCTTCACGTAGGCGATCGGGAAGCGAATATCCTCGAGGCGGAGGTTCCGGATGGCCTTGAACCCGAATACGTTGCCGACCAGGGAGGTCAACACGTTGACGACCGACCCTTCCTCGAAGAGATCGATCGGATAGGCCACGAAGGCGTAGAAGGACTCTCGATCTCCGGGAACGTCTTCGACTCGGTAGGCTCGACCCTTGTAGTACTCGATATCGGTCAGGAGATCCGACCATACGGTCGTCCAGGTTCCCGTGGAGGACTCGGCGGCGACTGCCGCGGCGGCCTCTTCACGGGGCACATCCGCCTGGGGCGTGACCTTGAAGCACGCCAAAAGATCAGTATCAAGGGGGACGTAATCCGGGGTCCAGTACATAAGCTGGTAGTCCTTTACCCCCGCGTCGTAGGTCTGGTTCGCCATAATTCTCTCCTGATTGATGGGAGCACTAATTTGGGCGGAGCCTACGACCTAGAACGCATCGGTACAAATCGGTGTTATCGATTGGTTACTTCTATTTTGATAGATGAGCGTGCATCAGGCGCGGCGGGGAATGATGATCCAAAACGCCTCAGCGACCGGATTCGGCGGGCGGTGGCGGGACAAAAGCCGTAAAAATAAGCGGGTTGTGGGGAGCGCTCGAGTCGCGAACCGGAGCGCTCATCCCGGATCGAAGTTTGCAGAGTCACGCTGCCGACGCACTAACATAGTGCAGGCCGGCGAACCCTCGGCCGAGGGCGCTGAGGCTGACCGGAAAGCCCTAGACGTGGATTGGGGTTTCGGGCAGGCTCCCGGGCCAAGGCTGGAGGGATCCCGTGTGAACCGCCCATGCGGTCGTTCGATTGACGATCGCCGTCATTTCATGATGAACGCCCATCCACCGATGAACGCCCATCCACCTCGGAGGTGAGCATGGTCTCGATTGACGCCATGATGGCTCGGGCCGATATACCCGAGCGCCTGATCCGGCATGCCACGCTTCGCCAGATGCAGGTGTTCGAATCCATCGTTCGGTTGGGCAGCTTTACCCGAGCCGCCGAAGAGCTGTACCTCAGCCAATCGACGGTCTCGATGCAGATCAAAAAGTTGAGCGAGACACTGGGGCTCCCGCTCTTCGAGCAAGTCGGTCGTCAGATCTACCCGACGGAGGCAGGTCACGAGCTTTACGAAGCCTGTCGACGCACCTTCCTGGCCTTGGCCGATCTCGAGACCAACCTGGCGGATCTCAAGGGCTTGCGCCGGGGACATCTGCGGCTTGCCACGATTACGACCGCGAAATACGT
Source organism: uncultured Ectothiorhodospiraceae bacterium (assembly GCA_964346755.1). Lineage (GTDB taxonomy): Bacteria > Pseudomonadota > Gammaproteobacteria > CAYFWJ01 > CAYFWJ01 > CAYFWJ01. Next base: position 11,226 of record CAYFWJ010000064.1, read on the forward strand.
CGCACCGCGCTTGCTCGGTCACTTCTGTCGGCGGTACCCGGAGATCGAGGTCTCGTTGAAGGTGACGAACCGTGATCGGGTGACCGAGCGATTGCTCAACAACCAGGACGACCTCTACATCTTCGGTCACGAACCCGAGGACGAATTGGCGGTGGAGGCCATCCGCTTCCTGCCGAATCCGCTGATCGTCGTGGCCCCGCGCCGCCACCCCCTCGCGGATCGCAAGCATCTCGCCTTTGCCGAGGTGGCGGAAGAGCCCTTCATCCTCCGAGAGTCTGGATCCGGCATTCGGGATGCGACCCTCGATTTGTTCAAACAACACGGATTGCGTCCCCGCGTGCGTATGGAGCTCGGCAGCAACGAGGCCATCAAGCACGCGGTCGTGGGTGAGTTGGGACTGGCCGTGTTATCGCTCCATTCGTTGCTGCTCGACGGGGGGGATCAGGAGGTGGCCATCCTCGATGTCGAGGGGTTTCCCATCCAACACTTCTGGTACATCGTCTACCCCCGGGCGAAGCAGCTTTCGGTCGTCGCGAGTACCTTTCGGGATTTCGTACTGGAGGAGGGGAGCCGCTATCTTCCAGGGCCAGATGGCCTCGGTGGGCGTACGGGGGGGTTCCAGGCAGAATCGGAGCCGCTGCCCGACCCCGAGGCCATCGATCCCCGCGAGCCGCCGGTGCCCTCTTGAGTCCCCGAGCCGGTGGCACGGCGGACCAGGCCCCCCCGTGAACGGCGTTATGGGCGCGATCTACGGCGAGGTGGACAGGCTGGCGGCCACGCCCTCGGCGAGGTCCGCATAGATGAGCTCGACCCCGAGCTCCTCGCGGATGCGCCGGTTGTCGAGGCGCCGGGATTCGCGAAGGAAGCTCAGGCGCATCGGTGAGAATTGCGCCTCGGCTTGGGCCCAGGGGATGCGTGGCGGGCGCGGGAGTCCTGCGGCATCGGCGACGCAATCGTAGAAGTCGGTCATGGTGCCGGGCTGACCGTCACTGGCGTTGTAGACCCGATAACCGTCGAGTTGCTGGGCCGCTGCCAGACACACGCTTGCCAAATCCTCGACGTGAATACGGTTTGTCCAGCCGGACTCCTCGGGTGAGAGGACGGGATCGCCCCGGCGGATCCCCTCGAGGGGGAGTCGGCCGGGTCCATAGATCCCCGCAGCCCGGATGATCGCCACGGGCACGCCGAGGGCCGTCGTCAGCGCCTCCAGTGACTGCTCGGCATCGCGGCGTCGCCGGGTCCGCGCACTCTGGGGGTTCGGCGGGTCGGTCTCGGTGACCCACGCCCCGCCGCGATCCCCGTAGACCCCACTCGTGCCGACATAGACCAAGCCCCGCGGTGGGTTTGCCTGGAACTGAGCCGCCAATCGCCGGGTCCGTTCATCCCGTTCACCCTCACCGGGAGGTGGCGCGAGGTGGAATACGAGCCGATCCCGCCACGGGAACGGATCCGCGGGCGGTGGACCGTCGAGATCGATCACCCCGCGGGTCACACGCGCCGGCAGATCGTGGCGGTCGGGGTCGCGCCCCAGGGCGAGAACCGGATTGCCCTGGTTTGCCAATCGACGGGCGAGGCGCACCCCGAGATAGCCCAGCCCAACAATAGCGGCGGCACTCGGGGACGTACGTGCGGCTTCAGACATAGCGTTTCTGTCCGTTTCAGGGACGGATGGATGGCGGGCCGATCGCCGCGTTGGGGCGGCGTCAGGCCGGTGAGGTCGGCGTTGACCGGGTCGATCACCCGATTGCCCCGACCGTACCGTGTTCGTCGCCTAAACGCACCCCTCGCGGGTCAGCCGGTGGGGTTTGTCCAGGCTCGATTCATGCGAAAGACGGCCCAACCGTTTGATGCATCCATTGAGAATAGCGCATGAGTTACCGAATCGAGATTCAACCAAGCGGTCAGCAATTCATCTGCGAGCCCGCTGAGAGCGTCCTCGAGGCCGCCCTTCGGGACGGTCTTGCCTTCCCCTACAGCTGCCGTAACGGCACCTGCGGGACCTGTAAGGGCAAACTCCTCAGGGGGTCCGTCACGTACCCGCACGGCCCACCCCCGGCCCTCGAGCCGGATGAGCATGCGGCGGGCCACGCCTTGCTCTGTCAGGCCCGGCCACAGACCGACTTGACCGTCGAGATGGAGGAGATCGCCGCCGTCAAGGGTCTGATGGTCAAGAAGACCCCCGTGCGGGTAGCGCGCAAGGAGGCGTTGAATCACGATGTGATGCGAGTGGACCTGAAACTACCGGTATCGGACACATTCCCCTACGTGGCGGGTCAGTACCTCGATATCCTGCTCAAGGATGGTCGCCGCCGAAGTTTCTCCATGGCCAATCCGCCGGATTCGGGGCATCTGGAGCTGCATATTCGCCATGTCCCCGGGGGACATTTCACGGATTTCGTATTCAATCAACTGCGCGCCAAGGATCTCCTGCGGGTCGAGCTTCCCCTCGGGACGTTCTTCCTGCGCGATGAGACGGAGCGCCCCGCCATCCTCGTCGGCGGCGGTACCGGGTTCGCTCCGCTCAAGGGGATACTCGAACACGCCTTCGCCGAGGGCGTGCAACGTCCCCTTCATCTGTTTTGGGGCGTGCGCGCCAAGCGCGATCTCTACCTCCCCGAGCTCCCGGAGCAATGGCAGCAACAACACGCCCCGTTCTCTTACACGCCGGCGCTGTCGGATCCGGATCCGACCGACGATTGGAACGGTGAAACGGGCTATATCCACGAGGTGGTCGCCCGGCATTACCCCGACCTCTCAGCGTACGATGTCTACATGAGCGGTCCACCCCCCATGATCGACGCGGCTAAGGCCCGCTTCGCGGAACTCGGTCTCGACCCGCAACGCCTGTTTTACGACTCTTTTGAGTATGCGGCCGATGAAAGTCTCACGTGATCGTCTTCGGTCGGTCTAGCCCGGGTGCCGTTGTCAGCGCGCCCGGTCGTCGGGGTCGCTGAAGGAATGCCCCGCCGCGCCGTGGGCTGGATCCGCGTGGTGAACCCTCGTCGAGTGAACGCCTCCGAACCCGGGATACGATAGATAGCCTTTGGGTTCGGGGCACCGGACTCAGGGAACGGCGCTCGCCATCGGTCAACGCCATTTGATCGCTCCGGCAATCCGCAAAGGCGTTCTTGCCAGGGAAAACGACGGAACGCTCTCCAATCGCATAGCGAAAGACCTCAACCGGGTTGCCGACTGCATACATCTCGACTTCTTTTACCCAGTGGTCTACAGAATCAAACCCGATCTCAATTCGTTGATGGTCGGATTCGGCTGATTTCAGTTAGGCGAGCTCGTAAGAGAGAGGTGGAGCTGTATGAATGCTGAAGATTTCGATGAAAAGGTTGATGCGGATAAAGAGGACGTAGTCGACGATCTGGACCTCTCGACCGCGCGTCGGGTTAATCAGGAGCAGAAGCGCATCAACGTTGATTTTCCATGCTGGGTTGTTGAGGCATTGGACCGCGAGGCTGCCCGAATCGGCGTCACCAGGCAGTCGATCATCAAAGTCTGGCTGGTCGAGCGCTTGGAGGCTGACGCTGCTAACAAACCGCTCAATGGTGACGCCGCAAGCGGCGCACATTAGGGCGTGTTGACGTTTCATGGCAGGGGTATTGGCAGGATAGCATCGCTTGCCC
>CAYFWJ010000065.1:0-14852 GCA_964346755.1 uncultured Ectothiorhodospiraceae bacterium
ACCATACCGTCCGGGTCATCGATGCCAACGGACAGACAGATGAGGCCACGGTGCACATCCAACCGGTCCGTTCCGGAGGCTCCTAGGGGTCGACTTCGTCCTGCCGGCAAGCCGACCGTCCCAGCCGGCCTTCTTGACCCATGCGCCATGCGTGAAACGATGTGTTCGACGGCGCGTTCGCCGTCCTGCGAAGGGGCGAGCCGGAGGGCATTGTGAGGGAGGGCGTTGTGCGGTGCGCGTTTCGGAAAAATCGCCGTCGCGTGGCGGTGTGATCCGCAAGACCGGGAGCCTTGAGGGACGTCCCACAGGACGTCCCAGGCCGCCATTGTGGCGCGCTGAAGGATTGAGCCGGCTTCCGTCCGGCGGCCCGCGTCCCGGCGGGGGCGGCTCAGACGTACAGCGGCGCCATCTGCCGCCAGTAGCGGCCCCGGTGGGCGCGTCCGTCCCATTCATGAAGGGCATGGGGAATGCCCTTGTCCCAGAGGATATGGCTGAGATGGTGGTTGTTGCCCCGAAAAGGGTCGTCCCGGCCGATGACCAGGACGATGTCCATCCGCCGCAATTGATCCAGGCGCCACGGACAATCGAGGTTTGGCAGGAAGTGGGTCGGGGTGTTGTGGTAGATCGCCTCGTCGTAATACCCCTCGAAGAGATTGCCGAAGGACTCCACGGCATGGGTCAGGTCGTATCGACCGGAGAAGGCGACCAACTTGCAGAACCGCTCCGGATGCCGGAAGGCGATGTTGGCTGCGTGGAAGGCCCCGAGGCTGCAGCCATGGGCGATGATGCCGGAATGGGGGTTTTTCCCGTGCATCAGTGGCATGACCTCGTGGAGGACATAGGCCTCGAATTGGAGATGGCGCTGGATCCGTCCTGAAGGGTGGCACCAATGGCAGTAGAAGCTCTCCGAGTCGAGGCTATCGACGCAATAGAGCTGGAGCTGGCCTGCGTCGATCTTGGGTGCGAGCGTTGCCACGAGGCCGCGATCCTCGTATTCGTAGAAATGCCCGTCGCGCGTCGGAAACACCAGGACTCGGGCCCCGGCGTGACCGAAGATCAGCAGTTCCATGTCACGGCCGAGATGGGGGCTGTGCCAACGATGGTATTCGCGGTTCATAGCGGCTCGAAGAAGGCGTGCAGTTCGCGAAGCAGTGCGCGATGTTGGGATCGTCGCTCGGGGTAGTCGCAATGCCCGGCCTCGAGGACAAAGAGGTCCCGGCGACCGCGCAGGCCGTTGTAGATGGCGAACTGCCCCGGCGGGGCGACGGCCGGATCAAAGCGCGCCGCCGCGACATGCACGGGACGATCCATCCAGGTCGCGGCGCTCGCGGCATCATAGTAGCGCAAGGTTTCAAAGACATTGCCGTGCGTCGCCTGATACGCCTGGAGGGCCGTGGCGCTGCCGATGGACGGGAGCTCGAGCCGTAGGGGCTGATGACCGAAGGAGGGGATGTTGAGATGCGCCCGCTGGATCCGGGGGTCCCAGGGCATGGCGAGGGCCCCGATCCCGCCGCCGAAGCTGATCCCCAGATACCCGATGCGCTCGGCGAGCTCCGGGAAGAGTTCGATCAGGGCGCTGACCCCCGTCCAGAGGTCCGCGGCGCAGCCGGCGAGGATGTAGCGATCCCGTTTGTCGATGTCGTGGAGGACGTGCCATTGGGGGTTCTCGGAGATCGGCGTCCGGCGGCTTCGCCCGAGCCCCCGAAAACAGGGGACCAGATAGACGGCGTCATCCCGCGGCATTCGGTGATCCGGCCGCTCGATGCCCCCGTAGCCATGACCGAGGACCAGGCCCTGATTGATTGGGCCCGTCCGGGGACGGAGCAACCACCCGCGGATCGGAAAATCATCCTGGGATCGGTAGGCGAGGTCCAACACCTCGTGCTTGGGCAGGGCGATGGGGCTTACATCCAACTGCGGATCCGGGTCCACCGCCAGGGCCTCGGCATAGCGTTGCCGCCAGAATGCGGCGAAGTCCTCGGGCGGGGTGGGCGGCGCCACCGCCAGCAGGTCATCCAGGTGGTATCCGTGGGTGGGATCGAAGGGATAATCGTGATTCGGGGCAGGCATGGAGGGGTTCCTGGGCCGTCGATGGCGGCAGTGTACGGTCTGGGGTGCGGTCCCGTCAGCCGTCGACCGGTTGCCATCGGGTGATCCGGATCAACCCACGGGCTCGCCGCGAGGCGGGCATTATCCCGCGGGGCGTTTGAGCTCCCCGATGAAACCGTCGACGTGGTCGACGACGCGGGCTTGCTGTTCCTCCCGGGAGAGACGGGCCGCCCGATCGCCTCGCGGCCGACCGTAGTCACCGAAGTTCGAGTGATTGCCGCCCTCGATGGGCACGAAACGCGTACTTGGGGGGAGTCGGGCCTCGGCGGCTCGCGCCTCGGAGGGCGTCAAGATCCCGTCGCGGGTGGCGTAGAGGGCGAGCACCGGAAGGTCTTGGTCCGAAAGATCCATGCCAAGGGGCCGGGAGGCCAGCAAGACGACCCCCGCCACGCGACCCGGGTGTTCGTTAGCGTAGGCCAGGGCCGAGGAGCCGCCGAGGGAGTGTCCCCCGAGGACCCACGTGTCGATCTCCGGGTGGGACTCGATGACCGGACCCGCCAGGCGATTGTTGAAGGAGGAGAGGCGGAGCGGTGGACGGACGAGGGTCACGAGATGCCCGCGCTCGGCCAGCGCCTGGGCCATCGGGGCGTAGGCGGGCGGCGGCACCCGGGCCCCCGGGTAGACGATGTAGCCGGTCGTGGGGGACTGATCTCGAGGGGTGAAGACCCACGCGTCGGCATCGGTGACCTGGACGGCGTCGTTACTCCGGAGGGCCGCCTCGGCCCGCGGCGAGACCGACCCCGCGGGCAGACTCAGCCAACCGAGGAAACCGATGGCGGTCAGTAGGATCAGCAGGCCGAGGACGCGGGCACTCCGTTTGAGGTTGAGGGATTGTGGCATGGGTGGGGGAACCGAGTGGGATTGGCCTGAGATTACCTTCCCAGGCCCCGGCGTCGGGGTCAATCCCGCGGGCGTTCCAGCACCATGGCGGCAGCCCGGAACGACCGGCTGTCAGCCCCCATCTCGCTGGAGGGTGTCCAGGACTCGCCCCTGCGCATCCTCGAGTTGGATCTGCAACGGCATCTGACCGAAGGCATGGGAGGCGCAACTGAGGCAGGGATCGAAACAGCGGATGACCGCTTCCACTCGGTTTAGCATCCCCTCCTGCAGCTGATTCCCGTCGACATAGGCCTCGGCGACCTGGCGGATGCCCTGATTCATGGCCAGGTTGTTGTGGCCCGTGGCGATGATGAGGTTCATCCACGTCATCAGGCCGTCGTCATCGATTCGATAGTGATGGATCAAGGTCCCGCGGGGTGCCTCGGCGAGGCCCACGCCCTCATCCTGGTTGCCCCGGGCACGGGCCCGGACCCGTTCGGAGCTGATCTCGGGGTCGTCGAGGAGCTCTTCGATGCGCTCCAGGCAGAACAGGATCTCCACAAGTCGGGCATAGTGGTAATGGAAGCTCGAGGCGACCGGCCCGGTCTCCTGGAGGCCGCGAAAATCCGCCAGGGCCGCGTCGGCGCGCGGGGTCCCGCAACGGCTGCAATTGTTCAGCCGGGCCAGGGGACCGACCCGATAAATCCCCTGGGGATAGCCGAGCCCGCGGTAATAGGGGAACTTCATGTAGGTGAAATCTTCCACCGCCTCGCCGATGATGCGTTCGTACTCATGGGGTGGGACCATATCCTCGAGGATCTGTCCCTTGGCATCGGTCAGGCGCAGGAACCCGTCGTAGTGCTCCAATTCCCCGCGCGCTCCGACCAGGCTCAGGAACATCGTCGGAAACTCGCCAAAATGCCGGGCCTCATCGACGAACTCCGTGAGCCGGTCCTTAAAGAACGCGTAGGTGCGCTCGGCGATAGCGAGCCCTTCCGGGATCAGGGCCTGGAGCTGAGCTCGGTTGGCCTGGGATAGGGCCTCATTCACCCCGCCCGGGACGACCCAGGTGGGATGGATCTTCTTCCCGCCGAGGGTCTCGATGATCTCTTGCCCGATTTGCCGGAGGCGGATCCCATCCTTAGCCAACTCCGGGTGTGTCCCCATCACCCCGAAGATGTTCCGTTTCTGCGGATCCGAGTCCCAGCCAAGGAGCAGATCCGGGGACGATAAGTGGAAGAAGGAGAGGGCGTGGGATTGCAGGATTTGGGCGAGATTGATGATCCGCCGCAGCTTCACGGCCGTCGGTGGGATGTGGACACTGAGCAGCGCATCACAGGCCTTGTTGGAGGCGATGAGATGGCTGACCGGACAGATCCCGCAGGTCCGGGCGGTCAACGCGGGCATCTCGCGGTAGGGGCGACCTTCACAGAATTTCTCGAACCCCCGGAACTGAGTCAGGTGAAACTTGGCGTCTTCCACCTGCCCCTGATCGTCGACTTGGAGGGAGATGCGCGCGTGGCCCTCGATGCGCGTCACGGGATCGACGGTGATCGTTCGGCTCATGGATAGCTCCTGGGGTCTATACACCCGATGGATCGATTACGCAGTATCCGTTCAAAGACAGGACCTGTCGCCGCGCGGGCCTCAGGCCCCAAAGCGCGTCAGCGCCGAGGTGTCCGGCACGCGGCCGGCCAACAGCTCCTCCAAAACGGTCCCGATCGTCCCCGCCGAGGGCGGGCAGCCCGGGATGAACAGATCCACCGGCACCACCTGGTGGACCGGTTGAACCGTCTCGTGGAGCGCCGGAACCGAGCGCGTCGGCCATTGGGGTTGGAGGGTCACGTTCTCCCGGTAGGCGCGATCCATGACCCCGTCTCGGCCGAAGGCGTTGCGCATGGCGGGGACGTTCCCGTTCACCGCGCAATCGCCCAGGCTGATCAAGAAGCGGCAGTGATGGCGAAACAGCCGCGCCTTCTCGAGGTCGTCTTCGGTACTCACGGAGCCCTCGATGAGGCCGAGATCCACGTGATCCGGCAGGGTCTTGGCGTCGACAAACGGGCTGTAGACGATCTCCATTCGTTGCACGAGATCCACCAGCCGCTCATCCATATCCAGAAACGACATGTGGCAACCGGAGCAGCCGTCCAGCCACGTGGTCGCCAGCGTCGGGGCACGGGGGGGGGCGTCGGTCATGCGATCTCTCTCCGTCGGGCGAGCAGACTGAGGAAGGTGCGATCCTTGGTCATTTCCCCGACTGAGGTCCCTTGCTGGGTCAGGGCGCCGGTGGGACAGACCTGCACACACTTGCCGCAGCTCGTGCAGGTAGCGCTCTCGCCCCAAGGTTGATTGAAGTCGGTGATCACTTGGCAGTCACTGCCGCGCCCGGCGATATCCCAGGTGTGCGCCCCCTCGATCTCATCGCAGACCCGCACGCAGCGGCTGCACAGCACGCACCGATTCGGATCGAGGCGGAATCGGTCATGACTCGAGTCGACCGGGTACCGGGCGTTGCGGTAAGGGACGCGGACATGATCGACCCCGCACCGTTGGGCCAGGTTTTGCAGATCGCAATGACCGTTGGAGACGCACACGGCACAGACATGGTTGCGCTCGGCGAACAGCAGTTCCAGCAGGGTGCGTCGGTAGCGGCGCAGGCGCTCGGTATCGGTCTGGATCTGCATGTCGTCCCGCACTTGGGTCGCACAGGCGGGAAGGAGCTTGTTGACCCCCACCAACTCGACGAGGCAGAGCCGACAGCCGGCCCAAGCGGACAGACCCTCGAGATAGCACAGGGTTGGGATCGGGATGCCCTGCTCGCGGGCGAGCTCGAGGATGGTGGCATCCTCCCGAGCGGAGACATCGCGGCCGTCGATCTGCAGGGTGACAACGCGGACCTTCGTCTGCGGGGCAGGTTGGGCCATGGCCAAAGAACTCCTGAGGAATCGCTGAAAAGAGCACGTGGCTAGTCGGGGATCGGTTCGCGTAGTTGTGCTTCGTATTCGTGGCGGAAATAGCGCAAGGTGCTGATGACCGGACTGGGCGCGGTCTGGCCGAGGCCACACAGGCTGGTGGCCTGGACGACCTCGCAGAGCTCCTCGAGCAGCTCCAGATCGCCCCGCGTGCCGGTCCCCGCCGCCAGGCGCCCCAGGAGGTCGTGCATCTGTTGGGTGCCGGTGCGGCAAGGCACGCATTTGCCACAGGACTCACTCATGCAAAACTCCATGAAATACCGAGCCACGTCGATCATGCTCGAGCTCTCGTCCATGACGATCATCCCACCCGAGCCCATCATGGTGCCCACCCGTTTGAGGCTGTCGTAGTCGACGGGGACGTCGAGCTCCGCCGCCGGGACACAGCCCCCGGACGGCCCACCGGTCTGGACCGCCTTGACCGCTTTCCCACCCGGGATGCCGCCGCCGATGGCCTCGATCACCTCGCGGAGCGAGATCCCCATGTCCACCTCGATGAGGCCGCCATTTTGGATGTTCCCGGCGAGGGCAAAGACCTTGGTGCCCGTGGAACCCGCGGTCCCGATGGAGGCGAACCATTGACCGCCTTCCCGGAGGATGGGAACGATGTTGGCAAACGTCTCGACGTTGTTGATCAGGGTCGGTTGACCCCACAAGCCGTGTTCAGCTGGATAGGGGGGGCGTGGGTGGGGTTGGCCGCGGTTACCCTCAATCGAGGCCATGAGCGCGGTCTCCTCGCCGCAGACGAAGGCCCCAGCCCCGAGGCGGATCTCCACCTCGAAGCTAAAGGGTGTCTCGGCGATGTGATTGCCGAGGAATCCGTGCCGCTTGGCCTCACGGATGGCGCTCTTGAGTCGCTGAACGGCCAGCGGGTATTCGGCCCGGATATAGATGTAGCCGTAGTTCGCCCGCACCGCATAGGCGGCGATCGCCATGCTCTCGAGGAGCCGATGGGGGTCTGACTCCAGGATGGCCCGGTCCATGAAGGCCCCCGGATCTCCCTCATCGGCGTTGCACACGACGTATTTCGGCTCCCCCGGCATCTTGGCCACCGTCGACCACTTCAGGCCCGTGGGATAGCCCCCGCCGCCACGCCCCCGTAGACCGCTATCAGTGACCTCGGCGATCACCTCCGCCGGGGTCATCTCGGTCAAGGCCCGAACCAGGGTCTGATAACCGCCGACGGCCACATAGGGCTTGATGCTGTCGGGATCGATCAGCCCGGAGTTCTCCCGCACGATCCAGCGTTGCCGTTGAAAGAAGGGCTGGTCGGTCGAGGTGCGGCGGTGTTCGAGGGCCGTATCCCCCGACGGACCGCCGAATGAACGGGCGTCCTCGACGGTGACGTCGCGATACAACGTCGCCGAGCGCAGATCCGCCCCCGGGGGGGCGATTGCGACCATCGGCCCCGCGGAACACAAGCCCATACAGCCCACCCCGGTCACCTGGCACCCCTCGGCCTGACCGCCGCAGGACTCCTTTAGGGCATCGAGGACTGCGGGCGCCCCGGAGGAATGGCACGCGGTTGCCATACAGACCCGCACCTCGCGTTCCGTCGCCCCGGCCTCGGCTTGGTAACGGCGAGCCAGCTCGGCCACATCATCGACGTTCATGCGGTCAACTCCTGCAGTCGTTCGATGAGCTGATCCGCGTTGAGCTTGCCCACCATCTGGCCGTCCAGGACGACCGCCGGGGCCAGGCCACAAGCCCCGACGCAACGGGCGGTCATAACCGACAAGGCCTGATCGGCGGTCGTCTCCCCCGGCCGGATGTGGAAATCCTGCTGGATGCGCCCCAGCAGCGAATCCGCCCCCTTGATATAGCAGGCGGTCCCGGTGCAGACGACGCAGCTGTGGCGGCCGGCCGGTTTCAGGAGAAACAGGTGATAAAAGGTGCTGACGCCATAGACCTTAGCGGGCGGGACATCCAGGGCATCGGCGACGAATCGCATGGCGGTGTCGTCGATAAAGCCAAAGGCATCCTGCACCCCGTGGAGGGCCTCGATGAGGGTGTGCTCGGAGTAGCCGTTGCGCCGCATGGTGGCGTTGATGAGCTTCCAGCGCTTGTCGTCGCCGGGGAGGGAGGGGGTCTCCCGCTGCATGGCCATAGGATCGATCTTCGGTAGTGCTCGAGTGGAAAACAGCGAATGTCGGAAATGTGACACACGGCCGCACCATCAGCGGTCCGTCCTGATAACCGGACTTACGATCCGGTCCGGTGCGTCGTCCGTTTTGATGGCCGTTAGGCAGGAGTGTAGTCACTCGTGAGCGGCTGTACAACCGGGGGGATCCCCGCAATCCGTGGGGCCTTGCGGATAGAACGCCCCGGGTTATTGGGGTCAGCGTCATTTGATGGGCCGCATGCAAGTGCGACCCCGTAGCCCGTGGATCGGGCCGAGCGCGAGCCGCCGCGATATTGCCCGCGAGCCCGACGACGGGCCACGGCGGGCAGCACCGATGCGCCGCGGGATCAGCGACCGTGCCCCCCGATTGGTAACTGTCAATTTATACAGTATAATGCCCCCAAGCGAGTCGTCTCCTCGCTCCGCTCAAACCCAAACCGTATCCGCATCGTGGCCATGACGATCGAATCGCCAAACGCGATACCCGACGGGCTGATAGCGGCCCGCGATCTCGGATCCCGTGGGTCCGAGGCCGAGGCGCCCCGCTGGGCCCTCACGAATCTGACGGGCCGCTTCGTCGAGGTGACCGGGACACCGCAATCCAGCGCCGTGCTGACGGCCGTCGTCGGCCTGCTCCGCACGACCCAGGAGCGAGGCGAGTACGCCGCTTGGGTCGCAGCGCCCGACTCCACTTTCTATCCGCCGGATCTGCTCGAGGCGGGGGTCGATCTCGCCACCCTCCCGGTCATCCGGCCCCCCAGCCCCCAGGAGATGGCCCGGGCGGCCGATGTGCTGTTGCGTTCCGGCGGATTGGCCCTGCTGGTGTTGGACTGGGGCGCGCATCCGACCCGGCTCAACTTCAATCAACAGAATCGCCTGAGTGGGCTGGCGCAACGTCACGATTGCCTGCTGCTTGCCTTGAGTCAGACCGGGGCAGGGGCGGAGCGGAGCTCCCTGGCCTCCCTCCGGACCGAATCCGCCGGGCATCGGCTGGGGCGGGATCACTTCCGCTGCGAGTTGCGGGCCGTCAAGGACAAGCGCCATCCCCCTGGCTGGACCTATCAGACGCTGCACCATGGACCGGATGGCCTGTGTTAGCGTCCCCGCCCTGCCCCTGCAGCTGGTCCTGCGGGCGGATTCCGAGGGGCGGAACCGACCGATCGTCGTGCTGGATCAGGACCGGGCTCAGGGCCAGGTGCTGTGGGCCAATGCGCCGGCGCGGGCCTGTGGGATCCGGCGCGGGATGCGTTACGCCGCGGGCCTCGCGCGGTGTGATGGCCTCCAGGGCCGAACCGTGAGCGAGGTGGCCCTGGCAGCTGCGGTCAAGGAGTTGGTCCGTCGGCTCACGGCCTTCAGTCCCGGGGTGGAGCCGAGCCCGACGGAGCCGGGGGTAGCCTGGTTGGATGCCACCGGGTTGATCCCCCTGTATCCTTCCCTCGGCGAATGGGCCCAACACATTCGGGCGGATCTAGCAGAGGCGGGGTTGCATGCAACCATCGCCGTCGGTTTCACGCGTTTCGGGACCTACGCGGCGGCCCAGGCCGGGCGCCGCACCCGGGTCTTCGCCGAGCCCGCGGACGAAACCGACTTCGTGCGGACGGTCCCCTTGGAACGCCTGGGGGCCCAGGCCCCGCCTGGGGATACTTGCTTGGCCCTCGGGCTCCATACCCTCGGGGACCTACTCGCCCTGCCCGCCGATCAGGTGGCGCGGCTCGGCCCGGAGGTGGCCGGCCTGCAGGCCTGGGCGCGGGGGGCGGGATGGCAGCGCCTCCAACCCCTGGACCCACGCCCGCCGGTGCGGCGAACTGTGAATCTGGAGGCCCCAGAGGACACCCGCGACCGGCTCCTGGCGATGCTCCACGGGCCCCTGGAGGGACTCGTCGCCGAGGTTGGCGCCCGTCCGGAACAGATCCGCGCCCTGCACGTGGGACTGGATCTCGAGGATGGCGGCCAGGTGGCGGACACCCTCGTGCCCGCCACGCCGACCCGAGACCCCCAGCGGCTCGCCAATCTCCTCGCCCTGCGCCTCGAGCGGGAGACCCTGGACGCTGGGGTCGTCGCCGCGCGCCTGGAGGCGGACAGCGTCCCGGTAACCGTCACCCAGATCGACCTCTTCGCGGCCACCCCGCAACGGGCCCGCGCGTCCTTGGATCGGGCGCTGGCGCGGCTCCGCACGGTATGGGGGGAATCGGCCGTGGTGATCGCCCGGGTGCAGGACGCTCACCTACCCGAGGCCCGATTCCGCTGGGAGCCGCTAACCCATCGGTTCGCCGATCGCCCGCGCGAGGGCCCCCGGGACGCGGATCGAAGCGCCCCGGCGCCCATCCCGGTGATCCGGCGCATCTACGATCGGCCGCAGCAACTCCCCGAGGTCCACCGCGAGCTGGCCGCGGGTTGGTTCATCAACGGAGCGGCCTATGGCCCGGTGGAGGAGATACAAGGCCGGGCGGTGATCGCCGGGGGCTGGTGGGTGCGCGAGACCGCGCGGGTCTACCACTACGTTCGCACGGGCCGCGACCGGTGGTGGTGGGTGTATCGAGATACGCGACGGCGACGTTGGTTCCTGCAGGGGGGCCTGGAATGATCGGGGGGCGCCAGGCTCGCCCGCGGGGGACAAGCCGAGACCCTCGCCCGGAGGCAACTCGCACCCGGCCGCGCCTGGGAACTGGGCCCTCACCCCTGCGGGCCGGTGTCCGCGCGGATCGATCGGGATGGCATCGACGGCGAGATTGCACGTCTTCTCATCAAGGGCCTAGCCTTCGGGTCGAGTGGCGATGGTCCGGTCGATCGTGGACCCCAGTCGACATGAGCGATCTCTGCATTCAGTGGAGTGGCTGTTGAAGATGGGGCGCGCCCAATCGGCACCCGATCACATCGCCTCACGAGGCAGCGCGATCCGCTCGGTCACCCCCCATCGACGCCCAGCTGCGTCAGCCGGGGCGTGATCTGGCCACGAAGCCCTCCGATCATGCCTCCGGTCCGCGTCCGACAACCCCGAACCGCACGCGTCGATCACCTGGTTTCATCCAGCGATCGTAACGCGCCCATGCTGCAGGGAAACGAGTGAAGGCCCACACGGGCGCGCCAGGCGGCGGAAATCGACCCCCACGTCCTGCAACGGGGTTGCCGTGCCGTGCGCAATCCCGTTGATGCCTGAGGGGTTGCCGGTGCCTTGGACTGGCCCATGCTGCCAGGCCCGCGAATCGGGCGATTTGGGGATGTCCCATACGGACGGATTAAGCACGCTCCACCGTTTGGCCCTCGACACCTCCCTGATCTCCCCGCCACCTCCCTTGCGGATCCGGGGTTCGCTCCCGGGTTGTCGCGGATTCGTGGTCGAGGAGCTCGATCGCCCGATCGGTTTCGCTTGGCGAGTGGGTCGTTCATCGACAGTGGGACCGCCGGAGGCGGGGCGTTGTGCGCGATAAGCGGACGCCCTGAGGAGGCTTCGCGGTTCTCGCGGGATACGGGATCCGGTCGATGGCGAAGAGCGGACTGGATTCGACTTGAATAGGCATAAATATACGACATAAGAGCGGATTAACCCGCATCCCCTAGGCGTGCTCGAACCCGAACCCGACCGACCCTCGACGACGCCCCGATGAGTATCGATAGGCAGGTTTCAGTCCCCGCCGGGCTTGCTTGGGCCCGCCAGCCTCAGGGGCGGTGGGGCCCGGTGAATGGGCCCGAGTGGGATTGGGCGACCCCGGCGGAGCGTTTTGTGGCGATCACCGGCAGCGCCCATTCGCGTGCCGCCCTGACGGCGCCCGCTGAGCTGTTGCAGTTGGCCCCGGGGCGGCGCGCACCGGAGCGGTTGTGTTGATCGGGTGGGTCGGCCGAAGCCCTGGAGCCGTCCGGGATCCCGGTCGGGTCGGTCGGGGCCGTTGGCGGCGGGTGTCCGGCCCGGCGCGATGTGGGCGCGGGGCCCGCCGGGGGCGGCTGGCGTGACCGGGATCGGCGGCGGGGGCTATGTGCCCCTGTGGTGTAAGAGCGGGTATTCCTTCCTCGAGGGGGCCAGCCATCCGGAGGAGTTGGTAGAGGAGGCCCATCGCCTGGGGTTGCGGGCTGTGGCCCTGACCGATCGGGATGGGGTCTATGGAATGGTCCGCGCCCATCTCAAGGCCCAAGAGCTCGGGATCCAGCTCCTCGTGGGGGCGGAGATCCACGTGGACGATGGCTCGCCCATCGTTCTGTTGGCCGAGGATCGGGCGGGGTATGCCAACCTGGGCCGTCTGATCTCCCGCGGGCGCCTCCGCGCCCCCAAGGGCCATAGCCAGGTGAGCTGGACGGAGGTGGCCGAGCACGCCCCGGGGTTGATTGCCCTGTGGGGCGGGGCGGGCAGCCGTCTGGCAGAGCCGGCCCCGCCGGAGTCGATCATCGCGATCCTCCGGGAGGCCTTCGACGATCGGCTCTACGCCCTGCTGGCCCGGCATCAACAGGCCGGGGATCCGCGGCGCGAGATGCGCCTACGGGCGCGGGCCCGGCGTTTTGGTTTGCCGGTGGTGGCGGGGATGGAGGTGCTTTATCACACCCCGGCCCGCCGGCCGCTGCAGGATGTGCTCACCTGCCTGCGCCATGGGGTGACCCTGGCCACCGCTGGGACCCGCATCAAGCCGAACGCCGAGCATGCCCTGCGTGCGCCCCGATCCTTCGCGTGGTTGTACGAGGACGATGTCGAGGCGATCCGCCAGACCGAGGTCATCGCCGAGCGCTGCCGTTTCACCCTGAGCGAGCTCCGTTACCGCTACCCGGTGGAGTGTTTGCCCGATGGCACCCCGGCGCGGGAGGGGCTGTATCGGCACACCTGGGCGGGGGCCCAGGCCCGTTATCCGGGGGGGCTGCCCGAGGCGGTCCGGGCGCAGATCGAACGGGAACTCGCCCTCATCCACGAGCTGGAGTACGAGGGCTATTTCCTCACCATGCATGAGCTCGTCCGGTTCTGCCACGTGCAGGACATCCTTTGCCAAGGGCGGGGTTCGGCGGCGAACTCAGCGGTGTGCTATTGCCTGGGGATCACGGCCGTCGATCCGGTGCGCATGGGTCTATTGTTCGAGCGGTTCCTGTCCAAGGAGCGGGCCGAGCCCCCGGATATCGATCTGGATATCGAACACGATCGGCGCGAGGAGGTTATCCAGCATGTCTACGCCACCTATGGCCGGGACCATGCCGCCATGGTGGCCAATATCATCCGCTATCGGAGCCGCTCCGCGGTGCGCGATGTCGGTAAGGTGCTCGGCGTCTCCGAGGCCACGCTCGAGCGTCTGGCGCGTCATCTCCCCCGGTATCAGGCCCCGACCCCGGACGATCTGCGCACGGCCGGCCTGGATCCCGAGCAACGGGTCTATCGACAGCTCCTGGATCGGGTGGCCGAACTGGAGGGCCTGCCCCGCCATCTCTCCATCCACCCAGGGGGCTTCTTGCTGGGCCACGAGCCGGTGGCTACCCTCGTGCCCCAGGAGAACGCCACCCTGCCCGGGCGGACGGTCATTCAGTGGGATAAAGACGACCTCGAGGCCCTGGGTCTATTCAAGGTGGATCTCCTCGGGCTCGGGGCCCTCAACGTAATCCATCAGGCCCTGGAGCTGATCGCTCGCCACCGGGGCCGGCATCTCAGCCTCGCGACCCTGCCGGCGGAGGATCCGGCCACCTATCGGATGATCCAAAAGGGGGACACCGTGGGGGTGTTCCAGATCGAGAGCCGGGCCCAGATGGCCATGTTGCCCCGGCTCAAGCCCCGCAACTACTACGATCTGGTCATCGAGGTGAGCCTCGTGCGCCCCGGGCCCATCACCGGCGGGATGGTGCATCCCTACCTGAAACGCCGGATTGGGGAGGAACCGGTCACCTACCCGCATCCCAGCCTCGAACCCGTCCTCGAAAAGACCCTCGGCATCCCGTTGTTCCAGGAACAGGTCATGAAGCTCGCCATGGTCGCGGCGGATTACACCCCCGGGGAGGCCGATCAGCTCCGTCGAGACATGGCCGCCTGGCGACTGTCGGGACGTATCGAGCGTCACCGGGATCGGTTGATCCAACGGATGCGGCGCAAGGGGATCGCCCGCGCCTTCGCCGAGGGGGTCTTCGAGCAGATCCGGGGCTTCGGGGAATACGGCTTTCCGGAGAGTCACGCCGCTAGCTTCGCCCTCATCGCCTACGCCACCGCGTGGCTGCGTTGCCACTACCCGGCGGCCTATCTCTGCGCCCTGCTGAACGCCCAGCCCATGGGCTTCTACAGCCCGGCCACGCTGATCGAGGACGGCAAGCGCCACGGGCTCCACATTCGGCCGGTGGACATCCAGGCGAGCGATTGGGCGTGCACCCTGGAGAGCGCCCCGGATAGCGGTGAGGGGATGGCGGTACGGATGGGGCTGAGTTATGTAAAGGGACTGCCACGGGCGGACGCCGATCGATTGCTGGCTGCACGGGCCGAACGGGCCTTCGCGTCCGTGGCCGACGCGGCTCACCGCGCCCGGCTCAACCGGGCGAGCGTCGCCCGATTGGCCGGGGCCGGGGCCTTGGCGGCCTTTGGACGGGAACGGCGCGGGGCCCTGTGGGAGGCGCTCGGCCTCGATCCGCCGGGTGCGCCCCGGCTACCCCTCGCGACGGCGGGCAACCCACCCGATCTCGCGTCTCTGACGGAGCTCGAGACCATCCACTGGGACTACGCGTACACCGGCCACAGCCCACGGGGACACCCCATGGGCCCGTTACGACCGGCGCTTCGACGCCAGGGGCTGCCCGATGCGGCCACCGTTCAGGGCTGGCCCCAGGGGCGCCGCCTCCACTACGCCGGGCTCGTGATCTGTCGCCAGCGTCCCCCAAATGCCAAG
>CAYFWJ010000066.1:0-14797 GCA_964346755.1 uncultured Ectothiorhodospiraceae bacterium
CGACGATCGCGACTCTCGGTAGGGGTTGTAGCACGAGCCCTCGGGCCGGGGCAATCAACAACGGTCGACCCATACCGGTCACGCCCGCGGGCTCCTGCGAAGGTCTCGCCGGTCGCGTTGATGAATTCGATGTCTCAGGCATCGGACCGCCGCGCGTTGGCACGCAGCGTCTCGCGATCCTCCCGTCGCGTTGTTCAGTAGCCGGGATTCGGAGATAGCAGCCATCCAACGTGATGCGACCGGGACTGGACATCGATTGCCACCGGCCCCGAGGCACCCTATCCAAGTCTTGCTCCTCGAGCCTGATTCCTGCCGTCCTGACGACCGGGTGTGCTGACCGCGTCGGGCGCGCCATCAGGGGGGCAAAACGGTCCATGCCCCGTGATCGCCGGTCCTGCCGACGTCTCCCTCGCGGGTCCGGAGGTGCCCTCGGTCCCGGACGAGGGCATACATCGGGGGGACGAAGTAAAACGAGACCACCGAGGAGAGGAGGACACCGCCGGCGATGGCCATGGCGAAGGGGGGCCAGAAGCCGCCCCCGGCGAGTATCAGGGGCACGAACCCGCTGGCCGTGGTCAACGTCGTGGAGACGATGTGCCGCGCGGAACCCGTCACGACCTCACGCATGGCCGCCGGATCGCCACGCGCGGCGGCCGGATCCTGCTGCAGGGCCGTGAGGAGGATGATGGCGGCGTTCACGGAGACCCCAATCGAACCGATGGTCCCGATGAGGGCCTGGATGCCGAAGGGATAACCGAAGATCGCCAAGGCCAGCAGGCTGAGCCCCGCGGCGAGGCCCGCCGCCAGGCCAGCCACCCCTAACAGGCGGTAGGAGCCGAAGGTCAGGAACAGGGTCACGACGGTCAAGGTGACGACCAGCCCGGCCGAGGCCGCGAGATTCCCCGTGGTCTCGGATCGGGCATCGCGCTCACCGCCGTATTCCAGGCGATACCCCGGCGGCAACGGCAAGGGGTCCGCGGCCAGGCGGGCCTGGACCTGGGTCAGGGCCTCCTGGGGGAGCACGCCGCGGGCGACGAAGCCCTGGACGAGGTTGACGCGCTCGCCGTTGCGCCGGGCGATGCGGCTGTCAGCGGGCACCAGCTCCAGGGAACCGAGGGCGCTCAAGGGGATGCCACGGAAGTCGTTCCGCGAGCCGCCAGCGGCGGTGTTGGGGGGCATGATCAGCAAGGATTCGACCGCGGCGACGCGCGCCCGCTGGTCCTCGCCCAGGCGCACCCGAACCGGCATCTCCTCGGTCGCCTCGATCAACGAGCCTCCGACCGCGCCCCTGAGGCCGGCTTCCATCTGGCGGGCGACCCCCGCGAGGGTGAGCCCGGCCTGGCGCACCTTGTCCTCGTCCAGGGTAAACCGCAGCTTCGGAGCGCCGCCGAGGAGATCCGCACGGGTATGGGTGATCTCCGGGACCTCGGCGAGGAACGCTCGGGCCTGGGCCCCGAGGGCGCGCAAGGTCTCCAGGTCCGGCCCGACCAGGCGTAGCTCCACCGGCGCGTCCACCGGAGGCCCCTGCTTGAGCCCCCGGACGATGATCTGGGCTGACGGGTAGGCCCGATCCAGCTCCGCCTGCAGGGCTGGGATCAACCGTTCGGTGGCGGCGGCCGAGCGGGTGGTGATCAGGGCCTCGGCGAAACGCGCCAATCGGTCCCGATTCTGGAGCATGTTGTAGTAGAACGGAGGGGCACTCTCACCAACGACCCACTGGCGACGCTCGATGCCGCGGCGGTCGGCGAGACGGGCGTCGATGCGCTCGACGAGTCGGTCCGTGGCCCCGATGGCCGTGCCGCCGGGCAGCGTCACCTGAATATAGAATTGATTCCGGTCCACCCCAGGGAAGAATTGCGCGGTCAGCGTCGGGAAGGCGGCAAACCCCATCACCGGCAAGGTCAGGGCGCCAAGGAGGGCGACCCCCTTGTGCTGCAGGGACGCGTCGATGGATCGGGCGAAGGTTCGACTGAGGCTGGGGACCTGCAGGCCACGGGTGAGGCACCCCGCGTCGGCGGGTTCGCTGCGGCGCAGCAGCCAACCCGCGATGGCCGGCGTTACGGTCAAGGCCAGGGCGAGGGAGACGGTCAGCATGATGATCACGGCCAGGGCGATGGAACCGACGAAGTCCCCGGCCGCACCGGGCAAGACCGCCATCGGCACGAAGGCGAGCACGGTGGTGACCGTGGCGGCGGTCAACGGCACGGCGAGTCGCTGTACCGCCCCCCCGACGGCCGCCAGCCGCGGCAACCCCTGTTCCAGGCGGCGCTGGATCTGATCCGACATCACGATGGCGCCGTCCACGAGCAGGCCGAGGGCGACGATCAGCCCGGTCACCGACATCTGTTGCAGCGGCAGTCCCACCCAGAACATCCCGGTGAGGGAGAGCAGGGCCGCTAAGGGAAGCACCGCGGCGACCACCAGCGCCCCCCGCCAACCGAGGGTCAGGAACAGGATCCCGAGGACCAGCGTGATCCCGAGGGCGAGATTGCGGGCCAGCTCGCCAAAGCGCGCGCTCGTATAGTGGCTCTGATCGAAGACCAGCCGGTGCTCGAGCCCTTCGGGAAGGGCCCGTTCGAAGTCCGCCATGACCGCTCGCGCGGCCTCGGTCCAGCCATCCACCTGGCGGTCGTTCTCCATCCGGGCCGCCACCAACACGGCCCGTCGCCCATCGCTATAGGCGAGCGCGCTGGGCGGATCCGCGACCGTGCGTTCGACCTGGGCGATCGCGCCCAGGCGAAGGGTCGCGCCCGTGGGGTCGGTCTCGAGGGGGATAGCGCGGACCCGATCCAGACGCTCGATGGCGCCGTCCACCTCCAGCAGGAGCTCGTACTGGCTGCCATGCAACGTCCCCGCCCGCACCTTGGCATCGGCCTCGGCGATGGCCTGGGCCACCGTTGCGTACTTCAACCCAAGGCCGGCGAGTTCCTGTCGGTCGATGGTGACCCGGATCTCCGCCTCGGGCTCGCCGAACAGGCGCACGATCTGGGTATCGGGGAGCTGCCGGAGCCGGTCCTGCAGACGCTCCGCGTACCGGGCCTGGATGATCGGCTGGGGCGCGCGATCCTCCGCCATCACCAGGGCACTGAGGATGGTAAAGGCATCGGTCCGGTCGGTGTCCAATTCCGGGTCCGGTACCCCGGGGGGCAGCTCCCGGGCCGCAGCGCCCAAGGCATCCCGGATCTCCGACCAGGTCTGCTCGATCTCGGTCTCGCTGAGATCCATCGCGAGTTCGACGGCGATCAACGAGATCCCGGCGCGGGAGTCCGAGGTAATGGTATCGATCGCACCGATCGTCTGAAGCTCTTCCTCGATCTTCTCCGTCACCAAGGCCTCGACCCGGGCCGGCTCCGCCCCGGGGAAGGGAGTAACCACGCTGGCAAAGAGGTTGGTGATCGAGGGGTCTTCCTGGCGACCGATACTCGAGGCGGCGGAGGTGGCCAAGGCCACGATGACCCCGAGCACCAGCAACAGCAATCGGGGGTTACGGAACAGCAGGGGACTCACGCGCCTCGCCCTCCGTCGCGGGTCGTGGCGGCGGCCTCGGCAGGGACGACCCGTTCACCCGGCACGACGCGCGCCGGGCCGGTCGCGATGATCCGTATACCATCGCGCAAGGTCCCGCGCACGTAGGCCTGTTCGCCGTCGCTGTAGAGCAGTTCGACCGCTTCGCGGCCGACCCGATAGCCAGCACCGGCCTCGGCGGGGATCAGGGTCAACAGGCTCCACAGACCCTGGCGGCCCTCGGTGAGGGCGCCCATCGGGACCCAAAACCCGAGGCTGTCGACCCGCTGGGACACGGTCAGGGTCACAGTCTCGTGAACGCGGGGGATCGGGCCCCCGTCGGGGGTCGCGACGTCGAGCAGGATGCCAACGGTCTGGGTGCTCGGGTTCAGATCCGGGCGGATCGCGATGATGCGGGCCTGCAACCGGCGCCGGCCTTGGGTCAGCTCCACCGCCTCGCCGAGGGTGAGCCGATCCGCGGCCTCGGGGCTCACCCCGACGCGGGCTTGGGGCCGACCCGTCTCCAGCAGCTCGACGATGGGGGTGCCGCTGGCCACCACGGCGCCCGGATCCCGGTAGCGGGCGGCGATGGTCCCGGCAAAGGGGGCGGTGAGCCGAGATTTGTCCAACTGGATCGCGACGTGGCGGAGTGAGGCCTCCAGGGCGGCGAGCTCGCCGGTGATGGCCTCACGATTGAGACGTGCCTCATCCAATCCCTGCTCGGAGGTATGGTCGCGCCGGGCCAAATCCTCCTGCCGGCGGGCCGTCCGACGGGCGAGCTCCAGTCGGGCGGTGAGCTCACGGCGACGGCCACGCAGACGGTCTTGTTCGGCTTCCAAAAGCCGCGTATCGAGCCGAGCCACGACCTCACCCGCCTCGATCCGATCGCCTTCATCGACGGAGACGCCGATGAGGCGGTCCGAACGCTCGAAGGCGAGCTCGGCACGGCGGGCCGGTTCCAGCCGGCCGGCGAATTGTTGCGCTCGTACATACCCACGCTCGAGGGCGAGGCGCTCGGTGGCGACCGGTAACGGGGCTCGAGCGGCCTGAACCGAGGCGGGTGAGGGGGGCGATCTCCCGTATAACAACGCGGTGCCGCCGACCCCCAGGGCGATGCAGGTGACGGCGATCACGCCGGGGATCACCCACGGGGGAAGGGGATTCATCGGTGGCCTCCGAGGGGGCGACGCAGGGCGGGGTCGGGATAACGCATGGGGGCTCCACGACTCGTGATGGGTACGGTGATGTGCTAGGGTTACCCTAAATACGGAACCCATACGTATGATAATAAAGCTATCAAACTATACCGTCTAGTATGAAATCCGAAGCGAAGACTGAGCGAGCACCGGGTCGCCCCAAGGATCCCTCGAAGCATGCCGCCATCCTATGGGCTGCCGGCCACTGCTTCCTGGAGCGTGGCTTCAACGAGACGACGATGGATCGCGTGGCGAAGGCCGCCGGCGTCTCGAAGCAGACCGTCTACTCGCACTTCAGCACCAAAGAGGCGCTGTTCCAGCAGGTGATCGAGAACAAGTGCATGGCCTACGCCCTGGATCACCCACCGGTCGATCCGGACCGGGACCTGGTTCCCGCCCTCGAGGATTTCCTTCGACGCCATCTGGATCTGAACTGCGATGCCGAGGTGGTGGCGATGACGCGTCAGGTCATTGCCCAAAGCGCCACCTCGTCGACCATGGCCGAGCTGTTCTATGCCAGTGGTCCAGCCAACACGACACGGGCCTTGGCCGAGCTGCTGGCGACGTACCAAGCCCGTGGGCTCCTCGAGCTGACGGACCCCACGACCGCGGCGGCGGATCTGCTGGCGAGCACCGGCGCGCGATTCCGGTTCGAGCTGATGACCCACCGCCGGACCGACGTGAGTACGAGGGAGCGGGAATCGGAGGTGCGGCGCCAAGTGGTGGGTTTTTTGGCCTTTTACGGTCGATCAAGCGGTTGACGGTGTAGCGGCCCACCCTCAGCTACATCGAAATGAACGACCATCGCGGGTCGATGGGGGCCTTCGATCGAGCGTCGGGGACGGGAGCGGCGCTCGTGGCCGGATGCCCGTTTCGTCCAGGACACGGCAAGACAAGGTTCGAGGAACGCGTGCTATTTCGCGAAGATCGGGACCCGTTTCCGATGGGCTCGTCTTGGAGGACCGGACGATACGCTCCGCCGAGCAGGGCCCAACGCCGCTGGGCCGTGGGCGACCCGTGGGGGTTCCCCAAAACCTTCGATCATCGCGGCAACCACGCAGCCCAATCGAAGCACACTGATCGGCGTGGCTCCCGCGCCACCGAGTGATCCACGACCCATGATCCAGCAGACCCAACCGCCCCCCTGCCCAAGGTATTCGGTCGTCATCCCGACGCGACGCCTTGAATCGGATCTCGCCGACTCCATCCACCAGGCATTCGGCGGACGTTACGACACCCAAGTGATCGTCGTCGAGCCCGATGACGGACCGCCGGTCGATCCGGACATCGGTTTGCCGCCGAATGCGCAGCGGTGTCATGCCCCCCGCGGGCGGGGCACCCAATGCAACGCGGGCGCTCGCCGAGCTCGAGGGGCGATCCTGGTCTTTCTGCATGATGACACCCAACTCCCGGCGGATGCCTGGGCGCGGATCGAGGCCGCCTTCACGGATCCTCAGGTCGGTGTCGCCTGCTTCCGGTTACGCTTCGATCGACGACACGCGTTGCTCCGGATCTACGCCTTCTTTTCCCGGTTCGACTCGGTCTGGACCACCTTCGGCGATCAGGGGATCGTCGTCCGTCAAACGACCTTCGAGGCGCTCGGCGGCTTTCCGGATTGGCCGCTCTTCGAGGATGTGGAATTGACACGCCGAGCGCGCCGTGCCCGCTGTCTCGTCAAGCTGGCGAGCTCGGTTACCACCGCCGCAACCCGGTTCGAACGCAACGGCATCCTGCTTCAACAATGGCATAACGCGGTTTCCCTGGTGCGTTTCCTGCGCGGCGCCTCGCCCTGGGCATTGGCCCAGGTCTACGAAAAGGACGGTCGATCGCCGCCCGAGCGGGATTGAGATCGGCGCCCGCCCTTCGCGTGCACAACGAATCGGCCGATTCGGGGATATCCAATGGATGCCCTGTGGTCTATCGAGCGAGTCAATCTATGAATCAATCCGTTCGGAGCCAAGCCCATGCCCGTTGATATCGCCGTCGGCCTGTTCGCATTGATCACGATCTTTACGCTCGAGGCGTTCATCCCGTTCTACACGGAGGATCGTCGAGCGGGGCGCTATCGGCATGCCCGGGATAACTTGACGCTCGCGGCCTTGGGAGCCGCCGTGGGCCTTGTCGCGGCGCCGCTGTTGGTCCTGGCGGAGCGACTGGGGGCTGGGCAAGGTTGGGGGGTTTGCGCCCTGGATGCGGTGGATGGGATCGGCTGTACCATCGCCGTGCTCCTGCTCTTTGATCTATGGATGTATGCATGGCACCGCGCCAATCACCGCATCCCGTTGCTTTGGCGATTCCATCGAGTCCATCACACGGATCCCTCGATGGACAGCACCACCGCGCTTCGCTTCCACCCGGGGGAGCTCCTGCTGTCGAATCTCGCCAATCTCCCCATCGTGGTGCTTTTGGGTATGACCTTGAGTCAGCTGATCGTCTACAAGACGCTGATGATCGTGGTCATCCTCTTCCACCACAGTAACCTGGCGGTCCCTGCCCGGGTCGATCGGCTATTGCGCACGGTGATCGTCTCGCCCGCCGTCCATCGCGTGCACCATTCCGTGGTTCGATCGGAGACGGACTCGAATTACGGGACCCTGTTCTCGTTCTGGGACCGGCTCTTCGGGTCGTATCGGCGCCGTGCGGATGGGCACGCGATCCGCTTTGGCATCGGGGCCTATGACGACAATCGTTGGCAACGGCTGCGGGGGCTTCTCGAGCTACCCCTGAAGCCGGTGCGTCCCATGGACTCCAATCAGGCAGCATCCCAAGAGGCCGCGCCATGACGCATGCCGAGGTTCGGTTGCTATTCGTCTACAACGCCGACAGCGGGTTGTTCAACACGGTCGTTGACGCGGCCCACAAGATCCTGTCGCCTCGCGACTACGCCTGTAACCTCTGTCAGATAACCTACGGTTGGTTCCGCGAGCGCGAGGCGTGGCGTCGGTTCTTGGACACCGCGTCCGCCGAGTGTCAGTTCCTCCATCGTGACGGATTCCGCCGGCGCTATCCCGACCGGAGCGATGCACTTCCCGCGGTGTTTCGGTGCATCTCCGGTGAACCGCGAGCCTGTCTCAGCGCCGAGACCATTAACCGTTGCGAGTCCCTCGATGCCTTAATCCACGCCGTTGAATCCCACTGTCTCGAGCCGGCCGGGGTCTGAGCACTTGACCAAGCCGCTCGGCCCATCGTGTGATGCGCCTGCCTGGGACATACCATCCTGACCCCTTAATTCCGTCGCCTACGTCCATCGAGTGTCCAGGACGCGCGCTAGCCGGTCGTTTGGGCCCTGTCGATCGTCGATGCGCCTCTGTTCTCCGTCCTTTCCTTGACACAGGACAACCCACGGAGGCCCCAGATTTATTTTAATGGCACCATAAATCCATTCGTCGAGAGGGTCGTGCGATGAACCGCCTTGCTCTTGCGGTCGGGCTCCCGCTAGTGCTGATCGTCAGCCATCTTGCGACCATCCAACCGAGCTTGGGCCAAGATCTCCCGGCCTCAGAGCCCACAGCGGACCACCGCGAATTCGAGGCGCTGTCCGGTCCGTTCACGCGTGGACCCGAGGTCACCCGCGCCTGCCTGTCCTGTCACAATAAAGCCGCGGAACATGTCCAGGAGTCGATCCATTGGACCTGGGACTACCCGGACCCGGATACCCAGGAAAAACTGGGCAAACGGCATGTGATCAACAGCTTCTGTGGTGCGATCCAGTCCAACTATCCCCGCTGCACGAGTTGTCACGCGGGGTACGGGTGGACCGACGCCGACTTCGACTTTACCGCAGAAGAGAAAATCGATTGTTTGGTCTGCCACGACACCACGGGCACCTACCGTAAGTTCCCGACCGGTGCCGGGCATCCCCTGTATACCGATCGGGTGTTTCACGGACGCATGCGGGAGGCCGTGGATCTCGCCTACGTGGCTCAGAACGTCGGCCAATCATCCCGGGAGACCTGTGGTCATTGTCACTTCAAGGGAGGCGGCGGTAACGGCGTCAAGCATGGCGACCTGGATGCCTCGCTCCTCGAAGCCGAACGGGCGCTCGACGTGCACATGGCCGCCGAGGGGCTCGATTACAGCTGCACAACCTGTCATACCTTCTCCCGCCATCAGATGGACGGGAGTCGCTATCGGATGAAAGCGGTCGATACCCAGGGCATCGATGTGCCAGGCCAAAACGATGGTCGAGGTTCCTGCGCGTCGTGTCACGGGCGTTCGCCGCACGATCCCCAACTGCATAACAAGCTGAACGACCATGCGGAAAGCCTCGCGTGCCAGACCTGTCACATCCCCAGCTATGCGCGCGGCGGCGTGGCGACCAAGACCTGGTGGGACTGGTCAACGGCCGGGAAGCTCGGTCCGGACGGCGAGGTATTGGTCACGCGTAATGAGGCAGGCCAAGCCGTTTATCACAGCAAGAAGGGGACAGCGCGCTACGGGGAAGACTTGATTCCCTCCTATTACTGGTTTAACGGGGTGGTCGAATTCACCCAGAAAGGCGAAAAAGTGCCACGACATGAACCGCTGGACCGGCAGGCAAAGTCCATCGCCGAATCGATCGAGGCACCGCTCATCGAGGTGAATCGCCTCCACGGCCAACCGGAGGATCCCGATGCTCGGATCTGGCCGTTCAAGGTGATGCAGGGCAAACAGCCCTATGATCCAGTCAATCGGCACCTGCTCATCTACCACTTGTTCGGACGGGATGAGGCGGCCTTCTGGAAGGGCTTCGACTGGGACCAGTCGATCCGCGCCGGGATGCAAGCCGCGAACGAGGCCGGGGCCGAGCCCCTACCCTATAGCGGTGAGTACACCTTTGCGCGAACCCGAATGTATTGGCCGATCACCCACATGGTCGCGCCGGCCGAAGACGCCCTGCGTTGTGGCCGTTGTCATCAACGCGATGGTCGGCTTGCGGCGGTGCCTGGGATCTATATGCCAGGCCAGCACCATTCCGATTGGCTCGAGTGGATCGGTTGGCTCGCAGCCGGGACGACACTCCTCGGGGTGCTCGGCCATGGCGGACTCCGCATCTATTTCCATCAACGCCGACGACGGCGCGAGGCCAAGCCATGAGTGCCATGCTCCTCTTCCGCCCCTTCGAGCGTTTCTGGCATTGGACGCAAGCCGTGCTCATTTTAGGGCTTTTGATATCCGGCCTCGAGGTCCACGGGAGCTATCACTGGCTCGGTTTCGAGGCCGCAGTGACGGTGCATGTGGCCTTGGCCTGGGGGCTGATCATCCTCTGGGTCTTTACGATCTTCTGGCACATTGTGACCGGCGAGTGGCGTCAGTACCTCCCGCATCGAAAAGGCGTGGTTGCCGTGGCCCGCTACTATGGCTACGGCATGTTCACCGGTGAGATGAAGCCCTGGGTCATTACGCCTCGGGCCAAGCACAACCCCCTGCAGCGCCTCGCCTATTTCGGTTTCAAGGCGATCATCGCACCCGCTCTTTGGGTCAGCGGGTTGCTGTACTTCTTCTATCCGCAATGGCAAGGGACTTGGCTGGGCGAACGGCTGCCGCTGGAGGCGGTCGCCTACCTCCATACCGGAGCCGCCTTCGCGATCCTCGTCTTTCTGATCGTCCATATCTACTTGGCGGCGTTCAGCGGCTCGCCCTGGTACAGCCACCTGCAGGCGATGATCACCGGCTACGAGCGGGGCGAATAGCCACCGGTGCACCTTCTCGATCGTCGAGGTAAAGATCCCGGGACGCGGATCCCGATGGGGCGTGCCGCTCAATGGCGATTGCCCTTGAGCTGCTTCCGACCCATCGGTGGGTATTCCTCCCGGAAACTCCTCAGCAGACTCCAGCAGGCCAGAAGCAGCAGAATGGACATCAGAAAGCCGAGGGAGATGGAAAGATCTTGAATCGCGCGCAAACCGCCGACGATGAGTAGGGTGGCAGCGACCGCTCCCTCCGCAAGGGCCCAGAAGACCCGCTGGATTCGGGGCGGATTGGGGTGGCCTCCTGAAGTGACCATGTCGTCAACAAGGGAGCCGGAATCCGACGACGTGATGAAGAACAGGATGATCACCAACGTCGCCCACAGCTGGGTGATGGCAGTCCCCGGAAGGTGGCTCAATAACGCATGCAGGGAAACGGAGACGTTCTCCTTGACCTGAGTGGCCAAGCCGCCGCCCTCGAACAATTCCACGTGCATGGCCGCACCGCCAAATACGGCAAGCCAGACAAAGGTCCCCAAAGTCGGGATGAAGAGCACATAGAAGACAAACTCACGGATCGTCCGCCCCCGCGAGATGCGGGCAACAAAGACACCCACAAAGGGGGACCAGGCGATCCACCAACCCCAATAGAAGAGTGTCCAGGTCGATTGCCATTCGCTCTCCCGGCCGAATTCGACGAAGAGGCTCATCAAGGGGAGGTGCTGGAGGTAGAGTCCCGTGGAGCCGACCAAGACCTCGGCGAGGTAGACCGTCGGCCCCATGACGAGGACAAACAGCATGAGTAGGCCGGCCAACCCAAGATTGAACAGACTCAAACGCCGGATCCCGGCCTGAATACCGGAGACGACCGACAAGGTGGCCACGAAGGTGATCAACGCAATGACGAGGATGCGGATGGGCGTGTTTTCAGCGACGCCGAACGACTCCGCAAGGCCTGCATTGATTTGCATCGCGCCGAGTCCGAGTGAGGTCGCAACGCCGAGAAGTGTGCCGACCGTGGACAGGATGTCGACACCGTGACCAAGTGGCCCATGGATCCGCTCGCCAATCAACGGATACAGGGTCGAGCGGGGCGCCAGGGGTAGACCGCGACGAAAATGGAAATAGGCGATCGCGACGCTCATCACGATATAGATCGCCCACGCGTGCAGGCCCCAATGGAGGAAGGTATATTGCATCGCCTTCCGGGCGGCCTCCGGCGAAGCGGTTTCCCCGAAGAGGGGATTGAGATAGTGGTGAAGGGGCTCCGCGACGCCCCAGAAAACGATACCGATCCCCATGCCCGCACTGAAGAGCATCGCAAACCAGGCGGGATAACCGAAGCTAGGCCGGGCGTCCGGAGGCCCCAACCGAATGCTGCCGAAGCGACTGGTCATCAACCAGACGGAGAAGATCAGGAATAGGGTGGTAGCGAGCGCGTAGTACCAACCGAAGGTCTCGGTGACCCCCTGTTGGAGTTGGCTGAACCAGCTGCTGGCGGTTTCGGTGAACGCACCACCGAAGACGCTGAAGCCAACGACGAGAAAGGCTGAACCGAAGAACACCGGTGGGCTCATGCGCTCAGTGAGCCGAGCCCACCAATTGCTATATGGCATAACCGCTCAATCGGGTGTGTTCAAAGACGGCCCGAGCACGGATGTTCGGGCGATGATCGAACCCTCCAGTGACTGTCGAACACCGCCGGGGGATCCAGCGCGACGGTTGGTGCAACCCACGCCCGGGCCCGCCTCGGGCATCGACGCTCGGGTGTGTTGAGCCTCAGCTGGCCATCGCGCGTACCCGGTGGTGGAGGTTCCGCCCCGATGACGCCCGTCCGTCAACGCACGCCGAGGCCTTTTTATGTCTTGGAGCGGATCTGTGGTTGTGCATTGACTGATTCAACAGGACCCGGATCGATCGCGCGGCAGAGCCTCCCCCCTCGAGTGGGATGAGCCGCTCTGTGCCCTGACGCGTGCTTCGCGGGGGCTCGCCGCGGAAGTCTGGATGAGCCCGGTTCGGAACGGAGCCGGGGCTTGGCAAGAGTCAGTAACTCGCAGTAGACTTATGAGCAATCCCTTATAAACCGAACCGGAGACGGGTATATGCCAACCTACGATTATCGTTGTGTTCCGACCGGAGATGTCGTCGAGGTCCGTCACGGGATGAGCGAAAAGCTTTCGACCTGGGGTGAACTCTGTGAGCGCACGGGCCATACCCTGGGGGACGTCCCTTCGGACGCGCCAGTCGAAAAGCTCATCACCGGGGGCTCCGTCGTGAGCAGTTCCGCCCTCAGCAACGCCGACGCGCCCGCTTGCAGTACCGGTATGTGTGGGCTGTAGGCCCTGGTCAACATCGGCGTAAGCCGGTGTCGTTCACGGCAGGAGCACCTCAAGCCGTCTAGGACGCGACGGCGTCGAGCGGTGTGGGGTGGCCATCATGATGGGGCGGGATCGGCCAGCAGTGACGGGTCGATCCCGTTTTTGTGTTTGATGTACGGCAAGTGCGCGGCATCCCGGCGAGACCGATCGATTCCCATGAGCGGATGCCACGCGTAGAATTCAGGGGATCGACTTGGATCAAATGACCAGTGCATTATGGGTTTCCCTCGAGTCGCCCTGTGGTTGCCGTTCGGTCGCGTGCCGGAACTCGATGCCGCCACCCTGAGTGACCAGCTCGCTCGCGATGTATCCCCGCGCCTGCTCGACGTGCGCACGCCCTTGGAGTACCGCCGAGACCACATCGAAGGAGCCGAGAACTATCCGATAACTCGGTGGCCGTCGCTGTGGTCCGATCTCGAGCAGCAGCTGCGCGCGGATTCCGATCGTCCCATCGTAGCGATCTGCCTGAGCGCCCATCGCAGCATCCCGGCAGTCCGGGAGCTCCGGCGTGCGGGATTCGCGCGGAGCTACCAATTGGCGGGCGGCATGCGGTCTTGGTGGAGGGCTGGCCTACCCACATCCTCCGCGCCGAGTTCGCCGCGCCGTTGAGTCGATCAAGCCAGGCCGCCTTCAGGCGAGGCAATCCCGCCCCGACGCCCGAATCGATGGATCCGATCGCCCCATCGCCCTCCGGGGCATCATCCCCAACCGCTATCCGACGGAGGCGCGTTCGTGTTGTTCGGTCTGCCCATTGCTACGTGGTTACTCCTGCTGGTGCCGTTCGTGACGGTCGTCGCCTTATCCGTGATCGGCTATTGGCTCCGAGCGAAACCTGATCAGGGGGCCTCGTGATGGTTGCCGGGGGGGAAACCGGAAGCGCTGTTTGGGTGACCTTTGCCGTCTACCTGACGGTCATGCTTGGCATCGGCGTCTTTGCCTACCGATTGACGCACAACCTCTCGGACTACTTCCTCGGGGGGCGCAGCCTCGGGAGCGGGACGGCGGCGCTAAGTGCCGGGGCATCGGATATGAGCGGCTGGCTACTCATGGGACTGCCGGGGGCGCTGTACGCCGATGGCATGAATCAGATCTGGATTGCGGTCGGTCTCGTCCTTGGCGCGTATCTCAACTGGCAATTCGTCGCGGCTCGGCTCCGGCGCTACACGGAGATCGCCGGCAACGCCGTCACCCTTCCGGATTTCTTCGAGCAACGGCTGCGCGACACGAGCCGCGCCCTGCGTGTGGTATCGGCCGGGGTAATCCTTCTATTCTTTACCTTCTACACGGCTGCCGGCCTGGTGAGCGGAGGGCTACTCTTCGAGAGCACCTTCGGCTGGGATTACCAGAACGCGGTGATCGCCGGAACGCTCGCTATCGTCTTGTACACCTTTCTGGGCGGCTTTCTGGCGGTTAGCTGGACGGATTTTCTGCAGGGTATCTTCATGCTGGTCGCGCTGCTCGTCGTCCCCGTAATCGCCGTCGTCAGCATCGGTGGCTGGGAGACGACCACCGAACGGATCGCCACTGACCCCGGCATGCTCGATGCCTTCCACGAGGTCACCGCCCTCGGCGCGATCTCGCTCATGGCCTGGGGCCTCGGCTACTTCGGGCAACCCCACATCCTGGTCCGCTTCATGGCCCTGCGTTCGGCAGAGCATGTCCCCCTGAGTCGGCTGATTGCCATGGTTTGGATGAGCCTCTGTCTCCTCGGTGCGATCTTTACCGGCTTCATCGGCGCCGGTTTTTTCGAGGGCGACGCATTGGCGAACAGCGAGACCGTATTCATCGAGTTGGCCCAGGTGGTCTTCCATCCCTGGGTCGCCGGCGCCCTGATGGCTGCGATCCTCGCCGCGATCATGAGCACCATCGACTCCCAGCTCTTGGTCTCCTCGAGCGCGATCGCCGAGGATTTTTATCGGGGACTCCTCCGCCCCCGAGCCAGTGATCGAGAACTCGTCTGGATCGGCCGCGGCGCGGTCATCGCCATCGCGGGGATCGCCTTTGGACTCGCCTTGAATCCGGAGGGAACCATCCTGGATCTGGTCGGTTA
>CAYFWJ010000067.1:0-9136 GCA_964346755.1 uncultured Ectothiorhodospiraceae bacterium
GGGATCAACGGGTAGGGCGGGGGCCGTGGGGGGCCCCCGCCCGGGGAGTCTGCCCTTGGGTCGTGAGGGGCTGAAACCGGGGGGGTACCCCCGCCCCGTCCAAGTCCGCGGGGGTGAGGAGCACCAGCAGGAACCGCCGGCAGTCGGGGCCGAGGGCGGGGGCCGCGGGCCACGGACCGGTGTCCGTCGGCTGGATGTGGATCGCCGCGAGCCGCCCCTCACCACCAAAGCGGGTCAGGCCGGTCGGTGGTTGCAGGCGGGGATCCACGCCGCTGACGCCGACCTCGAGGCCGGTCCCCGCATGGGGGCGGAGGTGACGGGTCATGTAGAGCTGCTGGGGGATGACCGTGCCTCGGCGGTTGTCGCGGCCGATGCCGAGGCGTTCCTCGGTGCCGAAGAGATGGGCCGGTTTGATGAGATCCGCGGTGGTGATGGGTTCGCCGGCCAGGATTTGCTGGTAGACGGGTTCGCTCACCCAGGCGGTGTCCAGGGTCTTGGCGCCGGGTTGCCGACCGAGTAACTCCGGCAGGGCGACCGGCCCGTCGGCGCTCAGGCCGCAGCGGACCGGTCGGCCGAGGCGGAGCCGGGGCAGCGGTCCGGGGGTCTTGGGCTCCAGGAGGAAACGCGGGACCGGGTAGAGCCGTTTGCTGTTTTGGCATAACCAGGGGCCGTGGAGTTGGAGTTGACCGAGGTCCTCGGCGTCACCGATTTCGTGGCGCAGATCGAGCTCGGCGGCCAGTTGATGGGCGCGGCCGTCCCCGTTGTTGAAACGTTCCCAGTCGACCCCGGCGTACTGCCCCATGACCGTCCGGACGGCCCCGGCGACGGTGCGCGCGGCGGGCGGGAAGAGGCTACCGAGGGTGGAACCCCCCAGGGCTTCGTGGGGGCGCGACTCGCGGAAGAACCAGGTATCCAGGGCCTCGAAGTGCCAGCGGGTTGCAGTCATCGGGATTCGACTCCTTTTTGGGCGAGGAAGCGGACCAGTAGGGCGCCATCGGCCTCCAGACAGGGGGATCGACGCCACTCCTTCGGGTCTTTCTCGGCGTCCCGGACGACCGGACGGCATTGCTGCAAGAGCTGTTTCACGAAGGGCTCGGCTTGGGCCCGGGTGATGGCGACGCCGCTGGCTTGCAGGGCTTGGAGGTATTCGGCGGTGATCAACCCCTCGGCCTGCTCCGCGCTCAGGACCGCGGCACCGGTCCCGTTGGCGCAGTCCGGGGGGTTGAGCAGGCCGAAGCGATCGCGGATGCCGTAGAAGAATTTGCTGCTGTAGTCCCGCTCGCCGGGGGCGGCGGCCTGCAGCTCGTCGGCGAGCCGGGTGAGGGTGAGGCCTTGGTCCCCCTGCTCGAGGGCGATGGCCCAGGGCAGGGCCCATTGCGCGGCGACCCCACCGGGTTTGCGCAAACGCACGGCCAGGGCGTCGCGCCCCCGTCCGTCCTTGGCAAGGTTGTCGAGCAGGTCGTGGGCGGCGCCGAGGACCCGCGTCAGGGGAACCTTGACGTGGACGAACTCGATGGCCCCGGAGAGGGTGGGGCCGGAGTGGGTCGAGCCGACGCTCGGGGCGTGGATTTCGAATTGTTCGCGGTAGAGCCGGCGCAGGTCGGCCGCACAGGGCAAGGCGTGTTCCAGGGGGAGTAGGGCGAGGACATCATCGCCGCCGGCGTAGACGAGGAAGCCGTTGTGCTCGGCGACCCGCTCGCTCACCCCGGCGGTGAAACCGGCCAGGGCCTCGCTGATGGCCGGTTGCTGCTGTGGGTCGCTCATGTGCTGACCGAGGGAATCGCCGTCCATGAGCAGCACGGCATAGAAGGGGCTGGGGGCCCCGAGGCCGGCTCGTTGACGCAGGTTCTTCAGGGCGTTGAGGGTGGCCTCGGCCTGCTTGGAGGCCTCTTGGGCCTCTTGGGCCTCTCGCTCGAGGAGGCTGTCGAAGAAGACGTTGCCATCGAGGGCGGCGAACTTCCAGGCACCCCGCTGACCGCTTCCGTCCAGGGCCGCCTCGATGCAGCGCAGGTTGGTGTCGCGACTCCCGTAGGGCCCGGAGCTGTCGTCGCGGGTGAGGGCAACGGCGGCGTCGTGGAACCGCCAGAAATCCTGGGGATCGGCCGTTTCGATCGCCCGGGCAAGCCAGGGGGCGGCGGCGAGGTAGGTGACCGAGGGGACGTGGGTCGGCACCGGCCAGCCGCTCAGGTGCCAGCCCCCCGGCAGGGGGACCTCTTGGAGGGTGTGGAAGTGGCGCGCGAAGCGGCGCTTGACGAAGGCGATGGCGCAGAGGTGCTCGCCGTCGCGTAGATCCAGGGTCAGACCCGCGCGTTTCTGGCGGCGCACCGCGCCCCAGAATTGGCTGAGGGGGGTCGAGGCGACGTTCTCGGGGTTGCGCTTGGTGGGCGCGATTTGGCCGGAGAGCTCCTGCCAGCCGTCCATCATCATGCATTTGATCCCCGGTTCCGGCGGTGCCTGGTGGCTACGCCAGTTCTTGAGCCGATCCAGGATGGCGGTGTCGCCTTGATCGGGGGTCAGGGCCCATTGGATGTCCCAGAACCCGGCGATCTGCCGATCCCAGATGGCGCGGGTCGCCTCTGAGGGGTCGGTCGGCGCGAGATCCGCCGCCCAGACGCGCTCCGCGAGGGCCTGCCAGGCGGCCTGGACATCGGCGACTACGCGCTCGGGCTGGAAATCGGCGTCGACGGCGGCGAGGAAGCGATTCGGGGTGTTCCCCTGTATCGGGGCCTCCCCCTGCCCGCGACCCGTCAGCCAGGCGCGGAAGCCGGCCTCCTCGGCCGGTTCGTCGGGGAAGATGAGGTGCCCGCCCTGGACCCGCACCGAGTGCATCGCCACGGCGGATAACCAGGACAGGATGAACGAGCCGGACCAGAAGTCCCGGGTGCGCCGGGCCTGGGCGACGAATCCCTGCACGGGGCCGAGAAGGAAGTGATAGAACTGGCTCATAGGATGCGGTCCTTCTCTTGGAAGCGATCGAGATAGCGGGTGATCACGTCGTAATCGACCTGCGACTCCACGTGGTGACGGGGCCCGCGGCCGACCTTTACCTCAATCCGGTCATCCTCCGGTAGGAACTGACTCGGGAACAGGGTCTGCAGGGCAGCCGCTGAGCCGTCCGCGAAGCGATGGATGTGGATGAAGAGCGGCGAGGCCCGGCGTGCCCGACCATTGGCCGCCGGCGCGATGTCAACCTTGCCTTTGGTGCTCGAGAAGAAATAGTTGTGGGGCAGGCCGAAGACCCCACGCTGGGGCAACCGTTGGGGTTTCTTGGAGTGGGCCGTCAGGGCGTGCATGGCGTCGTGATCCTCTGTGAAGTTCTGCTCGGCGGGCCGGTCGCAGACCCGGCCCTGGCGGCCCCATCCCCGGTATTGCAGCAACTCCCGGCCGACGGTTTCGAGCACGGCCCAGGGGCTCGCACCGCGCCCGGTGCTATCTTGTCGCGTCTGCTGGCTGAAGGCGGTGAACGGGGGTTGGGCCGGCGGCCGGGTCCACCCGGTGAGGAGGTCCCGAAGGGCCTGCTGCCAGGCGGCGTAGTCGGTCGGGGCGGCGAGCTGGCCGCCGGCGAGGCGGGTGACGGCGACGGCGCCCCAGCCCCGGCGCGCCCGGGCCCCGAGGTTGCCCATCAGCCCCAGGGCGAGCAGGGCGCGTTCCACGCTGAGCCGATCGGCGTCGGTGGTGCCGGGTTTAAAGTGGAGCTGGACCTGAAAGGGGCCGGGCAGCAGCGCCGAGCGAAGATAACCCCGCCTTGGGTCGGCCAACCCCATCCCCAACAAGTAGGTGCGCCAGCAACCGAGGGGCCAGTCGCGGTTCAACTTGCCCGGCTCGGCAACCTTCAACTCGGGGCTGCGTACCCGCAGGGCGAACAGGCCCTGCCCGCCCAACTGATGGCGGTTCTCTTCCTTGGCGGCCCGGCCGAAGAGCCGGGCTTCGTGGGCGTACAAGTCCATGAGTGCCTCGGCGGTCGCTTGGTTGCTCGGTTTTTTGTCCGGCGGGGCATGCTCGGCCCAGTGCAGGGCGCGCCACCAAAAGCGCAGGGCGCCCTTGAGGCTGGGCGGGCGCAGGTCATGGGCCGTCTGGTCGGCGTCGCCGAGGAACATCGGCGTCACCACCTGAAAGTCCGCGGTCAGCGTGGTCATAGCAGCTCCTTGAACGTGGGTCTCAGTCGTTACGCGGGGGCATAAACGGGGCGCTTCTCGCGCCGGTGACGGTTACGCGTCCGGCAGGTGCAGGCGCTCGGGTGGGATGTCCACCCAACGGGCCGGTCCGCGGTCGCTTTTCTTGGAGCTGCTGTAGTGAACCCGAAAACTGGCGTTTCGCCACAGCGGCTCCAGGGCCTTGTTGAGGCGCGTGAAGGCGTTGTTGAGATCGGTCTGCCGCCCGTCCACGCTGGGCTTAGCGCCCGCCGACTGCCACTGCCAGGGGTATTCCTCCGGATGGCCCGAGCCGAGACTGGCCAACCCGCCGTCGCGGGGCAGTTGGCCTCCGCTCGTGGCCTCGAGACAGGTCGCTAAGGCATCCCGGTAGGCCCAGGCCTCGCGGAAGTGGAAGGGCTCTTGCTCCCGGGCGAGATTGGCGTGGCGACACAGGAAGAGGTATAACCCGGCGGCCAGGGGTGTTAGCCGAGCGAGGGGATAGTCGTCCACGATCAGCAGGTGTTGGCCGTCGACCTGCTGAAATTGTATGACCGTGGAGGGCTCCGGCACGGTGTCGTTAAGGTGGATTTGGGAGAGTTGGACCAGGTCCTCGTATTGATAACTCGGATCTTGCCAGAGCTCGGGCATCAGCCCGCGCATCCGCACGAAGGGCAGCAGGCTGAAATCGATGATGTCGTGATGCGCCCGGTTGGCGGGATCCGGGAAGAAGAAGCCCCGGTCTTGCTCGAAATGCTCGGCGACGAGGACATGGGAGAGATCGTCTTGGGGGCGTGCAAACCAACTCATCGCTTGGTAGAGGAACAATCCGAGGGTCTTGCGGCCCCCAGCCACCGAGGCGTGGAGCACGCAGTCGTCCTGCTCGGTGAGCGTCCGGACCCGGGCGACGATGCGGTTGGCCGCGGTGAGGTTGTCCGGGGTGGTGCGCAGATCATCGAGGGGCTGCGGGCCGGCACCGAGCTGGGTGTCTCCGGGCCGGCTCGGCTCGCGGGTCAGTGCCTCGATGTGGTCGTAGGCGATGGCCCAGCGGGTGCCGTAGGCCCGGTTGAAGGCGGCGACTTGACCGTCCTCCTCGAGCAGGACCTGCATGGCCCGGCGACCGAAGGAGGTGGTGAGGATTTGGATATCGCCCTCGTCGATGCCCCGGGTCAGCAGGCCGTAGAGGCTCTCGGTGATGACCGCCGGGGTGCCACCGGCCACGGAGAAGAGGATGTGACGGGTTTCCATGGCTACCCCCGGTGATCCGACAGGATGATGATCTTGGCTTCGTCCGGCTGGTCGATCCGCTCCGCGTCGATGATCGGAATCCCGGTGGCGGTGCGGGTCTGACCGAGCAAGTAGATCGAGGTGACACCGAGCTCTTCGGCCGCCTGAAACCCCGCGATGGTCATGGTGGAGGTGCCGGCGGTCAGGTCGACACACACCCGATGGGCAGGCCGTTGGGCGAGCAAGAATTGGAGTTTTTCCCGGCAGTGCCGCTTAACCGCTTCGATATCGTAGGCGTCCGCGTCACTCAGCCCATCTGCTTCGCGTTCGGTGGATGAGCGGGTGATGGGGGCGAAGCGGGTGAGGAGGTTCCGCACGGGCTCCCGAACTATGGGGGTCCAGACGAACTCCACGTGGCTCGGTCGGATGTGGCGCAGATGCCATTCCGGTTGGCTATGTTGGCTGCCGAGGATGAGGCTGCCATCGAAGCCCTGGGCCGCGCGGAGGGAGGCGTCGCCGACCACTTGGAAATTCAACCGTGCCTCCTTGCGATGGGCCCAGGCGAGCAACGCCAAGGACCAACCGACGACGATGGACAGCCAGCCGAGGACGCTGCCCGCCACGTTCAGCGAGCGCAACCAAGGGGCGAGCGGGGTTAACACCACGCCCAGGGTGATGCTTGCGGCGGCGAGCAGGACGATCAGACTGACGGTGATTCGTCCAGGGTATTTGCGGGTTTGGGTCAGCAGCCAGTCCCAACCGTGGTTGAGTGGGCTGCGTTGTCGATTCCTGGCCATTGTCCTTGACTCCACAGGCGGTGGTTGGATCGCGGGGGACGGGAATGCCTCGCCCCGCCTTCCCCGGGGTCGTGGGCGACGGCTCGCCCGGGTTCGGGATGATCCCGGGCGTGGCCCATGGGCTCGAGGACCCTACAGGCACTCGATGCGATACTGACCCAGGCCGAAGGTCGCCTCGTTGCCGGCATGAAAGAATTGACCGGCCCAGAGTAGGGGCCAGTAGCTCTGCAGCCCGCGCAGGTCGAGGGTGACCGCCCCGACCAGCCCCCCGAAGGTCATGTCCCGCTGCTGGCGTGCCGAGTGCCGGGTGAATTCCTTCCACCGCAACCCGGTGCCATTGGGTTGCGGGCCCTCCGGCGGTGGCAGGATCGGCGGAAGCCCGGAGATCGGCTCGGCGTAGCAATCCGCGAGGACGCTTAGGCGACGCTGGAGATTATTGATGAGCAGCGTCGGATGGAACTCCCGGGCCCCGACGAGGCGACGTTGATGCTTGAGGCGCAGCGGGGTCTCAAAGACCATGCGAATCGTCTCCGGGGGCTCGGGCGGCTCGGTCACCGAGCTGACGGGGGTGAACCGAATCCCGCGATTGTCCTCGGCCGCAAGCAGGGGTTCGTACCGCCCGTTTTGCTCCGCTTCAACGGTGAGTAGCTCGAGCCGGCTTCGCCGGCGCCCGAACCCCCCTCGAACCCCACGTTGCAGGGCGGCGATCACGTAGGGCGCCATGGTCATGGCGTGGCCGATCAATAGGAGCCGCAAGGTGAGGGTGTCGCCGGCAGCTACCTCGCGTTGCTCGATCGACTCCGGCTCGATCACGAAGGGCCGGGGCGGGGCGGTGTAGCGGGCATCCACTCCGAGCCGCTGGGATAGCCCTTCTTCGAATAGCAACGGATAGCTGCAGTGGTCGATCAAGATGCAACCGGCACATTGATCGGCCCCCGTGGCACAGACCAGTTCGCGGTAGGCACGCCCGAAAAGACCGCGCCAGGTTTGGCCCGGAAAAGCCGGCATGGCGACGGATTGTTCTGCCCGAAAGATCAGGCGTAGCCGCAAGGCGGGCGGGGCAAAGGACATGAAGGCCTCCGTGTGGGATCTGACACAGGATCGCCAGGCTTCCTGAGGGATCGGTGATGCCACGATACTGTAGCCGGTGTTTTCGGGCTCGTCCAATCGATGAGATCGGCGGGCCAAGCCTCGGCTGGAGGCTCGGCCCGCCGGGCCCCGTGCCGGGATTAGGCCCCCGGGCTTGCCTGCCCGATCGGCAGCCCAACATAGGACTCCGGCTCGGGTTTGGTTTTCTGATACTCCATGAAAACCGTTTCCTTAACAACGTGCTTGAGGTTGGCCGCGAGCAGCGGCTGAGCGTGAAACGGTAGTTGG
Organism: uncultured Ectothiorhodospiraceae bacterium; assembly: GCA_964346755.1. Taxonomy (GTDB): domain Bacteria; phylum Pseudomonadota; class Gammaproteobacteria; order CAYFWJ01; family CAYFWJ01; genus CAYFWJ01. Next base: position 7,532 of record CAYFWJ010000067.1, read on the forward strand.
GTGAATAGGTACAGGCGCTGGATTGGCCCCCGCGCTTGCAGGCTGGTGCAGAGATCCCGAACCAGGTCCATCACCTGCTTGGAATCCTCGAGGCGCTCGGGCGGCTCCACCCACAAGGGCTGCTGGGGCAGTTCCGGGTGATGCTTGAGGTAATTCACGACCGCCCCCAAGCGCGATTGGCTCATTAACACCAGGGCCTCATGGGGGCGATGTTCCGTCGGTGCCCGGTCATGGGGCTTAAAGACGTTCGGATTCCCGCCGTTGAGGGGGGCCTCCCGCGGTTGACCCGAATTCGTGAAGGTTTGACCCGACGCGTGGGTACCGTAAAGGGTCGCCATCGAGTTGCGTTCGAAGTAGTCCCCGAGGACGAACGGCAGGGCGAGCTGGGCATCCCCCTGAATCACGATGTTTTGTGGATGACTGCGCGGGCTGCCGATGGCCCGGCCCAGGGCCTGACGCAGGGTCTGTTGGAAATCCGCCCAGGCCGGCCCGCTCAATACCTGGTCGCGGGTGCGTTCACCGAGATCCGGGCGAAAGACGAGGGCGGGTGCGGCTGGGTCCACCTCGGGCGGTAAGGCGGGGAGGTCCGGTTGGCCGCTTCGGGGGCCCTCACCTCGCTGGTCGATCACGATCACGATATCCCGCGCCTGACGCAGTTCTAAACCCCTGTAGATCTTATTGAAGGCGATGGCTTCGGCAATCTGCCGTGCGCAGGGCTCAGGTTCCTCGAGGCAGCGCTCGGGGTCGGGCGGGACGATTCCGAGGCGGTCCACCTTGTCCGGGTCGTCGCCCAACAACCATTGCTTCTTGAGCTCCTCGCCGAACTCCTCGGGTTGGAGTTGGTTGTTCTGGATCAAATCCTTGGGGTCGCCGAGGTACACAGGGATGATTCGGTTGTCGCGTCCTATGCCTTCATCGACCCAGCGTTTCCAGGCCGTCTGGAGCTCGTGGCCGACCCATCGGGTGCTCTTCCGCATCGAGTTTTCAGACATAAATACGGTGATGGAGTCTTGATCCTCGATCACCTGTTGCAGATATTCTTTTAAACTGTGTCCGAGCTCGATGTCGCGCTGATCGAACCACGGGATGATCCCGTAGCGACACAAATGGTTGGCCGTGGCCTCTACGATCGGCCGATCGGCCGAGGTGTAGGAGAGAAAGGTCGTCGGGGCGTTACGCGCGGGGAGACTCGGCAGGGTCGTGTTCATCGCGGGTGTGCTCCTTGTTGCATTTGAGCAAGGCCTGGTCGGATACTTTAGATCACTAATAGTAACAAAGCTAAACGATGTTCGGTGCGGTCGTGCCAATCGCCCAGCCTCTTGTGATAAGGCCTATCAATAAATCACACTTTGAATCATTAACGCAACCCTTCGGTGCGGGGCGCATTACAAACTATGCCGTGTGCCGAATCGCGCCCCCGCTTACACCGCCCCACCCTTTCCGCTCCGGGGGCTTGGTTGTGTGCCCGGCTGGAGACTCAATGGGGTCGTGCCGGGCGTGAGTCCGACGCCAGCGATGGCTTGCAAATGCTTTAATAAGTGCTATCATAATTGCCGTCTCAATGGAGCATTCTTTTGTCACCCGCCGAACGCGCCAAGACAATCA
>CAYFWJ010000067.1:9236-14723 GCA_964346755.1 uncultured Ectothiorhodospiraceae bacterium
TCGTAACCGCCCGTATGACGGATGGAGGGAACGCCTGATGCGTTTTCGATCTTGCCATTGGCTGTCGGTACTGGTTTTGACCGGCGTCATGACCAAGCCCGTCCTAGCAGACCCGCTGGAGGGACGTACAACGTCGGCCTATTTTGAGCCGGCAAGCGAGACCTTGCTGCTCCGCGTCTGGGGGGATTCGTATAACTTGGGCTATCGGGTCGCGGATTATCTGTGCGACCAGGCGTGGATCCCGTGCCGGTCCCCGGAACGGACTCGACTCGCGCGGCAGGACCGTCGATAAGCCGGAGGGGCCTTCGGAGTCGAAAATAGGCGCCAAGCCGAAGGCGTGGGGGACTCGGTGGCCCAGGAACGGATGCGGGATTGCCGACATGGGGGCGGGAGACGATCGTCATCGCAACGGCGGTCGTCTCGTGTCGGTTTGCTTTGGGTCGTGTTGGCAGACTTTTTGGGGTGCGCACGGGGTCCTTCGGTGGACTCACTGTCCCCCGCTTTGACGGTTGCCCTTTAAACATCGCCTTGCGGAGCGTCCATGGCTAACGAGATCGTGCAGAAGAACCAAAACGCCTGGTTGTGGGGCCTCTTCATAATCCTGATCGGGGTAACCGTCATCGGCGGCATGTTTTTTGTTTTCTCGGCGTTTCCCGTAACCGCCCCGTTCTTCACGAGCGAGTGGTTTACGCAGGTGTTTCATAACGGTTATCGCATCATCGCCTTGCTGCTGCCCGATCGAATCGGTCTGGAGGTCCCCGAAGGGGCCTGGTATCTGGCCCTTGTCAAGGTCACCGGGGGTATTGCCTTTTTTCTCCTGGTGATTCAGGTCGCCCTCCGGCTGTTTTTTCAAAACTTGTTGCATCGTTTTTTGCGTTGTCGATACGGGCATGTCCTGATCGGCGGCTGTGGCCGATGTGCCCAACAGTTGGCGCGGGATAGCATCAAACGGGGCCGTAAGGTGGTCATGGTGGAGCTCAATCTCACCGCTCAACAGCGGGAATTCGCGATGGAGCAGCGCAATGTCACGTTGCTTTCCGGCGACGCGAGTGATGTCCAGACCCTCGAGCGGACCAACGCCGATCAGGCCGAGCAGGTGATCCTGGCCACCGATGCGGATTTGATGAACTTGGAAGCGGCGACCCACACCCATTCGCTCGTGACGAATCCCCCCCGGCGGGACTTCGGGCGTGGCCGGTTGGTGTGCTCCGGGATGCGCTGGTTTGGTCGCTTCGCTCAGCGGCAGCGTCGAGCCCAGGAAATCGAGGCAAGACGAGCCGGCCTCCCCTCTTTGAAAGAGGCTTATCCGGCCGCCGACGAGGACTCGTTGACCGTCCATCTGCAGCTCCAGGATCCGGAGCTGGTGTATCAGCTCAAACGCTACAACAAGTTCGTGCAGGAAGATCGGGAAAACCGCTTTGCGACGCTTCCATTCAACACCCTCGAGGTGGCGGCCCGTCGCCTGCTCTTGAGCCAGCCGTTGTATTACTATGCGGATCTGCGAGGTCAGAGCCGGGTGCATGTGGCCATCTTCGGGTACTCCGCCATGGCGCAGCAATTGATCCTCGAGATCGGCCGCAACTTCCACTATCGGGATTTTGCGACCACCCGGGTGACGGTGGTAACGCCGGATGCGGCGACGGCCCAGGCCGATTTTCTGGAGCGTTATCCGGCAATGAATCGCGAAGAGACCTGCTATGTTCGGTTCATCGAATTCGATATCCGGGTACATGCCGCCGATCTCCCGGACCCGGCCTATGGCCCGCTTCTCGGGTGCTCCGCCACGCAGGATCGGCCACTGACCTTCCTCGAAGCCCTCGGAAGCCCCGTCGAACCCGACGAATGCGCCTACGGTGACACCCTCACAGCCATTGTGAGTTGCTTCGAGCACGATGCGGACAACGTCAAGACGGGCTTACGGCTGCGGAACCAGACAGCGGCCACGGGTTGGGGCCTTGCGCCGGTGTATCTGTGGCTGACCAACGAGGCACTTCATCATCTCACCACCCCGGCCCATCAGACCCCAGAGCAGGCCGAGGTCCTACAACCCTTCGGCACGGTCGAGGAGGTGTGCACGTGGGAGGAGATCGTGGAGGGCCAGAGCGATTACCTGGCCCAGTTTCTCCATGAGGCTTACAGCGCACGGTACAGCAACGAACGGGCCCAGCCGTGGATCCGACTGCCAGAGACCTATCGGGATGCCAACCGCGGCGCTGCGGACCATCTGGCGGTCAAGCTCCTCAGCGTCGGGTATCAGGTGCCCGGGAGTGTGACCCACTGGGATACCTCCGTCGATCTGCGCGAGCATCGGGATTTGCTGGCTCGGCTCGAGCATCGTCGGTGGATGGCCGAGCGCCTGCTGGATGGGTGGCGCTACGCCCCCGAGCGGGATAACGCCCGAAAGCAGCACCCGAATCTCGTCGCTTACGATGCGCTCGATAACGAAAGCCAGGAAAAAGATCAGAATAACGTGGAGGATATTCAACGATTCTTCGAGCCACAGGCCGGAAGCAGGTTTCCCGATATGGGGGAACTGCTGCAGACGATCAAGCAGCGGTTTTTCCGCCAAGCACCCAACCGGCCCAAGGTACAGCGAGATCGGGTCATCGGTGTGCTGGCCGCCTTGCCAGAGGACTTACTGTCGGACGAGGCGACGAAGCACTTCGAATGGACGTTGGAACACTGCCTCGTCGATTGGAAGGACAATCACATCACGTGGGTCTCACCGCTGAGCTATCCCGCGGAGCGACTGTGGACGAATCAGGCCTTGCAAGTTGGCGAGCATCGCGGGATCCATCAGCGCCTACGACGGATTCGGGCGGATTCGTGCTCGATCGACGATGGTTTGGCCGAGTCCAGGAGGACGGGCCCATCGGAGACGACACGTGAGCCGCTATGGAACCTCGATTATTGGACGTGGATCATCGATATTCAGCCGCCCGGCGGGGCAACGCTGGATCCGAGGCTCCGACGGGAACGCGCCGAGCTCTACCTCGTGGAGCGCGTGGATTACCTGGTGGTGCTGGCCAATTCCGCCGAGGGCGAGCGCCTGCGCCGCTGGTGTGAGGATCCGGCGGAACGCCCCGTGGGTTCGTCCTCGATCCCCGGGGTTCTGCGGGCCGAACGGGAGCGAATCTGTCCCGGCGAATGGATCGATCCGGTTTTGGGCCAAGGAACCCGATTCGGTCAACCAAGCCGGGCGTAACCCACGGGGCTTGAGGGGCGGCATCGGGGTGTCACCGTCCGAGGACCGAACATCCGGGGGGGGAGGCGAGATGCTCGGGCCCTCCCCCGATCCAATGAGTTGACGCAGCCAATGAATCTCGAACAATTGTGTTCCAAATATGAAGCCCAAACCGGCCGGTCCATCCGGCCACGTACGGTTCGCCATTACGTCCAACGCGGCGCGATCGATCCCCCGGCCGGGGTCGCACGCGGGGCCCGCTACGGGGAACATCACCTCGAACAGCTCCGCCGTGTGGATGAGCTGAAGGCCCAAGGTCTGAGCTTGAACGCGATCGTGGAGCTGCTACAGGAGGGGAGCTTCGAGCCAAACCCGATCCCGCTCCGGGCGGCCTATTACGGGGTGCCGGAAGTCTGGACCCGGGTGCATGTGGCGGATGGGCTAGAATTCCAGATCGATGCCAGCCGGGCGGATCTGACGACTGAGGAGGTGGAGGCGCTGATCACCCATGTTCAGCGGTTTCTCGCGACGCGCCATGAGCCCTCGGCATCCACCCCGCGAGCCTCGGGGCAACCCACCCCGAGCGCGGCGAAAAAAGCCGCGAAACGCGAGACCACCTCGCCCCCTCCGCGGTCCTCGGGACAACGGGCGACGGTCACGGGCCCTGCCCGCAGCCGTCGCTCCGATACCCCGGAATCCACCGAGTAGCCCGACTGGAGGCCTGACGTCATGGAGTTTTATAGTCTTTACGAATCCGCCCATGCCCCGAGCGATTCGTCCCAACTGCGCGATCATATCGTCATTGCCGGTTTCGGTCAGGCTGGGCAGCAACTCGCGTTGGACGCCCTGCGCGAGCACTTGGTGGTCGCCCTCGATTGGCAAGTGACCCAGGCCCAACAGTCGTTCGCCGAGGGTTATTCGGGACTGGCCCTGGCCGAAGGGGATCTGCGGGATCGCTCGACGCTGTCCCAGATCGGGGCCCCCCATGCGCGGATCGTTGTCTTTGCCGCCGATGACACCCTGACAAATATCACCGGCGTGCGGACGCTGAATGCGCATTTTCAACAACATGATGTCCATCGGCGAGATCCCCTCGAGGTCTATGTTCAGGTCCACGATCCGGATTGGATCGAGGAGCTGCGGACTCAAGGACCGCTGCAGCCCGGGGCAGTGAATCCGCAGATTCAGGTTCGGTTGTTCAATGTGCATCAGCTGGCCGCCCGGCGGTTGCTGCAGCGCAACCCCGTGTATCAATGGGCGGACTGGCGCGGACAGAGCCAACCCCATGTGGTGTTGTTCGGTTTTGGTGCGATCAATCAGCAAATCATCCTAACCCTGGCTCAGTTGGCCCATTACAAGGATTTGTATCCGCCGCAGATCACGGTCCTGGCCCCGGATATCGGCTCGCGTGGACAGGCCTTCGTCGATCGCCATCCGGGGCTGGCGAATCCGAAAACGGCCTATATCACCTTCCATGATTTCGATGCCCGTCGGCAGTCGTTCGGGGCCCATCGGGCAGCGGATCTCCAGGCATGGTTCGGGCCCCTCGAGGGGTTCGAAGGCCTCGAAGGGCCGCCATTACGGGACCGGACGCGGGACCTGCTTGCCGTCCTGGACTCCGAGTATGAGCCGGAAAACGCCTATGGCGACTCGGTGACGGCTATGGTCGTGGGCTTCGACAACGACGCCGATAATGTCCATATCGCCCGGAAGCTGCGCCAGGAAACCAAACGGAGCCGGCGGTGTTGGGCACCGTTGCTGGTGTGGGTGAGCAACGAGGGCTTGGATTTGTTCGAACGGCCTTCCCATCGCACGCCCGATTTCGGGGAGATCATTGATTGTTTTGGGCAGGTGGAGGAGATCTGCCGGTGGAACGAGGTCATCGAGGGCAGCAGCGACAAGCTGGCGGAAGCGCTCCATGAGGCCTACTTGGAGACCGATGGGGGGTCACCGACAACCGGCACGGACGTGCCGTGGGCCGAACTGGCCGAGCCGTTCAAACAGTCCAATCGCACCGCGGCGGATCATTTGCAGGTCAAGCTGTTGAGTGCCGATTATGTGGTGCCAGGACCGGTGTGGGCCTGGAGTGAGGCGGTGGATCTGACCGCCCATCCGGCCTTGCCTGCCTTGGAACACCGACGTTGGTGCGCGGAACGCTATCTGGCGGGTTGGCGATACCACAGCAAGCGTAGCAATACGTACCGTTTGCACCCGGATCTGGTAGCGTTCGAGAAGTTGCCGCCCGGGAGTCAGGCCAAGCCGTGGGATCAGATCGCCAAACTGCAACGCTATTTCGGCAACGA
>CAYFWJ010000068.1:0-4531 GCA_964346755.1 uncultured Ectothiorhodospiraceae bacterium
GGTGACGTCCACGGACAAGGTCGCTTCGGCACCGACCGCCCGGGTGATAACGTGGGCATCCGGGTGTTGTTCCGCCGCCCCGCGCTCCAGCGATCCCCGGCGGACCATCTCTTCGACCAGGCTATGGTCCCGAGTCAATTGCTCGAGGCCGCCCGCGCGGGCGCGATAGATCCGGCTGTCGCCGACCCAGCTACAGGCGTAGCGCCCCTCCACGATCTGCAACACCACCACGGTACTGCCGGTTACCTGGCCCCGTTGCGCCCCGTAGTCGAGTAGATAACGATTCGCCTCCCGCAGGCTGGCCTCCACCTCGTTGACCAAGCGGTTCAGGTTCCCGCGAGGCTCCAGAACCATCAGGCTGGTCACAATACGCTCGCTGGCCACATCCCCCGCGGCGTGCCCGCCCATCCCGTCAGCCACCACCCAGAGGCCACGCTCGTCCCGGCCCCGACAGGCGTCTTCATTGATCCGTCGGATGTGACCGACATGCGTTCGGCAAGCGGATCGCCAGGTATGGCCTCGGCGTTGAGGGGACCACAATTTCACGGCACGGCCTTCCGGATCAGGTCAAGCGGCTCGACAGAGCGTCGAGCGACACGATGGTCGCCCCCACACGAGCGGGGACATGTCAGCCCGTAGCCGCGCCCCAGGCCGCGGGCCGCCCGTAGTAATACCCCTGGACGAAGCGAAACCCCAGGTCGCGGCAGACCACCGCTTCGGGCTCCACCTCGACCCCCTCGGCCAGGGTCTTGATATCCAGCTCTTCAGCCATGCGCACCAGGGTTCCAACGACCTGACGCACCGTGGCCGGCTGCTGGTGGATATTACGAATCAGGGAGATATCAAATTTCAAATAGTCCGGCGGTACCTGGACCAATTCCAGCAGACGGGCTTGCCCCGCCCCGAAATCGTCGTAGGCGAGATACCACCCGTGCTCCCGCAGCACATCCCGTAACGAGCGGATCAGCCCGAGCTCGGTGACCGCCTTTTCGTGGATCTCGAGCACCAAGGGTAGATTCGGATGCGCCGCTCGCAAATCCGCGGCGACCCGAGCCAGGGTGTCCAGTCGCATCTCCGAGGGGTGGGTATTGAGGAACAGCGGTTGGCCCATCGCCCCGGCCTCGCCCAACCGAGCCACGCCGACGCGACGGAAGAGATCGCTCAGTTCCCGCTCGACCCCAAGCCGCTCCGCCAAACCGAAGAGCTCACCCGGTGATTGAGGCAAGGCGGGATGGGCCCCTCGGCCGAGCAACTCGTAGCCGGCCAGTGTATCATCGGCCAGGGCATAAATCGGCTGGTAATACGGCGTCACGGCCTGATTCCGGAGGAGCTCCTGGACCTCATCGGCACACTGAACGAAATGACGGGGCAGCTCGTCGCCGAAGTCGAGACGCGTCGAATCGCTCTCGGATTCGTCCGACTGCTCCCGGCCTTGGGAATCCCGCAAGCTGACCCGGAACTCGTTCGCCCCGAAGTGGAGGATATCGCCGTGCCGCAACGGTGCCTCGCCCCCGTCGGCGGTTAGGCGTTCACGGTTCAGGAAGGTCCCGTTGGTACTGCCGAGGTCGCGCACCCAGAGGATCCCATCTCGCGGCAGGATCTCCGCGTGATGACGGGAGATATCCCGGGCGGAGAGATACAGGTCGCTGTCCTTCTGTCGACCCACGGAGAAGGGGATCGGATCGATCCGGATCTCGAAGTTACGCCCCGGGCCGAGCAACCCCTCCAGGAACCACCCGCCCGCTTGGCCCGATGAAGCCTCACCACGCATTGATAACCACCTCCCACCGAACCGGCTGCGATGACCGTCACCGACGGACACACGCCTTAGCGGCTGGCCCAGGACCTCGTCATGGACCGGTATGGGGAATCCTCGAGCCCCGAAGGCGCGGAGACAAGACCGCCTCTTCGACAAAACACCCCCTACGCGGGGACGCAACCGAGCGGATCAGACCCGCCCGAGCCGTCGCCTAACAACCACTCTGTCAACTGAAGATAGCGGCCCTGAACCTGTTCGACCACCGTCGCCGGCAATACCGGCGGGGCGCCTTGGCCCGCCCATCCACTCGCCCGAAGGTAGTCCCGGATGGGTTGCTTGTCGTAGCTCGGTGGGACCGCGCCCGGGGCATAGTCCGAGGCTCGCCAATAGCGCGAGGAATCCGGCGTGAACAGCTCATCGATGACGACCAAGGCCCCATCGTCATCGACCGCGAACTCGAGCTTGCTGTCGGCCAGGAGCAGCCCCCGTTCCCTGGCACGGGCCGCAGCCCGCTGATACAGATCGAGACTCGTGGTCTCGAGGGCTTCGGCCAGCGGGGCCCCGAGCTGCGACGCGAGTTCAGCCCGGGTTAGCGGCGCATCGTGGGCACCGACTTCGGCCTTGGTGGTCGGGGTGAAGATCGGTTCGGGGAGGCGCTCCCCCAGACGCAGCCCGGGCGGCAGGACATGATCGTAGACGGATCCGCTAGCGGCGTACGCGGACCAGGCGGAGCCGGCAAGATAACCGCGCACCACGGCCTCGACCGGCAGGGGATCGAGCCACCGGACCACCGTCACCCGACCGGCCAGGGTATCGCGGACCGTCGCATCCGTGATGACCGTCTCAAGGGGACGCGCGACCCGGTGATCACGCACCCGCCCGGCGAGGCGGGCGAACCAGTCGTCCGAGATCCGGGTGAGATAACGCCCTTTCCCGGGAATGGGGTTCGGTAGGACCGCATCGAAGGCGGAAACCCGATCCGTCGTGACGATCAACAGGTGCGCCTCATCGATCCGATAGAGATCGCGCACCTTCCCCCGGGCGAGCCGATCCAGCTCCGGGATGGTGGATTCGAACAACGGCTCGGGGCCGCCGGCCGAATCCCCAGGGCCTTTGGTGAGGGGGTCACCGGCCACCGCGGCGACTCCCCATCCCCGGGGCACCCGCCCGGATGGCCGGGCTACTCGTGACCGCCGAAGCCATGTTGACCCACACCGAAGTCGCGGCGCGCCGTCGCGATCGTGATCGTAAACCCGGCAACCACATCCAGCAGGGACATCATGGCCAGGAGCAGGAAGGTGGAGTTGGCGCATTCGCCAACCACCAGGAACTCCACGAGAAAGATGAGCAGAACCCCCATGGATAGGGTGTGCTCGAACACCGTCGAGCTCCCGGTGCGGGTGGCCTTAAAGAGTTCGATGTATAGGGTCGCGATGCCGAGCAGGAGGACGATATCACTGACCCGGGCGCTCCAGCTCTCACCGGAGGGCAGCGGGAGCTGGAACAGCGCACTGCCCATCAGCGCGTTCATATCGATGCCCGGGGTAAACATGGCGACATTGTAGAGGATCAGCCAGACGCCGAAGAGCGGGAGAATGGTGAGGATCTGCATCGGTCTATCCTTTTCGTTGGGTTGAAACATACGTGAATCGTCGAGGATCACCGGGGCGACGGCGGTCGAACCGACAGCCGTCGCCCCGAACGTCGGGGCCTCTCCCGCCTGAACGCCTTTTGTAAGCGCTTTTCGGCCTCTAGGCAAGCGAACGGCCGCTGCCCACCCCTAGCGATTCGAGTCGTCGGGGGATCCCCGCGTATCATCCCGCTCGCCGGACTCCGCGTCGAGCCGGTCCAGCTCCGCATCCATCTCTTCTTCAGTCATCGGACGCTCGCCGGACGCCGCCGCCCCGGCGTCGGACTGCGTCCGCGGTAGCCACCGGGACAACAACAGCCCGAGCTCGAACAGCAACCACATCGGGAGCGCGAGTAGCACCTGCGAGACAATGTCTGGCGGCGTCAGGAACATCCCCACGACGAAGGCCGTGACGATGATATAGGGGCGATATCGGCCGAGCTGTTCCGCGGTGGTGACCCCGGAGAGGATCAAGAGGAGGGTCGCGATCGGCACCTCGAAGGCGATGCCGAAGGCGATGAATACGGCGAAGACGAAGTCCAGGTACTGAGAGATATCCGTCATCACCGACACCCCTTCTGGGGCGACGGAGAGGATGAAGCGGAAGACCAGCGGTAAGACGACGCCGTAGGCGAAGGCAATCCCGAGGTAGAACAGCCCGATGCTCGAGAACAGCAACGGCATGGCCAACCGGCGCTCGTGGCGATAGAGCCCCGGCGCCACGAAGGCCCACAACTGGTAGATCACGTAGGGCGCGGTCAGAATGACCGAAAACAGCAAGACCAGTTTGAGCGGCGCCAGAAAGGGCGAAGTCACCTGGGTCGCGATCATGGAGGTCCCTTCCGGCATGAGTTCCATCAGCGGGCCCGCGAAGGCCGCGTAGAGATCCCGCGCGAACGGGAAGAGCACGAGCACGCCGATCAGGATTGCCAGAATGCTTCGCAGCAGACGATCCCGCAACTCGACCAGATGGGAGATAAAGCTCCCCTCACCGGCGGATGCCCCCGGGGCATCTCCCGCGCTGCCCGCCCCGGCCTTCGTCCGCTTTTTCTTACCCCGTTTACCCAGCAACCCGTTCATAGACCAACGTCACGCCGCGGGTCCGTGCCATTGGCGTCCGACTCCGAGGCCGGGGTTGTGGG
>CAYFWJ010000068.1:4631-14721 GCA_964346755.1 uncultured Ectothiorhodospiraceae bacterium
CCCGTCGTCTCGCCCGTCGTCTCGCCATGCACCGAGGCCCTCAACTTGCGGATCTCCGACTCCTGCTGGTTGAGGATATCGCGCAGCTCCTGCGTGTTGAACTCGCGCTCAAAATCACCGCGCACGGATTCCACCATCCGCCGGGCTTGGCGGTACCACCGCCCCGCCTTCGCAGCGACATGGGGAAGTCGTTGCGGTCCAACCACCAGCAAGGCCACCACCAGGATGAGGAAGACCTCGGCGAAGCCGACATCGAACATAGTTCAGTGAGCCGTCATAGCCACTCAGGAGTGGGGGCGAGACTCAGGGGTATCCCGCTCGGACGCACGCGGGACCTCCCCCTGACCTTCGATCACTTCACCTTCGGCAACGTCCTCACGGCGTTCATCCTGGAGGCTACCGGACGGTGAAGGGGTTTCTTGCTCCGCCGCATCGGATTCACGGCCTCGCGAATCGCCGCCGGAATCGCCATCGCGAACCGCACTGCGGAAGCTCTTGATCGCCGATCCCAGATCGCCCCCCATATTGCGCAGCTTCTTCGTGCCGAACAGGAGTACAACGATCAAAAGGATGAGCAACAGCGACGGGATGCTGATTCCACCGAATCCCATGAGTCTTAACCTCGAACGCAGGCCGAACCGACGCCGTCGAGCGGCTGCTTCGGTCGGCATCATGGATGATCACTGAATCCGACGCACCCGAGGGGGGACGGGTTCACGATTACGGCTCAGGACGCCCCACGGGCCGCCTTCGCCTCGTGCCCGGAAACCCCAAGGCGTCGGGCGAGTTCAGTGAGCACGTTTTGACCTTCAATCCCGTGATACGTCAGCATAACCAGCGTATGAAACCAGAGATCCGCCGCTTCGTAAATCATCGCGTCGGGATCTCCGTCCTTAGCCGCCATGACGAACTCGGCGGCCTCTTCACCGACCTTCTTGCCGATCCCCTCGACCCCCTTGGCATACAGCGAGGCCACGTAGGACTGCTCGGGATCGGCCTCGCGACGGGCCTCGAGGACAGCCACGAGGGCCTCGAGCAAGTCAGCATTCGCATGAGTCGTCATCGCACGATCCTCCAGAAACCGCCCCGATCGCCCAGGCGACGCCGGATCGGTTGCGGCGTCGTGTACCGAAACGGCCCCGTCACCAACGCACCTCGATGCCGTGTTCGTCGAGGTAGGCCTTGGCTTGCTGAACGGTGTATTCGCCGAAGTGGAAGATGCTGGCGGCCAGCACGGCATCCGCCCCACCGGCTTGAATCCCCTCGGCCAGATGCGCGAGGTTCCCGACCCCGCCCGAGGCGATCACCGGGACCCGCACGGCGTCGCTGATCGCCCGCGTCAAACCGAGATCAAAGCCACGCCGGGTGCCGTCACGATCCATGCTCGTCACCAACAACTCCCCCGCGCCGGCCTCCACCATGCGCTGCGCCCAGGCCACGGCATCCAGCTCCGTGGCGCGCCGCCCCCCATGAGTGTAGACCGTCCAACCTGCCGGGGCGCTTTCGCTCGCCGGTCGCTGTTTGGCATCGATGGCGACGACGATGCATTGAGCCCCCACGCGATCACTGGCGGCATGAACCAACCCCGGATCGTGGATCGCGGCGGTGTTGATGGCGACTTTGTCGGCCCCGGCGTTGAGCAGGCGGCGCACGTCGTCCAGGGATCGGATGCCGCCCCCAACAGTTAAGGGGATGAAGACCTGTTCGGCCACCCGCTCGACGACATGCAACAGCGTATCACGCGCTTCAGCGCTCGCAGTGATGTCCAGAAAGGTAATCTCGTCGGCGCCTGCGGCATCGTAGCGTTGGGCCACCTCGACGGGATCGCCGGCATCCCGGATGTCGACAAAACGCACCCCTTTAACGACCCGCCCCCCATCGACGTCGAGACAGGGAATGATCCGCTTGGCGAGACTCACATCGCCTCCGGGGCGCCCGCATCGGGCTCGCTCGAGGCGTTGGCATCCAACCAGGCCTGCGCCTCGGCCAACTCGAGTCGGCCCTCGTAGAGGGCTCGGCCGACGATCGCCCCGGTGACACCGAGGGGTTCTGCCGCGGCCAGGCGCTGGACATCCACCCGCTGTGAGACCCCGCCGGAGGCCAGGACCGGACGCCGCACCGCCCGCGCTAGGGCCGCCGTTCCCTCGATATCGTAACCCGCCATCATGCCGTCTCGCTGGATATCGGTGAAGACGAAGCCCGCGATGCCGGGCCCGTCGAATCGCCGCGCCGTCGCGATCACCTCGTACTCCGAGTCCTCGACCCAACCGGCGACCGCGAGGCGCCCGTCTCGGGCGTCCAGGCCAACCCACAGTCGGCCCGGGAAGGCCTGAATCATCGCATCCGCCCAATCCGGCTCCTGGATCGCCCGGGTCCCGACGATTACGCTGTCGACGCCAGCGGCCAGATATTCGGCGATGGTCGTGCGCGAGCGGATGCCGCCACCGACCTGCAACGGTAGACTGGGATGCGCTCGCGCGATGGCCGCGATGGCCTCGCGGTTCTGCGGTGTGCCCTCCTGGGCCCCGTCCAGATCCACCAAGTGTAGGCGACGGGCTCCCTGACGCACCCAGTCCGTCGCTTGGGCCACCGGGTCCTCCGCGAAGACCGTCGCCTCATCGAAGCGTCCTTGGCGCAACCGCACGCAGCGTCCGCCCTGGAGATCGATGGCCGGGATTAGCAGCATAGGGAATGAACCTCCGCCGACGGGCTAGGGCTGCCGCCCCTTCGCCGTCCGATCATGGGTTGCCAGCCCCGCGTTCCCGCCCGTCCCAGGCGAGGAAGTTGGCGAGGAGACGAAGCCCGTTGTCGGCACTCTTTTCGGGATGAAACTGCACGGCGAACACGTTCGCCTGACCAATCGCCGAGGTGTATGTCACCCCGTAGCTCGTGGTCCCCGTCGTCCACGCGGGATCCGTTGGCACCGTGTAGTAACTGTGGACGAAATAGAAGCGACTGCCATCCGGGATCCCCGCCCAGAGGGGATGGGGGCGGCTTTGGTGGACGCGATTCCAACCCATCTGGGGGATCTTGCGGGCTGCCGAATCCACCGGAAAGCGATGCACGCCGCCGGGCACCCAACCCAGACACGACGTCCCCTCATTCTCGTCGCTGGCCTCGAAGAGGACCTGGAGGCCCATGCAGATCCCCAGAAACGGCCGTTGGCCTCTCTTCAGGACATCGTCCACCGCCTCCCGCAACCCGCGGCGTTCCAGGGCCTCCATGCAGGCCCGAGCCGCCCCCTGTCCGGGGACGACCACCCGGGTCGCCGCGACGACCTGCGCGGGGTCGTCGGACACGCGCACGACCTGTCCCGGTGAGGCAACCCGCTCCAAGGCCTTGGCGACCGAGCGGAGATTGCCCATCCCATAGTCGACCACGACAACCGTTTCGCTCATCGAATCCCCTAGAGCTGACCCTTGGTCGACGGGATCTCGGCGGCAGCCTCACGCGTCAAAGCCATTTTCAAGGCTCGGCCAAGGGCCTTGAAGACCGTCTCGGCGATGTGATGGGCGTTGCGTCCCCGGAGATTGTCAATGTGGAGGGTGATCTGGGCATGGTTCACCAGCCCCTGGAGGAATTCGCGGAGCAGATCGACATCGAAGTCACCGACCCGCGCCCGAGGATAGGTCACGTGGTACTCCAGGCCCGGACGCCCCGAGAAATCCACAACGACGCGGGACAAGGCCTCATCGAGCGGCACATAGGCGTGCCCGTAGCGGGTCAACCCCCGTTTGTCACCGACGGCGCGTGCCAGGGCTTGGCCGAGGGTGATCCCGATATCCTCGACGGTATGATGGGCATCGATGGCCAGATCGCCGCGCGCGGCGACGTGCAGATCGAGCCCACCATGGCGGGCGACCTGGGCCAGCATGTGGTCCAGAAACGGCACGCCGGTCTCGAGTTGGCTCTGCCCCCCACCGTCAAGGTCTAAGCGGATGCGGACCGCGGTCTCCAGGGTCTCACGCTCCACCTCGGCGTATCGGCTCGGTGTTGAATCGGTCATAGGAATCGCTCGCAACGGCCCGTCAAGACGGCCTCGGTCATCGATGACCGAGGCCGCCGAATCGCCCGCCTCTACAGGCGTCAGTTTGTATGATACGCCTTCGAACGCACAACCGATAGCCGACGCGCTCAAACACTACCCATCCGGCGGCGGTACGCGCCGATCGAGCATGCGCCGCCGTCGCGGCCGACCCGGTTGAGACGCGACGAATTCCGCATTGTTTTTGTCGAGTAAGTTGGCTATCGTAGATGACGCTTCGCTTATTGAACTGGGCCTCCTCAACTGCCACCCGAACGCTTATGTCTGGTGATCACAGCCCGAGCAAAGTCGTCAATCTCAGCGAGCTCAAGGTGGCTTGTCGGGATTGTCAAGTGCAATCCCTGTGTCTCCCCCTCGGCATGGAAGAGGCGGACCTCCAGCGGCTCGACCGGATCGTCAAGCGGGGACGCCCCTTGAAGCGCGACACGGCCATCTACCACGCCGGCGATCCGATGAAGGCCCTCTACATCGTCCGTTCAGGCTCTGTGAAGACCTTCACGCTCGGAGATGATGGCCAGATGCAGATCATGGCCTTTCATCTTCCGGGCGAGATCATCGGACTCGATGCCCTGGCAACGGGGGTCCACGCCAGTTCGGCCCTGACCCTGGAGACCGCGAGCATCTGCGAGATCCCCTTCCATCTCCTGGAAGACATGGCCAGCGAGGTGCAAAGCCTGAATCGGCAGCTGCTGCGGTTCATGAGTAAGGAGCTGTACACG
Organism: uncultured Ectothiorhodospiraceae bacterium; assembly: GCA_964346755.1. GTDB lineage: Bacteria > Pseudomonadota > Gammaproteobacteria > CAYFWJ01 > CAYFWJ01 > CAYFWJ01. The sequence continues at coordinate 9,396 of CAYFWJ010000068.1, forward strand.
GATAGTCAGCTCATGCTGCTCCTGGGCAAGAAGACCGCCGAGGAACGCTTGGCCAGCTTCCTGCTCAATCTCTCCACCCGGTACGAGGAGCGCGGATTCTCCCCCCGGGAGTTCCATCTCCCGATGTCCCGCGGCGACATCGCCAACTACCTGGGGCTCGCCGTCGAGACCGTGAGCCGCGTCCTGACCCGCCTGCAAACCCTGGGCATCCTCCACGTCCGGCGCAAGCTCATCGTCATCGACGACCTCGAACGACTGCGCGAGACGGCCGGCCAAAGCGACAGAGGACATCAAAGGCAGCCCGCCGCCCGCTGAGGGATCAGCCCTCAAGCCAGAACGTGACGGGTCCATCGTTGACCAGGGAAACCGCCATATCGGCGCCAAAGAGGCCGGTCGCCACCGGGATATCGGCGCCCTGAACGGCGGCCACCAAACCCGCGAACCGCTGGGCCCCCGCATCCGGGGGCGCCGCCGGGGTGAAGCTCGGACGCAGCCCGTTGCGGGTATCCGCCGCCAACGTGAACTGCGGCACGAGTAGCAGCCCGCCCCCCACCTCCTGGACGTTCCGATTCATCCGCCCGGCCGCATCCGGGAAGACCCGATAGCCGAGCAGCCGCCGTGCCAAACGCGCCTCGTTCGCCTCGGTGTCCGAATCCGTCACCCCGACCAAGACCAAAAGCCCCCGATCGATGGACCCGACGACCCGATGGGCGACGCGCACCTCGGCGGCGGTGACCCGTTGAATCAATCCGATCATGACAGCCGCTGCACGATTTCGCGCGTGGCCTCGAACAATGCCCGCTGAATCCCGGGCTCGCTGATGGCGTGGCCGGAATCAGGCTGTATGCGGAGCTCCCCCGCCGGCCAGGCCTCGGCCAACGCCCAGCCCTGAGTCGGGGGACACACCGCATCGAAGCGGCCATGCACGATAATGCCGGGGATCTGGCGAATCCGGCCTATCGCTTGGAGGAGTTGATTGGGCTCCAAGAAGCAACGATTGACGAAGTAATGGCTCTCGATCCGTGCCAATCGCAGCGCGGCCTGGGGTTCGCCGAAGGGTTCCGAACCGAGCGATGACTGCACCGTCGACAAATGGGCCTCCCAACTGGCCCAGGCCTTGGCTGCGGCCATGCGGGCCACCTCGTCCGCCCCGGTCAGCCGCCGATGAAAGGCGGTGATCACATCCGCCCGCTCCGGCGTGGACAACGCTTGGACAAAACGCGCCCAGTGATCGGGATAGATGCGATTCGCCCCGTCCTGATACAGCCAGTCCAGATCCTCCCGCCGCCCGAGGAAGGGGGCGCGCAGGATCAGGGCCTGAACCCGGTCGGGATGGGCCTCGGCATAGGCGAGGGCCAGGGTTGCCCCCCAGGACCCCCCGAACACCACCCATCGCGGGATGTGCAGATGGGCGCGGATACGTTCAAGATCCGCCACGAGATGGTCCGTGGTGTTCCGAACCAAGTCGTGCCGGGCCCGGGATCGCCCGCAGCCCCGTTGATCATACAGGACCGCCCGGGTCGTATCGGGGTCGAAGAATCGCCGGTAGGTGGGACTGCAATACCCACCCGGTCCCCCGTGCAGGCAAACGATGGGTAGGCCCTGGGGCTGTCCGCATTCCTCGACATACAGGTTGTGCCCATCGTCCACATCCAGGCGGTGGGTTGCGTAGGGCCGAATCGGCGGATAGAGATCGGACATGGGAGGCCTCGGAGGTCGCCATCGACAGGGCGGGCAGGAGGGAGCGGCGCCCCACCCTCAGCGAGCCCCCGGGCGGGACGCCCACCAGCCGTGACTCGGGGGAAATCGCCACCAATCGCGGGTGAGGCGGTACAAAACCCACGCGTTCAAGACATGCCAGAGGAAGTGGGTCCCGATCGCGAGATAGGGGCAAATGGCGGCATCGAGACTTCGCGCCCCCAGCGAGACGCCAAAGATCCCGACCGTGCCGGCCATCGAGACCGCCAGGGCCGGATCCCTACGACGCCGAAGCCAGGCCAGCACGACCAGCCCAACCGCAGGCACCAAATAAGGACCACTGCCGTTCAAAAACCCGGATGGCAGGAGGAAGGCCACGGGCCCCATCGCCAGCACCAGGACAACGCCGATGATCCAGCTGATCGCGAGCCCGAGGCCTTGGCGTTGCTGGAGGAAACCGGCGACGTAGGTCAGGATAAACAGGGCGATGGGCAGCGTATCGGCGAGCCCCGTCGCCGGAATCGGCCAGAGATGCCAAGCCGCGCTGCCCACCCCGATGGCGGCGATCCACACGATCGACCCGGATACGACCCAGGGCAACGCCAACCCACGAGGCCGCTGACGCCACAGCAACCACGCCACCAGGACGAAGGCCGCATTGGTGAGCGCGTTGAGCGGCTCGGCCCCGAGCCCGGGGCCGAGCCGCTCGCAGTAGATATCGATCACCCGCCGACGCCCAGCTTGGCCGTACGCCGCGCCGGCGGCCTACGCGCCGGCATCCCGGTGGTACTGGGCGATGGTCTCGACCTCGTTGCGCGAGCCGAGGATCACCGGGATACGCTGATGGAGATCCTCGGGCGCCACCTCCATGATCCGCCGGTGGCCATCGATGCTTCGCCCGCCGGCCTGTTCGACAAGGAAGCTCATCGGGTTGCCCTCGTACATCAGGCGCAGCTTACCGCCCTGTCCCTTCGCCTTGGTCCTGCTGTCCATGGGGTACATGAACACCCCGCCGCGTATCAAGATGCGATGCACCTCGGCCACCATCGAGGCCACCCAGCGCATGTTGAAGTCCTTGCCCCGCGGCCCTTCTTTGCCCGCTAGACAATCGTCGATGTAGCGCTTGACCGGTGGCTCCCAGAACCGGCTGTTGGAGGCGTTGATGGCAAATTCCTGGGTATCCTCCGGGATCGTGATGTTCTCATGAGTCAACAGGAATTCACCGATGTTCTGATCGAGGGTAAAACCCTGCACCCCGTTGCCGGTGGTCAAAACCAGCATGGTCGCTGGGCCATAGAGGCAGTAGCCGGCGCAAATCTGCTCGGTCCCGGATTGGAGGAAGTCCTCCGCGGTGGGATGCTCGACTCCTTCCGGACAGCGCAGGATGGAAAAGATGGTGCCGATGGAGATATTCACATCGATGTTCGACGACCCATCCAGGGGATCGAAGACCAACAGATACTTGCCTCGGGGATAGCCCGCGGGGATCGGATAGATGTCGTCCATCTCCTCCGACCCCATGGCCGCCAAATGGCCGGCCCATTCGTTCGAACGCAACATGACGTCGTTGGCGATGACATCCAGCTTCTTCTGGGTCTCACCCTGGACGTTCTCAATGCCCGCGGTGCCAAGCACATCCCCGAGCTGCCCGTGGTTCACGGCATTGGACACCACTTTGCAGGCGGTCACGATATCGTTGAGCAACATCGTGAAGTCGCCGGTGGCACTCGGGAAACGGCGCTGCTCCTCGATGATGAATTGGGTGACGGTCGTACCCGGATGATGCATAGGGTTTGCCCTCCAAGATGGACGATACGTGACGCGGCGCTTGCCCGCGAGCGAGTCACGACGTGTTCAGCGGTGATCGGCTGGTGTCGAATCGTAGCACAGGCAGCGGGGCCAACGATCAACCACCGCGCGATACGCCCTAGTTCGAAAACTGCAGCCCGAACCCGAACCGAAACTGCGGCTCCCCGCCCGAGGACTCGGGCCAGAGATACACGCCTTCGGGGTCCGGCTCGACGACCGGATAGCGATACGTGGCCTCGCCGATCCGACCCCGCGTGATCTCGACCACCTGACCACGCACCGTTACCCGTCGACCCGAGGCATAGGCCTGAGGCTCCAGGTAACCCGCTTGACGCACCAAGAACCGCCCCTGGGCTCGGGCCGCGCGGTCCGGGCGCTGCCACGAACCGAGGGGATAACTCAGGATCTCGAGCTGGGTCCCGTCCGCCCGGTTGGTGGTCGCGACGATCACGCCCCCCCAGATCACTGTCGTCCCCGGGGTTACATCCGCCGCCCGCGTGGCCGGCGGCGACATGCGGGCATCCCCCGTGGCGAACCGCGGCCCGACCGCACAGGCCGTCGTCAATAGGGCCGCCCCCATGAGGGCGAGGCCCAAACCCCGGGGGAGGCATCGACCGCCCCGCGCGCGCACTCGCTCACCCGGGATCCCCATCGGACCTAGGGATAACATCGATAGGGCCACCAGGGATCACATCCGAAGGGGTAATACAGGGGATACCCGTAAGCGGGCTCAGTGGGCTCCGACGCCGGCTCCCACAGCCAATGTTGGGTCACTTGAATCGTCGGATACGCGTAGCGGTAATCATCGATGGTTCCGGTCTGGGTCCCGGTCATTCGGCCCACCACCGTCAACCTGTGCTCCTGGGTATAGACCAAGGGATCGTGAAAACCCTCCAGCACTGCCAGGAAACGCCCCTGACTATCGCCCCCTGTCCGAGGCCGTCCCTGCCTGCCCAGAGGCCGTTGCAGGACCTCGATGACCGTCGTCTCCGAGCGATTCCTCACCTCGAGGATGGATCCGCCCAGGCGCACGGTGCGGCCGATCACCGATTCCGGGGCGCGACGCACGGTCTCGAACGAGACCGGCTCCGCCAAGGGTTGGCGGATGGGCGCGGGCACGGGACTCGCACACCCCACCAATCCAACCGCGAGGATCAACGGCCCGATCCCCTTCAACCGGGTCAAAATGCCGATGCATTCCATAGGGGACATACCTCGTACGATTCGCCGGGGCCGGTCACCCCCTTCAAAAAACAGTCCCGCGAGCCACGATAGCCCGAGACACCGAGGCGTTGGGGGATAGACGCCGAGCCAAGACCACCCCCCCTTGCTGATATAAGACCGCCACCGGCAGGATTTCATCCAGATGGCGCCGATGGGTCAGGACCACCTCGTGGACCCGCGGCCGTCGCCGCGGGGTCACCGCTTGGCGGTAGACGCTGAAGCTCGGGGTCTGTTGTCGCCACATCACCACAGGCGTCGCCGGATCGATGTGGTGCCGCGCATACTCGCCGGCGGCCTGGATCGGCCCTTGCTGCAGCGTGCCGACCGCCGGCACAACCGCGCCATTGAACAGCCCCATCAGGACCGCCGCGGCCGCGAGCGTGCGCGTCCACGCGCTGTGGCGCAGGAAGGCGAGGACCAGGATCACCAGGCCCCCCAGCCCGACAAGCACCCCGTAGCCAACCCCGAAGGCCGCCTCACGCCGGGCGAGGAGATCCTGAACCTCGGTGTCGACCCAGGGCTGGATCACCCCGGCCAACCCGGGTAGCCCCGCGAAGACCCCCCACCAGACGAACACCGGCACGAGGGCCCACCC
>CAYFWJ010000069.1:0-14546 GCA_964346755.1 uncultured Ectothiorhodospiraceae bacterium
CTAGTCCGGTTCGAGCCCGAAGGCCTCACGGATGGAGGCCGCAGCCCGCTGATTGACAATGGCGATGAGCAAGTCCTGGTCCTCCACGAGGGTCTCATCCCCGGGGTTTTTCAGCAGCGTATGACCGCTCGGTCCATGCTTGGACAGGCCGATCAGCACCGCCTGGAATTGCGTTCGAAATGCGACGAAGGTCTCGCCATAGGGACGTCCGAGGAAGGGATTCGAGCCCTGAACCGGGAACTGTTGGATGTCATGCTCGTCCTCGCCGACGATCGGGGAGAGGATGTCACTCAGTAGCGTGGCGACGTCCCGTTCGAACAAGTAGCTGGAGAAGATCTTGGCGCTGATCTCGTCCCGGGACAAAGGGAAGACATTCGCTTGCGCGATGAAGGTTTCTTGCAGGTTGGCGTTGTTAACCGGGGCAATGACCTTGAGGTCCGGGAAGTCGTGGCGCAGGTTGAAGATGTAGATCAGCTTCTCGCGGTCCGAGGGCTGGTTGACGAGGGCCGCTTCGGCCTCGCTGAGGGCGGTGTGCTCCGCGCCGTGGAAACCGCCCAGATCGGGGACATGGGTGGCCTGGATCGCATCGGTGGCGCCGTGATTGATGGCTTCGACAGTGCTCGCCTCGGCGGATAGGACATGGACGTGTTTCCCGGCGGCGATGAGTTGCTCGGCGACCAAGCGGCCGAACTTGTCCCAGCCGACTACGGTGATCGTCTTGCGTTGCGCTGTGGGCTCGGGTGTCATGGGATACCTCGATGAGTGGATGCTACAGGGCGCCTTCACCGGTACCGAAGGCGCGCTGGAGCTCGATGGCCTGCCCCCCGGTGGTGATGACCAACAGAAAATCCCCGGCCTCGATGGTCAGCTTGGGATCGGTCGGGTTCTCCAGGACGGTCCGCTCGCCCTGACGGGTCGTGCTGATTCCGACCAGGATCGCGCCGAAGCGCTGTTTGACCGAGAAAAATGCATCGTTGTAGGCCATGCCACGAAACGGATTCTTTTCGGTCACCCGGTATTCCTGGATGTCTTGGTCTTCGGTGTCGGTGGCGGCACCGATGAGCCGTTCCGTGAGCTGGGCGACTTCCGCTTCGAAGACATAGCTGGCGATGAGCTTGGCATCGATCGCGTCCCGGGACAGGGCGATCGTGGCGCCGGCGTTCTCGAAGGTCGCGACCAGTTCGCCGTCGTTGACGATCACCCCGAAGTCGACCGCTTCACCGAAACGCTTTTTGCCATTGATGAGGTACACAAGTTTATCGGTATCGTCGGGGAGGTTGACGAAGACGATATTCGAGTCCGTGATGCGGGTCTTCTCGAGCATATCGAGGTTGAAAAAATCCGCGAGCAGGGTGTAGACCCGTCGTTTGTCATAGGCCTCGGAGATGAGTTCGATCTGCTCTTGATCGTCGGTGACAATGGCGATCCGGCCGTTGGCGGCGAGTATTTGTTCAGCGACGGTCTGGGCAAATCGATCCCAGCCGACGATGACGACATGTTGGGTAAAAGTCGTCCCGTTATAGCCGAAGCGGGCGTTCTGCCGAACCTCTTGGATAATCGAGGCGATCTGGCCGACTAATAGGCCCAAGACCCCCATACTGGCCAATACGAAGAGGATTCCGACCAGTTTGCCAGGGATGGTGACCGGTGACATGTCCCCGTAACCGACCGTTGTCAGGGTGACGATGGAGAACCAGATGCCGTCCAATAGATTAGTGATGCTGGCGTCGTCGCCGGCGCCCTTCTCCAGTTGGATCAGCACGACCAGGAGCAGAAGATAGGCGATCAGGCCGCCCGCCGAGTAACCGAGGAAACGGATCAGACGCGATTTCTTCACAGAGGCGACTCCGGATTAGGGTGTAGGGGAAGATCCTGGGTTGGTAGCGGCCGGGGCCGCGAGCACAGCACGCGACCGATGCGTTCCTTGGCGGCCTAACTGGCGGCCGAATGGTGCAACAGCTCGTGGATGTCTCGCTGGATGGCCGAGCACAACGCATCGGCGGGGAGGTCGTTGGGGTCGTCGCCGAAGGGGTCCTCGATCTCGACGCCGATCTCTTCGATTCCGACCAAGGCGTAGACGATAAAGACCACCGCCACGACGGTGCCCCAATCGAAGGCGGGGGCCAATGCAAAGGGCAGTGTTGCCAGGTACAGCAACATGAAGACCTTGAGCTGATTAACGTAGGCGAAGGGGATGGGGGTGGAGCGGATTCGGACGAGGGAGCGGTAGACGTCTTGACACTGGTTGATATCGCCGGCGAAGGCACCGTATTCCGGTGGGGCGATCCAGCCCTGTTTCACCAGCCCACGGCTGTGTTGGGTCAGCTGCGCGAGGAGGCCGATCGGCGGATCGGTAAACCCCTGCATCTGGGTCCGGCTCGCCTCGTCCGGTAGGTTTAGCGCCTGGACGCCAATGCCCGCCCGAAGCTGTTCTTTGACGGCAACCACGTAGGCATTGATGAGCGTTGCCAGGCGGTGTCGGTAGTCGGTTTCATCCGGTGGGACCACGGCGTTGGCCCGGATGGCGAGATTACGGGTCGCGATGCCCAGTTCTTCTAGCTGCTGGCGTCCCTCCCAATAGCGGTCATAGGCGGTATTGGTTCGGAAGACCAGCAATAGGCCCAGGGCAACCCCCACGATCGTGTGGGCCGCGGTTCCAAAATCGAAGCGAATCGGGAAGACCTGGTGCAGCGTCACGATCGCGGCACTCCACAAGGCCATGATGGCGACATAGCCGACCACCCGCGGTCCGACCGTTCCGTGGGTGGCAAAGATGATCGCGAGGGGTTTCTTGGGGTCGTAGGGAATCATGAGGCGCGGTGTCCCCCAGGGTGGGTCAGTGGATCCCGGTGCGTCGCCGGACCCCTCCCGGGCGGGCGTGCAAGCGGGCGTTTGTCAAAAACGCGCTTGAGGGCCAAACGCCGTCGATGCGGCGTGGCCGGGGTATGCGTTGGATCCTCGGGTGGGCCGGGGCACCCGCCCGGTATCGGGCCGGTGCCGTCGGCGCCCGGGTCTTGGTTTCGGTATGCCGGGCGCGTCCCCTCGGCTGTGCCCCCTTAGGGCCGTGCCAGGGCCTCTGTGAGGCCCCATTGCGCCGCCAGGGTATCGAGGAGACTCGACTCGAAACCACGGTTTCCCCGGGCCTCGGCGAGGAAGCCCTCCACCCGCGGTCGGAGCGGGTGGTCGGGGCGCATGACGAGGGCGTAACGTTGATGGTTGACGGATTCCGGTAGGACGGTGACTCGGTCCCGTTGGCGGGCGTCCAGCCCCTCGGCGAGGCGATGGATGGTGGCCTCGGCGGCAATCACGGCCGCGACTTCCCCGCGGAGGAGGCGCTCGACGGCGGCCTCGCCCGGTGCATCCTGCCGGATGGGGCCGGGGCGGAAGCGTTCGAGTCCGGCGATGAGGGCGGTCTCACGCGAGGGCACGGCGATCGGTCGGCCTTCGATATCCCCCCAGCTCGTGACGCGTTCTTCCAGGGATTGCAGGGTCAGCGAGGCGGTGAGCACCCCGATGAGTCCGGCCAGCACGACCACGCCGCCGAGATGCCAGAACAGATCGAACAACCGGCCGAGGGGCGTCTTAACGCTCGTGCCTTCCCACTCGAGGGCGAGGCTGATCAGCCACCAGGAGGCATCGGTGATCCCGGTGACATAACGGCCCGAGAATTGGCGGTGCTCGGGTCGGCCGAGCCGATCGGCCAGCCAGCGGATATGGGCGGCACCGAGGAACAGGCCGAGCGGCGTGAGCAGCAGCCCCCAGGTCGTCGACTCGGCCAACTGCGTCAGGAATTGCCGGATGATGGTCAGCAGGGAGGGATCCGCCAAAACGAGGGCGCTGACCCCGAGGCCCGGCGTCTCCGGTGGAAAACTGACCAGCCCGACATCCACCGATCCCCCATGGACGGCCCCGATCACCGATGCGGTGGACGCGGCATAGTGCCACTCGGTTGGTGTATCGAGGGTCTCGGCTAGCTGGATCCATAAATCGACGGTAAAGCCCTCGGGCTGGGTCGCGGTGGCCGGCGCTCCGGTACTCGAATCCGGCCGAAGCGTCCACGGGGGGTCCGAGGTGAAGGCCACGGTGAGCGAGGACGGCACCTCCGGGGCGCGTTCAGCGGCCAGGGGGCCCCCGCCGCCGAGGCATGCCAGGACGAGAAGCCCGAGGCCGATCGCCGCGCGGCGGCTCCCGGGTCGTCGGCGGCGTGTGAGCTGCACGCAAGCCCGAGGCGCCGATTCGGCCATTCGTCCGATCAAAGCCCGTTCTCCCCTATCGGTACACGATGATATCGATCGAGGTGGCCGCTTCGGTCAGCCCCTCGATGGAGCGGATGCGAAGGTCGACCGCCGCGGGATCGAAGTCGCTCACGCGGGCTGCGGAAACCGCGGCCAAGGCGGTTCCCTCGCGGACGCCGTGGGCCTTGAGCGGTAGACGGACGCGGCGGGTCTCCCGGGGACCCAGCGTGAGGGTGAGTGGATCCCCCGTTGCTTCGGTCAGCAGGCGGTATCGCCCGTCCTCGAGCCGGGCGAGGCGAGTCGGACGCGTTTGCCATGCCCCGGTGTCGTCGGCAACGGCGAAGGTATCGGCCTGGACGGTCCACACCGTTGGGTCCAACCGGCCCGCGATGCGATACCGTTGATCGATCGGATTGGGGTTGGTGATCTCGGCGACAACGGTGGTCTCCTGGCCCAGTAAGACCGTTTCGGCCGCGGGTTCCAGCCGAATCGTCGGGCGCGCCAGGGCCTGGAGCTCCCGAGTGACCGGACGCTCGGCGGTAACGCATCGATTGGCTGCCGTATCCCCATAGGCCCCATCGAAGGCCTGGAGCCGAATGGGGTACTCCGGGTCGTTGCGGTTGACCATGGGGCGAAAGCGCAGGGTGCGGCGGACCGTCGCCCCGGCCTCGAGCCGTCCGACCCGCCATCGCCAAGGGCCCTCGCCCCCCCCTGGCTGCTCGGTGCCCGGGGGCAGTCGGGCCTCGACGATCAGGTCGTAGAACGGTTCATCGCCCGGGTTATCGACGGTGACCTCCACGGGCACGCTGGTGCCCGGGTAGATGGGGTCAGTCCGGTCGCTGGCCCCGAGCGTGAGACGGGGCCAGCGGATCGTCACCGGCAGTTCGGCGCTAGCTTGGGCTGTGGGGGTGGCCTGGGCCGCCAGGGTGATGACGCCGCGGCGGGGGATGCCCGTTCCGTCCTGAGCCGCGCCGAACCAGGGGCCGATCCGGTAGCGGCGGGTCACGGTCATGCCCTCGTCCAATCGGTCGAGCCGCGCGGCCGGATCGGGATGGTCCGAGGCGGCCTCGATGGGCCATCCAGGGGGCAGCTGATGGCGCAGGGCCACGGACTCGAGGCGGCGTTGCCCGGTGTTGGTCACCGTCACTTCGACCAAGGCCGGCTCGCAGGCGCTCAGGGGCTCCTCGGCGGTCCGCGCCCCCCCCGGCGTCGTCTGCTCGAGGCGGGTGTTGAGTGCCAATTCGGCCGGGGTCGGCCGGGTGCGGCCGTGGCGGATCGTCGGCTGGACGCACGGGTTGGGCTGGGCGAGCGCGCCGGCCCGGTCTGGGAACTCGGGGCCGCGGCGGAAAGTGACGCTCAGGTGCGCGCGTTCGCCCGGGGCGAGGCGCGGCAGTTCCCAGCGCAGCCGGGGGTAGCGGCGGGGGTAGAGCTCGACCCGGCGGTCGGCCGCCGCGTTCGCTTGTCCCGGCCGCAGGGGGGCGTTCTCGCCCTGGCCGCGGATACGAATGCCGTCGGCCTTGGCCCCGAGCTCCACCCAAAGGGCCTGCACGGCACGGGCCCGATCCTCGGAGAGGCGCTGATTGACGGCGGCGCGGCCTACCTGATCCGTGTGTCCGATCAGCCACCAGGCCCCAGCCGCGTCGAGGCGTTCGGACCAGGTCCGTATTCGCGCCCGCATCGTGGGTGTCAACTGGCTCTGGCCCGGGTCAAAGCCCCGCAAACGATCGAGTCGCAGCGGGCGGCAAGGGGCGAGTACGGCCGACTGGCGCGCGATGGCACCCCGGCTGTGCCGTATGTCGCGTACCGCGAACCAGGCTTCCGGGGGGAGGGCCTCCTCAATCACGAGAGCGTGCAGGATCTGCTCGCGCCCATTGCCCCCCTCCGCATCGGTCGCGTTCGTCAGTTCGACGTGATAGCGCGGCGGCGTCTCGTCCGCTGCGGCCGTCCAGGTGCGTTCGATCCGCACCAGGGCGGTTGCCGGATCGCCGGTTGGGTGGTGCTGAATGGTGGGGTTGGCGGCCAATAGGCCCGGAACGAGACAAAGGAGCCATACCCCGCGACGGAGGGTGCCTGCCCCACGGCCCGGTCCCGAGGCGAATGCGGGGCGAGGAAGCAAACGACGGGATGGCCGGTCAGGTCCGATCGTCGCGGCGCGCACGGGTTCGCGGACGGGTTGGATACACGATGGAAATTGGCAGGGCACGGGATTGTATCGGCTCGCTTAAACGAGGGGTTGAGGCCGAGCCATCCGTCTCGGAGGACTCGGGCAATGCGTACAGGGCGTGGCGGACTTGGGGATCGATCCGGTTCGGATACCGTACGCATTCCCTGCGACGCCCCGGTCTTGCCGGGCTCGAGCGACCCAACCCGCTTTGGGGAAACGAGTATAGAGCGTGCCGAATCGGAATGGAAGAAGGGGCTCGGGGGGGTGTTCCGGCACGTGAAATCCCGGGGTCCATCGCGGGCGCAGCGGCACATCAGTCGTTGACCGGCTAAGCTCCAGGAAGGCGACGGATACGTTGTCACCTTTTGTCCTCAGCAATCGGACCGGAGGTCCCGTGGAAAAACTCCTGGTCGTTGATGATGATCCCCACGTCGTTAACGCGCTATGTCGCCCCCTGTTGGGGACGGGCCATCAGGTCTTGACGTGTCCGACGGAAGCCGAGACGCAGGATCGCCTGCAGGACCGGGCCATCCGTCTCCTCGTGATCGATCTACTGCTTCACTATCCGCAGTGCATCCCGAACCTTCGGGTCCTGCGTTCGAATCACCCGGAGCTCGTCATCGTGGCCACCTCCGAGCCGGGCGTGAGCCCGGATCACGAGCGAGCCTTTGAACGTGCCCAGGACCTCGGAATCCCGTGGCTGGCCGTCAAGCCGGTGGACCCCGATGAATTGGCCCAGGACCTGATGCGCTTGATCCAATCGCGGGGCGCCCCGGTGAGGGATCTCGCCGTGATCACGCCCCTGGCGGCACCCCGCTAACCCGGACGGCGCCGCGGGAACAGCCCGGGCAGGCTGGCCTCGAGCCCCCGATGGGGATAGACGTCGGGCTTGTGGGCCCAGACATGCTCGAGGGCGTCCCGGTAGGGCCAATGCCGATGGCGGGCGTAGATGAGGGCCACACCGATGGAGCCACTGCGGCCGATGCCCGCCCGGCAGTTGACAAGGGTCGGCTCGCCCCCGGCGATGCGTTCCTCCAGCCAGCTCACGGCCGCGGCGATATCCGCCGGGTCGATCGGGTGATCGGCCCCGTCCCGCAACGGGATGTGCCGGTAGCTCAGGCGATGGCCGGGCGGGAGCACCTCCGGGAACTCCTCGGCGAGGTTGAGCACGGCTTGGAAACCGAGTTCCGCGGCTTGACCGGCCGCGAGTAGGTTGCCGACCCCGACGGCCTCGTGGATCCAGGCGAAACGCGGGCCTTGGGTCCAGAGCTGCTGGGGATCTGGCGGGGCGACCTGGAGCCGTCCGTCGCCGCCGGGTTCGCCGGCCCAACTCCACTCCGCGGGCGCTCGGTCCTCAGCGGGGGGCTGCGCGCGCCAACGGAAGGTGAATTGGAAATCGCCGGTTGCCGTCGGCCGGAGGGTCGTCCCGTAGATCACCGCCTCGGCGGCACGGGACGACAACCTCAGGGGGATGGCGTGCCAGAGCCCCTCGGGATTCCGCCCGTGGACGGTATTGGTCCAGAGTTGGACCTCGAGCGACCCGGCCGCCTCGGGCGGGGCGGCAACCCGCGCCCGAAACGAGACCGGTTCGAGCATGTACACGAATCGGTCGGTCCCCAAAGGGGGTTGCAGTCCGCGAAGATCGATTGGGGTTGTGGCCACGATGAACGATCCGGTGGTGGGGTTTGGTGCGTGAGTGAGCCGCGATCCACCCGAGGTCGGGGTCGGCCTCAGGTCGGTTGATCGGTGTCTGGGTCTGTCTCGCCGTCGTCGAACGACGGCAGACGATGCTGCTGCGCGGCCTCATGCCAGCGTTCGTCTTCGGTGTGAATATAGCGGTCCGTGGTCCGTGGATCGGCGTGGCGGGCGTGACGCTGAACGTAGTGGGCTGCCAGGCCGCTGTCGACTTGACCGGTGATCCCCGTGTGTCGCCCCCAATGCGCGGAGGCGCGTCGCAGGCGCGCGGCCTTGTGGGGGGCCTGCGCCTCGAGCCGCTCGGCCGCCCGATGGAATAGTTCTTTGAGAATCTGGTTCAGACGCCGTGCCGTGATGCCCCGGCGTCCGTTGAGACTGAGCAGCAAGGGCGTCTCATCCTCGGGGAACGGCAGCGGGGTCAGCCCCAGATGGGTTCGATAACGCTGCAAGGCCGCGAGCATGTCGTCGTTGACGGGGATGCGGGCGGGCTTATCGCCCTTGCCGAGCACATACCACCACCAGCGCCCGCGGACCTCGCGGAAGCTGTTCATGCGATGCGCCTCGAGTTCCCCGGCCCGTGGGGCGAGGAGGAACAACAGGGCGAGTAGGAAGCGATCGCGCTCATAGCGATGGCGCTCGCGCGGGGTGTCGCGCCGGCGATCCTCCAGGGCGGCAAAAACGGCACCTTGCATCGCTCCGTCCAGATAGCGTTCTGGGCCAAGGGCCGGGAATTGGCCGGCCAGTGCCCGGCGCCGGCGTTGGCGGATCAAGGCCAACGGGTTGGCGCGGACGTAGCCCGCTTCGACCAGATAGGTCAACAAGGAGTTGATGCAGGCAAGGGCGGCCACCTGCGCGGATCGCCCGAGGGGCCCGACGAAGGGGCGCCAATCGCTAGCCGAGCGCGGCCGGCGCGGGCCGCACCACAGGGCGCGGGGCTGGGGATCGGCGAGAAAGTTCAGGTAGGCCTCGAAGTCCTGACGGTCGAGATCCGATAGGGCCCGGCGGCGCACGAGGATTGCCCAAAGCAAGAGCCGTTCGGCCTCTTTGCGGTAGGTCCGCCAGGTTCCGGGTGAGGCGGTGAACTCCTGCAGGAAGCATTCGATGGCATCGATGTCGGTCTCGGCCCGGATCTGGAGCCGGTGGAGATCCGCGCGATTGCGTCCCTGTCGACCGTCGAGGCCGCGACCGAGGGCCCCGAGGCGTTCCAGCGGGCAGGGTTGGGCGACGACGGGCGCTTCGGGGAACGCCTGGGCACGACAGGGCACCGTTTGGCTCGCCACGGGGCGGGTTCCTCTGGACTCAGCGGATGGGGGTGGGTCGGATTAAGCGGAGTCATCCGCCGCGGGCGGGAAGCGTTCGGCCAAGCGACGCAGCTCTTCCTCCGGAACCCGACTGCTGTTGATCCGTTCTTGCAGCAGGGTGATTTCCTGGCTCAACCACGGGGGCATACGATTCCAGCGCTCGCCGTCCGGGGGCTTTCGCCACCACGCCTGGCCCTTCGGGGCGTTGGGGTTGTAAAGCCCGTGCGGTGCGAGGCGTTTTAAGTTGTTCTTGATCGACGTGGGGACATCCCGCGGGGTCGTTCGGCTCGGTTCGCCGCACGTGATGTACTCGCACACCACTTCGCTGACGGTCAAACCGTATTCATCGGCGATGGCCTCGAAGCGTTCGAAGCATTCCGCCTTACGATTCTTCGTCTTCTCCTCGATGGTCTTTTCGAGTCGTTCTTTGAGTTGTTCGAGCTCTTTTAACGGTTTCTTTTCCAAGTCGTCGTTCATTGGCGCAGCACAGTCCTGAATTAGAGAGATAACGCGAAAAAATTAAGCATGCGCTTCTTGTTCGTCAAGGGCTCTATTTAATTCATGGGTTGTGCGATGACGATTCGCTTGAGCCGCCTCTCTCGGCGAACTTTCATCGTTGATTGTTCGATTCGCCGTTAACGCAGACGAAGTGACGCGAACGCTCGCGTCAAGGGCTTTCGATCAATCGGTCGTATTGTCTGTTACCCCGGTGTCGGGTCCGGTGTCGGGGGTCGGGTCGGCATTGAATAAACCGTCGAGTGTTGTGCGTTGGCGTTCGAGGGTGTCCTGCAATGCACCGATTCGCTTGACCGCGGGGTCATCGGGCCCCAAGAGCCCCTCCTTGATTGCTCGGGCGCGCTGGTAGGCGGCTTTCGCGGCGGCGAAGGCCTGGGTCCGCTGCTCGATCAGACCGAGCAGCAATAGGCTGTCGGCCTGCGCGAGGCGATTCGCCGAATCCTCGGAACGTCGGTGTTCAATGGCCTGTTTCAAGGCCTCGCGTGCGGCCTCGAAGCGACCGGCCTCGTACTCCAATACCCCGAGGTTGTGGTAGGCGTCGGCGCGGAGTGTTTGGGCCTGCGGCTGGCGACAACAGGTTGCGGCCTGCGTGTAGGCCGAGCGCGCCGCGGCGCGGTGCTGGGCATCGTGCTGGACCATGCCGAGCTGCAGGTAGGCCGTGGCCACCTCGGGGTGGGCCGGATCCAGGTGCATTTTCCGGTGCTCGATGGCGTCGCGGTAGTGGGTGGCGCTGGTCTCGAGCTCGCCTCGACGATGGGCGACGCGGGCGAGTCCTTCCAGGATCGTCGCGATGGCTGGGTGGTTGGGGCCCAAGCGTTCCCGGTAGGCAAGGCGGGCCGCCTCGTAGGCCTCGCGGGCGGCCCCCAGTCGGCCTTGGGCCAGGCGCAAGGTGGCCCGCTCAAGGGTGAGTTCGGTGAACACCGGGTGTTCCGGGTCGTAGATCGCCTCGAAGCCCTGGGAGGCCGTGCTGAGGGCCTCTTCGGCCGTCTCGAGTCGATCCTGCTCACGGTTGAGTTTGGCGCGGCTGAGCTCGATGCGGGCCACCGCCGGATGGGTCTCGCCATAGCGGCGGACGAGGGTCGAGCGGGCCTGTCGATAACGGGTCTCGGCCTCGGCGAAATCCCCCGTTTGATGATAAAGGGTCGCCAGGTCGTTCAGGATGGCGGCCCGCTCGGCGGCGTAGCCCGAATCCTCGGGGTAACGGGCGAGGGCCTGGCGATAGCCCCGCGCCGCGGCGGCGGTGTGGCCGGTATCGAGATCCAACCAGGCCTGTTCCTTGAGCACCTCGGCGACGGCCGGGGCATCCGCCCCGTGGAGGCGCGTCCTCAGGGTATAGGCACGATCGAGATGATGGCGCGCGGCGGAATACGCCCCGCGGGTGCGTTGCACGATCCCGAAATGGAGATGGCTGTCGGCGAGATCCCCATACTCGGGGTGTCCGGGTTTGAGTTCCCGCGCCCGAATCGCCAGCCCCGAGGCGAGCATGGTTTGGGCCTTGGAATACAGCCCGAGCCCCTGGTAGACCCGCCCCATCACGTCCAGCAGGCTGGCTCGCACCAGGGGCTGATTCTCGAGCCGCTGCGGGATCTGCTCGGCCCCGCGGTCCAGGATGACCCGGGCGGGGATGTCGGCGCCGAGGTTGCGCTCCGGATCCGCGACCTGAAAGAGATCGACGAGGAAGCGCGACACCTCGGTCGCCTTATTCCGTTCGCGAGTCACGCGGACGAGGGCCTCCTGGGCGGCTTGGCGTGCCCGGTTGGCCCGATCGCGCTCCCGCTCGGCGACCTGCTGGGCGGCCTCGGCGGCCACGCGCGCGCGCCGAGCCTCGTCACGCTGTTGCGCGATGCGCTGGGACTGGATACTCGAGGTGACGGCCAGGGCGACGCTGAACAGGATGACCGTGACCACAGCGATGACGCGCCAGAGGTTACGGCGCAGGAATTTGCCCCAGCGATACAGGGGGTTGCCCTCGCGCACCCGCAAGGGCTTGCCTCCGAGGTAGTGGGCGATGTCGTCGGCGAACTGTTCGACAGAGCCGTATCGGGCCTCGACCGATTTGGCCATCGCCCCGCGGAGCAGGGCATCCAGATCGCCCCGTAGGCGTTGCCGGATCCGCCGCCCCTCGCGGGGCGGGAGGTTGACCCGCAAGGGCCCATCGGCGGGTTCGTGGTAGAGGAGGTGGCTCGCTGGCAGATACGAGTCGTCAACCTGGCTCGGTCGCGGCGGGGCGTCGTAACAGATTTCCTGACGAAGGGCCGTATCGTCCGAGCGTACGTTCCGGTAGGGGCGGTGTCCGGTCAGCAGTTCGAATAACACCACCCCGAGGGAGTACACATCCGACGAGGTCGTCACCCCCTGACCCGCGACCTGTTCGGGGCTTGCATAAAACAGCGTCATGACCCCCGGTCCTTCGCCCATCCCCCCTTCGGTATCCAGGAGCTTGGCGATCCCGAAATCCAGCAGCTTCGGGATGCCGTCTCCGGTCACGAGGATATTGCCGGGTTTGATGTCCAGGTGGACGATCAAGCGCTGGTGGGCGTAGGCCACGGCCCGGGCAGCGTCCAAAAATAGGCGCAACCGGGACCGCAGCCCAAGACGGTGGGTGTCGCAGTACTCCGTCAGCGGCATGCCCTGTTCCACGTACTCCATGACGAAGTAGGGAAGCCCGTGGGGCGTTGCGCCGCCGTCGAAGAGGCGAGCGATATTCGGGTGGTTGAGTCCTGCCAGGATGTTGCGTTCCCGGCGGAACCCCGCGATGAGCTCCTCGTCGTGCCCCGCCTTGATCAACTTGACGGCGACCGTTTGCTCGAACTCCCCATCCACGCGCTCGGCGCGATGTACCTCCCCCATGCCGCCTTCCCCGAGTAGGTTCGTGAGGCGATAGGCGCCGAGGCGCTCGTGACCGGCGCTCAGCCGCCGGGTCGAACCCGGCGGCGGGGCGGCGACGGTGTTGGCGAGGGTCTCTGTCTGGGACGTGTGGGGCTCACTCATCGGCGCGGGGGGTCGGAGGTAGCGGGGGTTTCGGTTCGGATCGCACGGCTGTCCGCGATGGGGAACGGATCCCGGGGGTGGAAACGATACACCCGATCCCAGATGGGATGGCCCCGTCGCGTCCCCCGTTGTTCGTACTTCGTCAACGGACGGCCGAAACGGGGATCCCCGATGCGCGGTGGCTGGCGTACAAAGCGCCCATCCGCCGCGAGGACCCGGGCGATCTGATCCGCGTAATCCGGCCAATCCGTCGCCAGGTGAAGGAAACCGCCCGGGCGCAGGTGGGCGGTGAGGACCTCGAGAAAGGCTCGCTGTACGAGGCGGCGCTTGTGGTGGCGCTTCTTCGGCCACGGATCCGGGAAGAACACCTGCACCCGATCCAGCTGGGCGGGCGGCAGGGGCGCGTGGAGCAGGCGTGCGACATCCGCTTCGAGGATCCGAACGTTATCGACCGAGGCCCGGGACAGGCCCTGGAGCAGGTGCCCGATGCCGGGCGGATGGACCTCGATCCCGAGGAAATCCCAGTCGGGTCGGTCCTGGGCCTGCTGCAACAGGGCCTCGCCGTCGCCGAAGCCGATGTCGAGCACGCGGGGCGCCTCGGCGCGGGGGAAGGCCGCGGTCCACGCGGGGGGGCGGGACAGATCCTCGGGGTCCAGACCGTAGTGCGGCCACAACTCGGTGCGGGCTCGCTGTTGGCTCGGCGTGGTGCGTCCCGCGCGGCGCGTGAACGATCGAATGGCGCGGGCGGGGCGCCCGTTGGAATCGTCGGTGGTGTGATCCATCGCGGGCTCGGGCCGTGGCAGCGGGGGCGAATGGCAGGGCGATCCGGCGATCCATCCCGGGCGAGCGCGATCGGCGTCGGGTTCACCCACGGGTCTATGACAACGGTGTACGACAACGATGCGTTGAGCGCCAGCGAAGCCTATCGGTTGCGAGTTCGTCGCGGCGCCGCATCAACGCACGCCGAAACAAGACGCCTCCTGAAACGGCGTGTCGTACGCTCGCACCCACATTAGGATACCATCGAAGGACGGAACGGATCTGCGCCGGTCGCTCGGGGATTCAGAAACCGAGGGCTTGTCGGGTGTCGAGGTAGTGTCGGAAGGCATCCACCACCTGCGGGTCGAATGGGGTGCCCCGCCGCTCGCTGATGAAGGCGACCGCATCGCCTTGCCCGTGAGGCCGTCCGGATAGCC
The DNA here is from genome assembly GCA_964346755.1 of uncultured Ectothiorhodospiraceae bacterium. GTDB lineage: Bacteria > Pseudomonadota > Gammaproteobacteria > CAYFWJ01 > CAYFWJ01 > CAYFWJ01. Next base: position 14,099 of record CAYFWJ010000069.1, read on the forward strand.
GTTTTCGTCGAACCACTCGTGGTGGTGACGCGCGATCAGCCATCGGGGTCCAACCCGCCAGGTCGATGCAGGATTGCATCCGGGGTCCCGCCCTTGCCGACGACGTGGGGCATGCGGCCGTGCTCACCGGCTCGATATCGGCCTCGTTACACCTACCAACTCGCCCTCGAGTCAGATTGCGCCCTATACGGCAATGCCGTATTATTGAAGGATGCTCTTCATCGAAGCCAGCACCTTCAGCAAGCTTTTGCCAAAGTATCTCACGGACGAAGAATACCGGGCCTTGCAGTCATTGCTGATGCAGAGGCCTGAGGCTGGAGCCGTCATCAAGGGCTCTGGTGGTGTCCGAAAAGTGCGTTGGGCTCCTTCAGGTTCTGGTAAGAGTGGCGGGGTGCGGGTTATTTATTACTGGGGCGTGTTGACGTTTCACATTGGGAGCCATAAAAAA
>CAYFWJ010000070.1:0-6251 GCA_964346755.1 uncultured Ectothiorhodospiraceae bacterium
AGCTCGAGCCGGTGCCCGAAGCGCAGGCCCGTTTCGGCAACGTGAAGCCCGGCGACACCATCGAGGTCCATTGGGTGTACAGCTCCTGTAACGTGAGCCCAGGGCCCGGGTTGGAGTCCTGCCTGAGTGACCAATGCGCCAACCCGGAACTGCGGGTGGAGTCCCAGGTCTTCCTTTTGGTCAACGACTCGACCGCCCGGGATTTTCGCGAGTTCACCTACGGCGGGACGCAGATGAATGGTCGGCCTCAGCCGGCGGCCCTGCCCGAGGGAACCGGGACACCGGTCGTCTTTGCGGGATCCACGACGGGCCCGTCCTATACCCAGAGTACCTGCTCGCCGCTACTCGTGACGTGGAGCGTCCGACCCCAATGCACCAGACTGGACATCAACTCGCTGCACGCCTGGGGGGCGGCCGGGAATGTGTTTGAGGAAACGGCGAGCCACGGAGTACGCCAACGGGTGACCGCGCCCGAGCTGCTGGCACCCATCGAATAGGCGATCGACTTCGGGTCAGTTGGGGTCGCCCGTGCCCCCGAGGAAAGGGGTTTCTCGGGAGGGGATTTTTGGGGTCGGAATTGTTGGCATGTGCCGAAACGTTTCATGACCCGGCGGGCGGTGCATCGCCCAGGGCGATTTCACCGTCGACGGCTGACCCGGCCGACCGTTCACACGGCCCGGATCGCCCGATTCATGAGTTTCTTGAGCGGGTTAGAGCGAGTTGGACAAGCCTAGGAAGCGGCGGAGGCTCCGGCGCGGTCTCGTTCGAGACGGTCGTTGAGCAGCTCCGCGACGAGATCGGGCCGTTCCTCGTGGGCGAGGTGGCCGAGACCGGGGAGTCGGACTCGATGGGCGTGGGGGATGAGTCGATGGACGCGGTCCGCCTCGCCCGTGGGCAATGTTTGGTCGTTACCGCCGACGACGAGGGTGGTGGGAACGGTCAATTGGGTGAGTTCGCGATTCAGGGGTTGAAGATCCCAGCTCGCCATCATGCTGAGGACGCTTGAGACGTGGCGCGGGTTGCGAATCAGGCGAGCGTAGAGGTCGACACCGTCGGTGTCGAGCCGCGACCCGGTACTGCGCACCAGCCGTTCGATGGCCGAGCGCTCGATGGCGCTCCAGGCGAAGAGGCGGGGGATGACGGGATTGCGGGCGAGGAAGCGAGCCGTGGGGGAGAAGACAACCCCAGGGAGCCCCTGTAACGGGAGAATCGCCCCGTTGATGCTCAACACGTGCTTGGGATCGAGCAGTCGGTGCAGTGTGAGGTGCGCGGCTAGGGCGGCACCGGCGGAATGGCCGATCAGGATGACGGGCTGGAGTTGGAGCGTTTGCAGCAGCAGGGCGATCTGCCGGGCCATGCCGGGCAGCGTGAAATCCCGTGGTTCGGGGACCTGGGTGAATCCGTGGCCTGGCAGGTCGGGGGCGACCACGGTAAACGCGTCCGTCAGCTTGGGTAACAGGCCCCGCCAGGAGTGGTTTGCGGCCCCGGTGCCATGGAGGAGCAAGGCTGCGGGGCCCGTGCCCGCTACTTGGACGTGCCAGGTCAGGCCGCCGGATTCGACGAAACGGCTGGCCTCGGCGTGGGGCCAGCCCCGCCCGTCCCGGGACCAGGTCAGGGGGCTACGGCTCGGCACGGTACACCTCAAGCGGCCTGCTGACGGACCGCGTTGGATAGGGTCGAGGCATCGGCATGGGGCAGCGGTAAGTATTGGGCGCCCAGACGCTCGGCGAGTTGTTGGGCCCGGGGTTGGGGGCGTGGCGAGGTGTCCACGAGTAGGGTCGTGATACCGGCGATGTGTAGGTTGCGCGCCGCCGCGTGGGCCTCCTCTTCCGCTCGGGCGCGCCCCCCGGTACCATCTCGGGCCACGTTGGCCCGCCCATCGGTCATCAAGACGATCAGCGGGGTATCCCCCCGCCGCTGAATCCCATCGGCGAGCGCGGCGGCCGCGTCGATCCCGGCGGCCAGCGGGGTGCCCCCACCGCCGGCGAGGCCGGCGAGGCTGCGCTTGGCCCGGACGAGCGACCGGGTCGGGGGGAGCAGGAGTTCGGCCTCCTTCCCGCGAAAACCGATCAGGGCGACTTGGTCGCGGCGCACGTAACAATCCGCCAAGAGAAGCTCCACGGCCCCCTTGGCCTCGGCGAGGCGATGCAGCGCGGAGGAGCCGGAGGCGTCCACGAGGAAGATGGTCGTCGTCTCGCTCTTCTGTTTGAAGACGGTGAGCCGAAAGTCGTCCGGGCGCACCAGGATCCGTTGACCGGGTTGTCGCCGGGCGTCGCCATAGACCTCCTGACGTCGCAGGGGCTGCCAGGGCGCAGCGGCGCGCAGGGTCTCGACGACGTTGAGCCGAGCCCCGGCCCGCAGTTCACCCCGGCGGGTGCCGATTGGGCGCCCACGACGCTGGGAATGTTGTAATGCCCCGGCACGGCCTGAGGATCGGGAGCGGCTGCGCCCCGTCCGACCGGCCTTGAGGCTGGCCAGGAGGTTCTCGGGGATGGCGGCCTGGGCGGCCTCCGTGACTTGGTCTTCCAGCGGCCCCTCGGGCTCGGGCGTCTGGTCCTCCTCGCCGCCTTCGTCGGGGGGTTCGGGCTCTTGCGCGTCGTCGGGTGGGTCCTCGGGTGGTTCCGGCTCCTGAGGCTCATCCGGTGGTGGGTTATCCTCCGGCTGGGTTTCCGCGTCGGGTTGTTCGGGGGGGGCCGGGAGCACCGTCGCCCGCGGGGCGAGCACCAGTCGGGCTGCCGTGGCGGCGTCCTCGCGGGCGATCGTGTCGCGTTCCGCCAGCGCCGCCGCGGCCCGAGCGACCCGCAGGGCCAGCAGGGGCGCGCGTAGGGAGTCGATCCCGAGGTTCATCGCGGTACCGCACAGGGCCTCGAGGATCTCGTGATCGGCCTGCACCTCGGAGAGGCGGCGTCGGGCCTGGGTCACGGCCCCCGCATCGGGGACGTCGGCGACGGTGTCGTGGATTCCGATGCCACTGAGATCCAGGTGAAACGCCAGTCGATCGCGCAGCGCGGCGGGGGTTCGTTCGTCATCTTCGATCCCTTCATCCAGGGCCACGACCCCGAGTCGGGCCTCGGCGCGGAGGGTCATGCCATCCCGTTCGGCGTTCACGATTCCGCCGTCCAGGGTGGCGGCGAGCTTCGCGGCGACGCCCTGCTCCAGGCGCTCCGCCATGGCCAGGTAGATCACACCGCCGTCGGCCTCCGCTAATAAACCGCGCTCCGCAACGGGACGTCCGGCCCGCAGGGTGGCGGCCAGATCGAGTCCACCGAGCAGTCGGTTGTCGGCGATGTGCAGGGGCACGCGCCGACGCGGCGCGCCGCTCGGCAGCAGCTCATCCAGTTGACTGAGCCACTGGTCCCGCACCGGCCCCGGCAGCGCCCGCACGACCATGCCACCGCAACCGGCTGGGTCGACGGCGAACAGGGCGGCGGCCAGCGCCGCATCGGACCAGGCATCGGGGGTCGTTGGGGCGTGGGCAGGCTCGGCGACCGGATCGCTCATGCCGGGAACACCTCCTCCAGGGCTCGTTCGACCCGGACCGTGGAACCGGCGTCATCGAGGGGGTTGCGCCGCATGCGATGGCGCAAGGCGGTCGGTGCGACGCGCTTGAGTTGGGCATCGCCGACGCCCTCCTCGCCGTCCAGGGCGGCCACGGCCCGGGCGGCGCGGATCAGGGTGAGCTCGCCGCGGAGCCCATCGGTGCCCAGGTGGAGGCAGAGTTGGGCCGCCCGTTCCAGTGCGGCGTCCGGAACGCTCACCTGGTTGATGCGTTTCTGCGCGTTGAGGAGTTGGTTGCGCACATGGCCATCCTTGCGTTTCCATTTGTGCACGAAGGCTTCGGGGTCATGCTCGAAGGCATCCCGTCGCCGAATGACCTCGACCCGAGTCGGCAGATCGGTGGGCGTGCTGACCTCCACCGAGAGACCAAAACGATCGAGGAGCTGGGGACGGAGCTCGCCTTCCTCCGGGTTGCCGCTGCCGATCAACACGAAGCGTGCCGGGTGGCGTACGCTCAGCCCCTCGCGCTCGACGACGTTCTCCCCGGAGGCGGCGACATCGAGCAACAGATCCACCAGGTGGTCTTCGAGGAGGTTGACCTCGTCAACGTACAGAAAACCGCGGTGGGCTCGAGCGAGTAGTCCGGGATCGAAGGCCTTCTCACCTTGTGTCAAGGCCCGTTCCAGATCCAAGGCGCCGACGACTCGGTCTTCGGTGGCTCCGAGGGGGAGATCGACCACCGGGACCGAGGTCTGACGTGTCTTGACCTTGCCTTGCGTCTTGCGTGTGGCGCACTCGGAGCAGAGTTGGGATTCGGGTGCCTCCGGGTCGCAGTTATAGCGGCATTGGGCGATGATGCGCATCTTCGGCAACAGGGCGGCGAGGGCACGGACGGCAGTGGACTTACCGGTGCCGCGATCCCCGAAAACGAGGACCCCACCGATGGTGGGATCGATCGCCGAAATCAGCAGGGCGAGCTTCATCTCGTCTTGCGCGACGATAGCGGAGAACGGGTATGGTACGGCCATGGGGCGGCGCTTTATGGTTGTTTCCGTGGAAGGGGAGCGATCGGTCGCCGGGGGCCTGGGCGGCCGCGCCGGGGCGTTGATGGCGCCCGCGGGCGATTCGCTGCGTTTGGGCGGTTAGTGTAACAAACGCATGGGGGGACGGCACGACGGGGGCCGGATGACAGCAGCGAGGCCTTTGTTATGCTCGGTAGGATACCGACCGGGAATCGCCGCCCGGCGCGCTCCGGTGCGCCGGGCGGCCCATGTGAGAACCCGACCGGGGGCGCATGTCCTATGCGGCGCCTCGGCCACGCCCTAACGCCAGGAGATTGACCATGGCTGTCGTTGTCCCTCCCCCGTCGCGTCATCGACCGGAAGAGGCCCCCTCCGTGATCGCACCGGCGCTCGCCGAGGCGCGCTACCGGGAACTGTGTACCGACTGCGGTTTGTCTCGAAGTCGCGAGCCCGGGCGTTGCGGGCGAGCCTGTCAGTTCATTCGGCCCCGCTACGAGGAGCTCGAGGCGCAGGTGCATGGTCGCCGTCGAGACCCGGAACGGCCCGACGAACTCCATTTCGGGCCCTTTCTGGCCATGGTCAGCGCGCGGCTCGTGCCCTCGTCGCCGGGCGCTCAGTGGACCGGGATCACCACCCGCCTCGGGGCGCATCTGCTCGAGACAGACCAGGTCGATGCCGTGTTGGCAACGGCCTCGGAGCCGGACGATCGCTGGCGGCCCCGTCCGGTCATCGTTACCGAAGCGGCGGGCATGGCGGCCTGCCGAGGGATGAAAATGGGGTACTCGCCGTTGCTCGCCCTGCTCGACGAGGCGGCGGCTCGCGGGTTGCGGCGGATCGCCGTCATCGGCATCCCCTGTCAGGTCTACGCCTTGCGCGCCTTGGAGGCCGAGCTCGGGCTCGAGGCCCTGTACGTCATCGGCACGCCATGCTCCGACAATACCACGACCGATCGTTTCCACGAGTTCCTCGATCGCCTCACGGATCGCCCCGAGGCGGTGACCTGGCTCGAGTTCCTGCCGGATTACCACGTGGAAATGCATTTCGAAGGCGGCGAACGTCAGCGTATCCCCTTCATCCAGCTACCGATCGCCGACCTGCCGACGGATTTCTTCCCGCTGACGTGCCGGAGCTGCGTCGACTATACCAATGTCCTGGCGGATCTCACCGTCGGCTACATGGGCGGACACGGCGAGCAGTGGCTGATCGTGCGCAACGAACGGGGGCAGGCCCTGGTCGATGGGTTGGGTGACGAATTGCTCACCCACGCTCCCATCAGCCGCGGCGATCGCACCAACGCCGTCCGGTCCTTCCGCGACGCGATCGCCCGCACCGCCGGGGGCCTGCCAACGCGCCGCGCCCCCACTTGGGTGAAGCCCCTGATCGGCTGGATGATGACTCGCTTCGGGCCCAAGGGATTGGAGTTCGCCCGCACGCGCGTCGAGATGAAGGCCGTTGAGGCCGTGCTCATGCTGCGTCATTTTCGTCAGCGGCGGATGTCCTCCATGTTGCCCGATCACATCTGGCGGATCGCCGCCCGCTACGACGTGACCCCCCAGCCCGGAGAACGCGAGCCGGGCGATCGGGGCTCCTAAGCCGAGAGCGCTCGACCGAGTCGGTGGATCCGCACTCGAACCCGGGAATGCTCGCCCCGAGGCTCAACCCACCATCCGGGGGTTGCCGGGCGGGTCGTCCTCTCGGGCGACCCCTCGATCCGTCCGGCGTCTCCGATGG
>CAYFWJ010000070.1:6351-14520 GCA_964346755.1 uncultured Ectothiorhodospiraceae bacterium
CCTCAATCAACCGTTCAGGTCGCCGGGCGGGTCGTCCTCTCGGGCGACCCCTCGACTCCCCACGACGATGTATGGCCACGCCTCGGGTTGCTCCACCAAGCCAGCCTTGACTGGGTTGTACGCGATATACCGAACGGCGTCGCGGAAATGGGCCTCATCACGGATGAAGCGATCCCAATAACCCCTCTGCCATCGGGGGCGGTAACCGATTCCTTGGGGGACTTCAAAGCGTCGTGCGGTGTAACTCTTCCAGGCACTGATCAGCTCCCCGAGTCGCGTGCCTTCATCGATTCGTACCAACACGTGGACGTGATTCGGCATCACCACACCAAGCACAAGCCGGTAACGATGACCATCGAAGTGGCGCCAAGAGTCCATTACACGCTCGGCATTCGATCGATAGCTCAAGATACACGAGCCGAATCCCGCATCGAGTCGGGCTTGGATGCGCTGACGTCGGAGGCTCTCGAGCCGAGTCTGGGACCCTGGCATCTTACGGAGCTCCCGCTCGATTGGCTCCCAGACCGAGCGCGGCAAACTATCGTTCAAACGGTAGGTGATTGTTTGATAAAGCCCCGCGCAGTCGAAGTGGGGCACCTGGTCGTGTTTGTACCAGCCCCGATGCGCCCGTTCACTCATGGTGATCCCGCCGTCTCAAGCCGGTTCGTTAATCGCCAACCCCTCGTGTCCGAGTTCGACGGGTTAGGGGTTGACCTGGAGGTCAACCCTCCCGGGTAAGCCGCCGCACCGGGGCGGGTTGGAGCTCGCCCGTTGCCCATCCCGTTACCCCCAACCCTGACACATCGACCCCGGCGCTGAACCCACCGTCCGCTCGTCGCCGGGCGGGTCGTCCTCCAGGGCGACCCCTCGATCCGTCCGGCGTCTCCGATCGATCCCTCGAGTCCCCACGGCGGACCCAACTCCCTCCGCCAACCGTCTCCGTCCGGTTCGCCGTCTAAGGGCCCACCACGGGGAAGACGACGGCAATCGCCCAGGCGAACACGACTCCGGCGCTGACCGCGCCGATCATCGGATGGTTGGTGGCGCGGTAGATCCAACTATTGACCAGTCCGTAGATGATAAAGAAGGCCAGGATTGCCGGGAGGATGATCACGAGGAAGAAGAGCTGCTCGAGATTGAGCAGGATCGCCAAGAACAACGACACCAGGAAGGCCACCTTGGTCAAGGCATACGCCCCTCGGGGGGCCGTTCGCCCCCGGGTCAACCACCCATCGGCGAGGAAAAACAGCAGCGTTCCGCCGACGATGACGAGGATCAGGGGTACTCGGCCGGCGGTAGGTACGAACGAGGTGACGAAGCGATCGATCGGCAGGATGACCGCCATCACACTGTAGGCGATGGCGGCGATGAGGGCCAGGGGCAACGCGCCGTAGTTGATCGGCGCCGGGCGGGTTTGTGGATCGTCGCGGTGGGCGAGCCACAGCCCGATGGCGGTCAAGATGCCGTACAGCCCGAAGTGTAAGGCCAGATAGTCCCCGAGCAGCAATGGTAGGAAATCCGTCGGAATGGGCCAGAGCAGCAGCGGGGTTAGCAGCGCGGGGGCGATGGCGACCGGCAGGAAGCGTCCCCAACCCAGCCCGATGCCCGAGGGTTCGCGGGTAACCCGCGGGAGGAAATAGGATAGGGGCCAACCGAGGGCGATCAACCCCAGGAACAACACGGCGAGCCAGGGACCTCGGGTCTCGATGAAGCCGCTCGAGTCTCGCTCATAGGTCTGATTCAACCAATCCAGGGCGGATCCGAGACTGGCCTCGCTGTAGAGAACGCCGATGTGCTCGACATGGGGGGCAATCTCAAAGCGGCGGGCCGTGCCGTCGGCAAAGTCTCCGTAGGTGGTGGCAACCTGGGGCGGCTCGGCGGCGGTCCTTGCGACAAGGGTTCGAGCCTCCTTGACCAGCATATCGGGCTCCCACTCACCGACGATGATCAAGAGATTCCGGGGGGCTTGTGGTGTGACCTCGACATCAATGTAGGGGGAGACCGCAACGGTGGCTTCCACCGCCTCGGCCGGGTCGGTGCCGCTACGGGGAATGCCATAGTCGAGTAACACATCGCCAGCCATCGAATGGCCGAGCACCGCGAGGGGACCCTGGCTCATGGGTTGGGCGCGGGCAAAGGCGGCGACGTCCTCGAGGGCATCGAGCAGTCCCTCGGCTCGGGCCTCGAGCTCCTGGGTGATTCCCCCGGGAAAGGCCCGGGGGTTCCGGCCATGACCCGGGAAATCGAAGGTGACGGCCACATACCCATTCTGAGCCAGGGTAACGGCGAAGGGGTGCATCAGTTGTTGGGAACCGGCAAAGCCATGGGCGATAACAACCGGCGGTCCAGGCGGGACGCCGGCCGAGCGGAAGACGGTCGTCGGCACCCCCTCGACCGTATGTTCCGTTATGACGAGTTCACGTGTGGAGGCAGTTAGCTGCCAAAGCCCGAAGAGGATCGAGGCGACCGCGGCGAAGGCGACCGCGAGGCGCGCGAGGCAACGGCCACGGCAGGCAGAGATGGAAGGGGCTCCCATAGAACGAAACGACTCCTGCTTTTGTTATGAGTGACGATAGCGGGGACGGCATGGGCGCCCGACCCGCTTTAAGATGCGGACCCGCACCGGGTGGACGGCTTGGGTCGGTTGGGCCGACTGAATCACCCTGACGCGCCCGGTGCGTCGCCGGTGGGTCGAGCGCGCGACGGACATCGGGCGTGTCGGTGAATCGGCTCGCCTCGAGGTGCCCTGGATCAAGGGGACACCCACAGTGTAAATCCAGCTTGACAAGCCAACGCGTCAACTATAATTTCCAGTTATGACGCGAACCGCCCAACCCCTCGCCGCCGGTCGCCGGCCCAAACCGGCCGCGGTCGTCGAGCTACTCAAACCGATCACCTGGTTCCCACCGATGTGGGCCTTCGGGTGTGGTGTCGTCTCCTCAGGGGTCGCCCTGCAGGGGCACTGGTTGGAGATCGTCGCCGGTATTGTCCTGGCCGGTCCCTTGGTGTGTGGCACGAGCCAGGCGGTGAACGATTGGTTCGATCGCCATGTGGACGCGATCAACGAGCCCGATCGGCCGATCCCCTCCGGTCGCATGCCCGGGCACTGGGGGCTTGCTATCGCGATCGCCTGGACCCTACTCTCGCTTGCGGTTGCCGCGAGCCTCGGCACCTGGGTGCTGATCGCCGCGGCCCTCGGATTGCTGTTCGCCTGGGCCTATAGCGCCCCGCCAACGCGCCTGAAACGCAATGGCTGGTGGGGTAATAGCGCGGTGGCGATCTCCTACGAGGGGCTCGCATGGGTGACCGGCGCAGCAGTCATGATCGGAGGCGCGTTGCCCGCCTGGCCGATCTTGAGTCTAGCAGCCCTGTACAGCCTCGGGGCCCACGGCATCATGACCCTTAACGATTTCAAATCGGTGACCGGCGACACACAGACCGGGATTCGGTCCCTGCCGGTGCAACTGGGTATCAACGGGGCGGCCCGAGTGGCCAGCGCGGTCATGGCCGTGCCGCAGGTGGGGGTGATCGCCTTGCTGTTGAGCTGGGGCCAGCCATACCACGCCCTCGCCGTCACCGTGATCCTCGGTATCCAGCTTGGCATGATGATGCGGTTCCTCGCGGCCCCGGAAGCACGAGCGACCTGGTTCAGCGCCAATGGGGTGAGCGTGTATGTATTGGGGATGCTGATCAGTGCCTTTGCGGTTCGTGGCGTGCTGCCGGACGCCTTGTGAATCCATCGCTCGTTGCGGTCGACCCGTCACGCCGGCCGAGATCGCGAGGCCGAATGGATTTCGTGAATCGGGCCTGGCTCGGGTGTTCGCCTGCGCACGCAGGACAGATACAGACTTGGTTCCCTGTCATAACGGGATTTTTGCAAACCGGCGATTTGACCGTCGCCGACGTGGCCCAACGGTGAGGATCATGTCCGACTATGTAACCTACGAAGCGGTAGTCATCGGCGGCGGTCCCGCCGGTGCAACGGCGGCGACCGAATTGGCTCGTCAGGGGCACTCCGTTCTGTTGCTGGATCGCGGGGGACGCATCAAGCCCTGTGGTGGGGCCATCCCGCCGCAGCTGATGCGGGACTTCGATATTCCCGATGAGCTCTTGGTCGCCCACATCCATTCGGCGCGGATGGTCTCCCCGGCCGATCGGCAGGTGGATATGCCGATCGACGGCGGGTTCGTCGGTATGGTCGATCGCGAAACCTTCGACGAGTGGTTGCGCAATCGCGCGGCGCTGGCGGGCGCGGAGCGTCGTACGGGGCAATTCCTCGAGATCATCCAAGAGGACGACGGAACCGCCCTCGTCGAGTTTCGACCCGGTTCCAAAGAGGACCATGAGGCGCCGGTTCGGGTTCGCGCGCGCGCCGTGATCGGAGCGGACGGGGCCAAATCCCGGGTTGCGCAACAGACCGTTTCGGGGGCCGACCGCCTCCCGCATGTTCACGCCTATCACGAGATCATCCGGGCCCCCCAAGGGGCCGCAAACGACGCCTATGACGGCAGTCGTTGCGATGTTTATTACCAGGGTCAACTCTCCCCGGACTTCTACGGCTGGATCTTCCCACACGGTGAGACGGCGAGCATCGGGGTCGGGACCGCGGAGTCCGGTTTTTCTCTGCGTCGCGCCGTCGATCGCTTGCGGGAGGCGAGCGGCTTGTCCGGACTCGAGACCCTGCGCCGCGAGGGCGCCCCGATCCCGTTGCGTCCGCTCAAGCGCTGGGACAACGGCCGCAACGTGGTGCTCGCCGGCGATGCGGCGGGTGTGGTTGCGCCTGCCTCGGGTGAGGGCATCTACTATGCGATGACCGGGGGGCGCCGGGCGGCCGAAGCCGTTCACGCGTTTTGCACCAGTGGTCAGGCCCGTGACCTCAAACAGGCCCGCAAGCGTTTCATGCGTGACCACGGTAAGGTCTTCTGGGTGCTCGGTCTGCTGCAACGGTTTTGGTATTCCAGTGATAAGCGCCGAGAACGGTTCGTCAGTATCTGCCGTGACCCGGACGTGCAGCGCTTGACCTGGGAGGCCTACATGAACAAGCGACTCGTGCGGGCCAAACCGGCGGCACATGTGCGCATCTTCTTCAAGGATATGGCGCACTTGCTCGGCTGGGTCTCGCCATCCCGCTAGGGGGATCGAGCCGGGGGCTTGGGTGAACGTCTTGAAGGGGTATCGCCGTGGCTGAATGGATTCTGAGTGGCCGGATCGTGGACCTGATCCTGATTCTGGTGCTCATCGAGATTGGCTTCTTGGCGTTCTGGCGACGAATGACGGGACGCGGGTTCCCGCTTCCCGACGTGATCGGCAATGTGATCGCCGGCGTCTTTCTCCTGCTGAGTCTCCGGGCAGCCCTTACCGATAGCCCGTGGGCCTGGGTCGCCGCCGGGCTCGTTGCCGCATTGATCGGCCACCTCTACGATCTGTGGCGGCGGTGGTCCCTGGCGACCCAGATCGCCGAAGAGCGGGGTCGATCGCCTGGCGATTGATCTCGATCAAAGTCCCTGAAAAACCGTCCACGACGTAGTTGAATGGATTGAGTCCATCCATTAACGTCTGGCTCATTGAGCCGCATTCCTCCGAGGTCGCTCATGCGCGTACTATTGATCCAACCCAACTATCACGCCGGCGGCGCCGAGATCGCGGGAAACTGGCCCGCTGGCTGGGTGGCGTATATCGGCGGCGCACTGAAATCCATCGGCATCGAGAACGTCCGTTTTTTGGATGCGATGGTCGACGATATCTCCGATGAGACGCTTCGGGAGATGATCCGTCAGAACGCCCCGGACGTGGTGATGACCACCTCCATCACGCCCCAAATCTACCAGGCCGAGATCACCCTGCAGATCGCAAAGGAAGAGAATCCCGACACGGTGACCGTCCTCGGCGGTGTGCATCCGACCTTCATGTACACCCAAGTTCTCAATGAGGCGCCGTGGATCGATTACATCGTTCGCGGGGAGGGCGAGGAGATCACCCAGAACCTGGCCCGCGCCATCGAGAACGGGACCCACGAACGGGATCGATACCAAATCCGCGGTCTAGCCTTCCTGGACGAGGGCAAGGCGGTCGCGACACCCGCGCATCCCGTCATCGAGGATCTCGATAGCCTCACGCCGGATTGGTCGCTTCTCGACTGGAAGAAGTATATCTACATCCCGCTGAATGAGCGGGTTGCCGTGCCCAACTTCGCCCGGGGCTGCCCGTTCACGTGCCGGTTCTGCTCCCAGTGGAAATTCTGGCGGAAGTATCGGCACCGCGATCCCAAGAAGTTCGTCGACGAGATGGAGCATCTGGTCCGTGACTTCGGCGTCCGTTTCATGATCCTCGCCGACGAAGAGCCGACCATCCATCGGCGCAAATTCGTCGAGCTCTGTGAGGAACTGGAGCGCCGCCAGTTACCATTGCATTGGGGCATCAATACCCGGGTGACGGATATCCTGCGGGACCGTGAGCTTCTGCCCTTCTACCGGCGCGCGGGCCTCTCCCACGTCTCCCTCGGGACGGAGGCGGCCGCGCAGATGAACCTGGATGTATTCCGCAAGCAAACCACGATCGAGCAGAACAAGCTTGCGATCAAGCTACTGCGGGATAACGGCATCGTTGCCGAGGCGCAGTTCATCATGGGCATGGAGAACGAGACGCCAGAGACGATCGAGGAGACCTTCAAATTGGCCATGGACTGGAAACCGGATATGGCCAATTGGAATATGTACACCCCGTGGCCGTTTGCGGAGATGTTCGAGGAGCTGGGCGATCGGGTGGAAGTCCGCGACTACGCGAAGTACAACTTCGTGACGCCGATCATGAAGCCGGATCAAATGTCCCGAGAGCAGGTGCTCAAGGGAGTCTTGAAAAACTACGCGCGTTTCTACATGCGCAAGAGCTTATTCGAGTACCCCTGGATCCGCGACAAGTTCAAGCGTCGCTACATGATGGGCTGCCTCAAGGCCTTCGCCAAGACGACCCTGAACAAGAAGTTCTATGACTTGGAGCGGCTCAAATACAAAGGCACCCACACCGAAGTGGATCTGGGGTTCGACGAATCCAAGGTCCTGACGCGGGAACAGATCCAGCAGCAGAAGCAGGAACGCCCCGATTTCGCCGCGGACGTCAATTTCCGGGGAACCCAATCGACCTGTGTGAGCGGCTGCGGTGCCCCGAACGATCTGGTGGTCAACGCAGACGCCGAGCCCTCGGCGGCGAACGAGCCGGTCGATCAAACAGTGACCTTGCACGATCGACGATCGCTCGAGAGGGAAGAGACGAGCGAGTCGTAAAGCGCATGCCGATCCACGCGGGGATCCATGGGATCCCCCGATCACCCGCCTCGGGTCGCGTCGGTCCTGCGCCGCCGCGGCCCTGTGTTTGGGCCACTGTCGCGCCGGGCGATGAACGAGGGCCACGAGGGGCCGTGCGTGCGAACGCCGTGCCGCCAGCCGACCCGGGCGATCCCACGCCTCGGCCCTTATCCGGATCGCCTTCGCTGAGCGACGGGCCGCGCGTCTCCGGTCCCCGGCCGGGTAGCCCGCCCCGTTGGGAATACGCCGAATGACCCATGTGGCCAAGACAACCGGAACGATCGGGCCCAATGCCATCACCCGAGTCGCCGAGGCCCTCGGGGCGCATTGCGAGGAGCGCGCCCGTCGAGATGCCATCTTCCGAGCCGCGGGGCTCGCGCATTACCTCGAACACCCGCCGACGTCGCTGGTCGACGAACAGGAAGTGACCCGTCTCCATCAGGTCATGCGGACCACCCTCGGTATCCCGGCGGCCCGGGTCATCGCCGATGAGGCCGGGCGTCGCACCGGTGACTATCTCCTGTCCCACCGCATCCCCCAGCCCGTTCAGCCGCTCCTGCGTTTCCTGCCCGCCCCGGTGGCGAGTCGTGTCCTCCTCAAGGCCATTGCCAAAAACGCCTGGACCTTCAGCGGGAGTGGCGACTTTACGGCTGAACCCAGCCATCCACCCCGCGTGTCCATCGCCGGTTGTCCCCTCTGCCGGGGAGCCCATGCCGATCAGCCCCTGTGCGACTTTTTCGGGGCCACCTTCGAGCACCTCTTTCGACAACTGGTTCATCCCCACACCCAGGTCGAAGAGATCGCCTGCCAGGCGACCGGCGATCCCGCCTGTGTCTTCGAACTGTCTTGGCGCCCTCGTCCGGCCTGA
>CAYFWJ010000071.1:0-2330 GCA_964346755.1 uncultured Ectothiorhodospiraceae bacterium
CACCAGGGGGCGGCGCTTCGGGATCTCGACCTTGGGGCACGCCGTGGATCCGCCTCGGCGGCTCGGTGATCGCCGTCCAGGTGATCAACGCCCCGACCGCGAGGCCCCGACCGGGCACCGCCGGTGAAGCCGATCATCCACTGCCCTCGGCATCCCCGTCCCCTGGCGTCACGCCCCCCAGTGCCAGCAGCGCCGGCACCTGAGCGCGAATGGCCGCAGCGACCGCCGGATCCAAACGCCGCAACCAGTTTACTGGGATGTCCGCGGCACCGTAGTGCGCACCGGCCAACATCCCGGCCAGGGCCCCGGTGGTATCCGCATCTCCCCCCTGATTCACCGTGTCAGTAACGCAGCGATAGAAGCTATCACTGCGGTAGAAATGATGAAGCACGGTACGGACCGTATCCACGACGTAGGCGGAACTCAGCCCGTTGTAGCGATCAAAGCGAAACACGCGGTGCTGGGCCACCAACTGATGGGTCACCCCCCGCGCCCCAGGATAACCCTCGCCCTTGCATAAGGTATGGACCAAATGACCGAAGGCCACCGTGGCAGCGTCGGACAGGGGATGGTTATGGGTGATATGGGCCTGGCCCACCGACCAGGATTTCAAGGCTTCCGGGCGGCCCAGGGTCGCCAGCGCAACCGGTAGGTTGCGCATGAGGGCGCCGTTACCGGCGTCCCACTCATCGGGGGGCGACTCCGAGGTGCCGTTGACGATATAGCGCCGAACCCCCCGACGCACGGTGTTGCCCACGTCAACCGGCCCCCCTTTGAGCCAGGCGGCGAAGGCCTTACAGACGGCCTCGACCTGGAAGGTGCCCTCGGCGACGAGGGCATCCCCCAGGGCCAGGCACATTTCCGTATCGTCGGTGACCTGACCGGGACGCAGATTGAGCCAACCACCGCCCACCATGCGGTTGTGCTCACCGTAGCGCTGTTGAATCTCGCCCGAGGTCATGAACTCGACCGTGGCGCCCAGGGCATCCCCCACCGCCAACCCCAGATAGGCCCCGAGGGCCCGATCCTGCAGCCGTGTATCCATCCCGTTTGCCTTTTCAATGGGTGTTCGAATCGACACGCAACACCTTAGATAATGACCCAGGATGGCGCAAGAAACCCGTTACAGGTAATGCGCCTCGGCCTCGAAATCGCCGCCGATGACGAGGGTTTCACCCTCGCCGCGCAGGGGGTTGCCGGGCAAGAGGTCGCTGGCGTACAGCACCTTCACGGAGGGCACCTGGACGGTGAGCAGGGTGTCACCGAAACAGTCCGCCACGTCGCGTCGATCGGTGAAGCTCGTAAGGTTGTTCAGCCGGACGATCCGGCGCCGCCCACCCAGCCGTTGTACCATCTGCATGTCCTCGAAGTCGTTCACGCCCCGATGGAGGGTGAGGGCATACGGGGCCGTGAACGCTCGGTGCAGGGCCCATTGGCAAAAGGTATAGAGGGCGTCCAGCTGGGTGAGGATGGCGTTGTTGTGGAAGCGGCTGTTCATCTTCTCCTCCACATAACCCATCCAGGCCGGGCTCGCCAGGCGGCGGATGGGTTGCTTGTGGAAGGTGGGTAGCAGACCGAAACGGCTTTCCACCCAACCCTTGAGCACGGCGCCCTCGCGGCTGTTGGCATCCCAGCCCCAGCCCTTCAACAACCGCAGATAGGAGCTGCGGAACCGCCGGATGCCCGAGTCCCGGTCGCCGGGGTGGCGACCGGGGTCATGCTGCTCGGGTTCCAAGTCGAACATGGCCGCCATCAGGATATGAAAGGCGCGCCCCGCCTCCACCAAGGTCGGCGACCCCTCGAGCATGCGCAATAGCGGCCCGAAAGTCGTCTCAACGCCCGCGATGGTCAGGCGCACCGGGTGCTCGTTGAACACGGGGCTCGCCAGCAGCGCCGTCGGTACCCCGACCAGATTGGTACTGTGCCAGTGGGGGTCGGTGGCGGAGTCGCGGAAAACGGGATCGGGCATGGTCGGGGTCCGATGGAGGGCAATGAACGAGTGTGCCCCGCCGACCCAGCGACGGCAACAGCACACGCAGCCGGATCGTTCGTGCCCACGGCAGCCTCGATGACAGGCCGGGTATGGGGTGTCCACCTGTATCCTCTCCGCCATGATCATGGGGGCCACCGTGGCCAACCTGGCCACGCACCATCAACGCCCGTTCCGGGCGATCGAGGGCATTGAGTGGCCGTTCCTGATCCTGTTCTTCCTCCTCGCAGGCGCTGCATTGAATGTTGAGGCGCTGACCCAAGCGGGCCTGTTGGTAGCCGGTTACATGGCGCTGCGGGTGGCGGGACGCCTCCTCGGCACCCGCGTCGGCGGCTGGCTA
>CAYFWJ010000071.1:2430-14227 GCA_964346755.1 uncultured Ectothiorhodospiraceae bacterium
CATGGCGCTGCGGGTGGCGGGACGCCTCCTCGGCACCCGCGTCGGCGGCTGGCTAAGCGGGGCCGATCCTACGGTCCGGGACTGGATGGGTTTGGCCCTGCTGCCCCAGGCCGGGGTAGCCATTGGTATGGCGTTGTTAGCGAGCCAGCGTTTTCCTGAGCTTCAGGACATCATCCTACCGGTGGTGCTGGGATCAACCGTGTTCTTCGAGCTGGTCGGGCCCGTCGCCACGCGCTGGACGCTTACCCGGGTCGGTGACATCGGCGCCGGGGATGACGATGATCCGAGCCATCGGGGGGGCGGCGAGCGGCCCGGATAAGCGTTCTGTCCTTCGGCGGGCAGCTCAGTCCCCGGGCGGCACCCCATGAACAATCCCGTCCGACCCTCCGATCAACGAGACACAAATGTCCAAGACATACGGTGTCCCTAAACTTGAGTGGCGCGCCAAGATGACCGTGCCTGTTGCCTCACCGATGGGGACCTTATCAGCACGGTCAATGCTCAAAATCCAAGACAAACAATACGCTTAGTACGCGTGTCTTAGGCAATTTCCACGATCCAAACAGCGGAACTCCAGTCAGGACGTTTCAGTCGAAGCACCCGCCAAACAGCTAATCGATGCGCATAACCGCACACACCAACTCTGCTGGAGGACTCTTGGAAGTCACGACGATCGGCCAATTCAATCTAGTATCCAACGCGTTCTCGTTCGCAATCGCGACGATGTTCGCGGCGACGATCTTCTTTTGGTTCGGACGCTCGCAAGTCACCGACGCCTATAAACAGGCGCTGACGATCACCGGCCTGGTGACCTTCATCGCCCTCTACCACTACTGGCGTATCTTCGAGAGCTGGAATGCGGCCTACGACGTCGACCTCGCCGCCGGCACGATCACCGCCTCGGCAACCTATGCCTTTAACGAGGCCTATCGTTACGTGGATTGGCTGCTCACGGTGCCGTTGCTGCTCCTGGAGCTCATCCTGGTCATGCGCCTAAGCCGGGCGGAGACGATCGCCAAAGGGGTTCGCCTGCCGGTCCTTGCCGCCCTCATGATCATCCTCGGCTACCCGGGGGAGATCGCCGAAGCCAGTAGCCAACGATGGCTCTTCGGTATCTTGTCCATGATTCCCTTCTTGTGGATCATCTACGAGTTATTCGTCGGCTTGTCAAAGTCGATGGCTGCCCAGCCGGATAGTGTCCGCGGCCTAGTCAAACTGGCCCGCAACTTGACGGTCTTTGCCTGGCTGTTCTACCCGGTGGTTTACTTCCTACCACTGGTTCTTCCGCTGGACGGCGGCGTGCCGAAGACCCTTATCGAGATCGGCTACTCGACTGCTGATATCGTCGCCAAGGCGGTCTTCGGCGTGGTGATCTACCTGATCGCTACGCGCAAATCGGAGATCGAAGTCGGCCGAACCGCGTCGGCTTGACGCAGCACGCCTGCGGAAAGGCCCGCAGCGGCCAGGAAAACCAGAGCCTGGGATGGGCTGGCCGCGGTGGGATACCGCGGTTCGAATCGACCCGATCGGGGTCGGGCTTTCGGCTCCGTTGATGCAGACCACGCCCATCCCGGTTCTGGGCCAGCAACACGGCGCCGCGACGGGCTGTCCTCGGCCAGCGCGGCGCCTCCCATCGATCCGGTTCCGTGCATACGGCCTTGGATACCCTCCATCGGCTTGTCCCTCGGGAACCGGCGCGCCGAACACCCGCGCGTCGAGGTCGTGACGGGCCCTGGGTCCCACTCGGACCCTCGAATGCGTTATCCTCCTCGACGAGAAGGTATCATCCCGGGCCTTGAGTGATTGCCCCCGGATCCCCCCGTCTCGATCATTGTGGGTCGTTCGTGCCCACGGCGCCGCCTATGAACTGGACAATGCTAGAATTCGACCCCTCCGGGACCGCCACCGAACCGGTGCCCTGGCGCCGCGACGTGGGGTACGGCACGCGGGCGGGGCTACCCTCCGATCTGATCATTGTGGGCGCTGGGCCGAGCGGCTGGATCACCGCCCTTGAGGCCGCACGACGACGTCCCGACTGCCGCGTGCACCTGTTCGAGAAACGCCCCGAGCCGCTGGCCGACCGCGTCTGGTGTTGGTGGTCCTGCGCCCAAGCGCCATGGCCGAGTTACGACCACGAGTGGCCCGCTTGGCAGGTCCTGGCAGGGGACCGGTCGGTGAACGCGCGAGTGGATGGCGTGACCTACCGGATGCTGCGGGCCTCGACCTTCGTCGCCCAGGCCCAGGCCCAGGCGGCCCAGCTCCCGAACCTGACCGTCGAGCACGGCCAAACGGTTCGCTCGATCACGGAAACCGGCGAGCGCGTGCACGTCGACCTGACCGACGGCCGCCGATTCATCACGCCCGTCGTCCTCGACACGCGCCCCCCCGCGCATCGCCCCGGCGCTTGGCGACAGGCCTTCCATGGGTGGGAGGTACAGTGCCGAAACGGGATCTTCGATCCCGGATCGGTGATCCTGATGGGGTTTCACCCCCTACCGGATCAACCCATCCGATTCTTCTATGTTTTGCCCCTGAGCCCCCATCACGCCCTAGTCGAGGAAACCGCGTTCACACCGGACGACATCGGCCCGCCCGGCCAGGCCGGCCTCGAGGGGTGGCTCGCGGGCCACGACCACGGCGGCTATCAGGTCCTGCGCGAGGAGTCCGGTGTGCTGCCGATGGACCCGACGCTGGCCCCGCCTCGGCAACCCGCTCGCATCCTGCCGCTCGGCGCCCGCGGGGGGGCGGGCCGCCCGGCTACCGGCTATGCCTTTGTGGGCCTGGCGACACAGGCCCGACGTTTTGCGGCCCGTTGGGCCACCGCCCCCCATGCGCCCCAGTCGACCCCGTCGGTCCGGGCCCCCACAGTGGTGTGGATGGATCGCGTGTTCCTGCGCGCGCTCAAGCGCATCCCCGATGCCCATCGCCGGGTCTTCGCCCCCATGTTCGGGGCCGCCCCGGCCGCCAGTGTGCGTTTCCTCAGCGATACGGGCGGGGTGTGGGCCGCAATCCGGGTCATCGCCGTCATGCCTAAGATCCCCTTCATCCGGGCCGCATTGGAGTCCCGGGCCCATGACTGACGTCCCACCGCTGGTCCAGCGTCATCAACCGATTGCCCTGGGCCTCATCGCCATCGCCCTCCTCGTCCCCATCGACGCGCCCCTCCGGGAACCGGCGGGATGGCTTGTGCTCGCCTTGATCATCGGCGTCCTCGGCTTGCCCCATGGGGCATTGGACGCGCCATTGGGGTTGGTCCTCGGGCAGCAGCGCTGGGGACGGTTCGGTGGGCTCGCGGTTATGCTGCTCTATGCCCTGACCGTCGGGGGTTTCGTCGGGCTCATCGTCTTCGCCCCGGCCGCGGCCCTCTTGCTGTTTCTCGCCCTCGCAACCCTGCATTTCGGCGAGCAAGACGCCGCGGCCCAGGGACGACCGACGGACGGGCTCGCCATCCTGACCACCGGCTCCACCCCGATCGCGGGCGCCCTGCTGTTTTGGCCGGAATCAACCTGGACCCTGTTCGCCTTCTTGGCGGGCCCGGCGTCCCACGCGCTCCGGGACTCGGTCAGCCTCGGGTTGCTTGGGCTGTGGGGCCTCGGTTTCAGCCTCAGCATGGCGCGTTCGCTCACCGAAAGCCCTCGGAGCCGGGCCGCCCGTTGGGCGCTACTCGAATCCCTGCTGGTGCTGCTGCTGTTTTGGCGTTTCCACCCGCTGGTCGCATTTACTGGCTATTTTTGCCTACTGCATGCCCCCCGCCATGTCCTGGATCTCGCCCACAGCCGACGTCCGAGCGCACCCTTGAGGGAACTGCCGCGGCTCGGCGCCCTGGCCTTCCCGGCCACCGCCATCACCCTAGCCGGCGCCGGTCTCGTCTATGGATTCCTTGTCGGCGGCCCGCACTCCCCCGCCGGAGCACCGGAAACGGCCGCTATCACCCAGACCGTGTTCTGGACCCTGGCAGCGGTCACCCCACCCCACATGGCCCTACTGGCGTGGGCCCGCCGGGACCGACCGTTGGACCGGCCGAAGCCCGCCCTCCCCGAAGGAAGCGCGGACTCGACGGCCCGTCGACGCCACACCGAAGAGGCATGAAACCGCGACCGGAGCGGCTTGACTCCCCACCCGGCCCGCATCTCCGGACTCGTACGTAAGATGTGCCGAGCGCCAGCGAGGCGCATCCGCTGCTTAAGGAAAGCACGCCGTCCAGCCCGGCTTCCCATCCAGAAGGCATTCACCGACAGGCTCACATCGCACACCGCGGCTGATGCGGCGTCGCATCGGGATCCGGCAAACGATGCGCTTCCTTCGTCAGCGCATCCTGCACTCGAAACACTGGCGTGGGCCCAGCGGTGCCGACCCTCGGACCGACCCATACCTGCCGCCCCAACCGACCCGTCTTTGCCGGAAAAAAATTTAAAATCAATAGGTTATGCGCACTGCACCCATGTGTTGAGATCACTAAAGTCAAGCACTTACGGTTTCGCCAGAAAAGACCAGATCAAAAGACGCGATCATTCAATGGCTCAGCGATGCCCCACCGAAGAGCCGTAATACCGTGACCGGAGTGGATTGATCCCCGCTCGGCCCGTATCCGAGCGGGTTGTGGGGTCCTCGAAACAGGGGCGAGTGGAGTGGATGCAAGGGGGGCGTGGTCCCGAATCCTCGGGTTTCACCGAGCCGAAGGTTCGGCCGAGGTGGCCGAAACAGGGATCCGGTGGGACACTCGGGATACGGGGATCGAGCGATCGCTCGCATCCCCGTATCCCAAGCGCTCCCTCCGGGGCGTGGATCAGCTCCCTTCGCTGCCTTCGGTTGGAATCGAATAACCGTAATACTCGCGACTCAGATAGGCGGCCACGTCCGGTTCATCCTCCGGGAAGAAGTACCCGAAGTTGCCATTGCAACGGCCCACCCATTGACGAACGGCTTTGAAGTCCTGCGCCTTGCCACCCTCGAACCCGGAGGCATGGCAGCTGACGCATTGGGAGGTCTCGTAGATATCGCCACCGTGTTCGGTGTCGTAGGCCGTGGCAGCGAGCGGAAACAGGAATAAAGACCCGAGGGCAAGTCGAAAAACGGGATGCATTAGTTGAGTACCTCCGAGAATTGACACGCGGGACTGGAGGACGAGTTCGGATCGTCCACGGGATCGGACCCAAGCGCTTCAGCGGGAGTTCAGCCACGGGATGTCCGCTCCCGCTGTCACTCCGGCGCAACGAGGGTAAAAGTGTCGGCTCCGACGCGGGCCCCGTCGGAGCGAAGGACCGAAACCCGCCATGGACCCAATTGCGTGGCCATGACATATTTCGACGAAAAGGTACGCCAGCCATCGCTGCCGATCTCGAGTGGAATCTCGGCGACGACCTCACCGGCATATTCCCAGCGATGGCGCACACGGACTCCGGCCAGGTCGGTAATCTCGGTGAAATAGTAGATGCGCCGCACCCCGCTACGTGGGGCCCGGATCCGATCCCCGAGATCGTCGACGGGCTCGCGACTCGCGACGTTCGAGGTGAAGCGCGACCGAGCGATCCCTCCGACGCGTGCCGGTTCCTCGGGGGCCGTATCCGTCGTCTCCCGGGCTGCGGGGACGGACTCGGGCTCCACCGCGGTCGACGAGCCGGGCGTCGCGCCCGCGGCGGAGCCGTCCTCCTCGGACGCGGCCACCACGTCCGACGCAGGGGATGATGACGCGGTGTCCGCCGCTCCGGCGGTCGTCTCGCGCGTGGAAGAACCCGCCTCGCCGGTTGACACCTCCGCGGCCTGCGACTCGCGTGCCGAGGAACCGGCCTCGGACGCCGATCCCGACCCGTCCGGGGTGGAGTCGTTGATTGTCCCGGCGCCGGAGCGATTATCCGAGGCCACCGAGGCCGTTGAGGCAGCGGCATCGGCACTCGATGCTGGCCGCGCGGGCGGCCTCGACTCGTCCGTGGCGAGCGGCGGCCCGGAATTGGATGCGGTATCCGCGGGGGTGGGCTCGGGGCTCGACCCCATGAGTTGCCACACGGAGAGGGTCCCGGCGAGCAATAGGATGGCCGCCGCCCCGCCCCCGAGGATCAACAGCAGCCGTTGTGAGCCGCCGCCATCGACAGACGTGGCGGGTAACGGCGCGTCGCCGGCCCGCAATCGCCGCACCGCCTCACGGGCCTGGGCGGCGTTCATCTGTGGAAAGACCCCCAGGTTCCGGTGGGCGGCATCGTCCCCCGGGTCCGCATCGATAAAATACCAGGTCTTCAGCCCCCGTGGCGACACGTAGAGACGCAGTTCTGGGAGTTCCTCGAAATCGACCTCGTAGCGCTCGGTGTGCGGCTCCAAGACCCGCACTTGTCTGTCACTCAGCTCGACCATAGACGGGACCTCCTCCGGATCACGGGTCGCTCCACCGCACGGCAGCCGGCGCGCGGCATGGGCAAGGCCGCGGGAACGGGTTCAAAAGGGCCCATCCCCCGCGACGAAAACAGGCCACTGGGCGGTTCGCTCATCACACCACCGGACCTCGAGCGTGGCTCGAGGGCTCGGCCGCCGCCAAACCCATCCGAAGGATTCGACTCAGGAGCTCATGCCGCAGGCGACCCAAACGGCCAACCGTCGGATCGAACGCTGACGCCGATCGGCCTTTGGGTCAACCAAGGCCATCAGTCGTTCGGCGCCGATGGTCGCGGGGGCGATCCCGAGCGAACCGATGCAGCCGGATGGCCACCCGGTGGATCTCATGCCGGCTCCCCTCGGCGGGCGGGCGTGCCCGCCGGGCGGCGCCGCCCCTGGAGCCCGCCGACCAGGGCCAGTAGCCCCAACCCCGGGAGCAGGAACAGCGCCTCGGGCCAACGTTCCGTACGGGGCTGGCCGACCTGTTCCACGACCCAATCGAGATCGATACCGCGATCGGCGGCTGGGCTGCCCCACCGAACCCGGTCGACGTAGAACCGATCCGCCGCGCCGCGCCGGAGGACCAGCCCAAACTCGGCCAGGCGCGCCGCCGGATCGGCCCCGGCAGGCAGGGTCACCGGGACCGTTCGGGTGACCGGTTCCTGGGTCTCGAAGTCCTCGCCGTGGAAGGTGACCCGAAGCTGGCCCTCGGCGGGCACGCGCGCTACCGCCTCGTAGAGCTCGACCCCGGGCCGGGTGACGAAGGGGGGTTGCACCCGGTCCAGCCAGAAATCCGGGCGAAAGAGGGTGAATGCGACCAACAGCAGTGCCAGGGTTTCCCACAGCCGGTTACGCACCAGGAAATAGCCCTGGGTCGCCGCGGCGAACACCAGGGCTGCGGCGAAGGCCGCCGCCACCGTCAGCACCAGGTCCACGGGCCCCGCGATATCGATCAGGATCAGCTTGGTATTGAACAGGAACATAAACGGCAGGGCCGCGAGACGCAGGCAATACACGAAGGCCTTCACGCCCGTGGCGATGGGATTGGCCCCGGAAACCGCGGCGGCCGCGTAGGAGGCGAGGCCCACCGGGGGCGTCACATCCGCCATGATCCCGAAATAGAAGACGAACAGATGGACGGCGATGAGGGGGACGACCAGGCCCTGCTCCGCGCCGAGCTCCACGACGACCCCGGCCATGAGCGAGGAGACGACGATGTAGTTGGCGGTGGTCGGCAGCCCCATCCCGAGGATCAGACTGATGCCCGCGACCAGAAGCAACATCAAGACCAGGGAGTCGCCGGCGACGAGGCCAACGAACTCGGTCATCACCTGCCCGATGCCGGTCAGGGTCACGCTGCCGACGATGATCCCCGCGGTGGCGGTCGCCACGGCAATCCCGATCATGTTGCGCGCCCCCAGCACCAGGCCATCCACCGCCTCGCTCAGGCCGCGCCGCGTTGCCGGCCCGACCCCGTCTCGGCCGCCGAACCAGGCCACCAGGGGGTGCTGGGTCAGGACGATGACCAACAGGGCCATCGTGGCCCAAAAGGCGGACAGGCCCGGCGAGAGCCGCTCCACCACGAGGCACCACAACAGGACCCCGACCGGCAGGAAGTAATACAACCCGCCGCGCAGGGTCGGGCCGAAGGCCGGCGGCGGCTGATCCGCCCCCGGGACCTCGGCCCCCTCGCGCGTCGGTTGGTGGGTCGCCAGGCCGAGTAGCCCGAGATATGCGAGCAGCAGGCCGACCGCGGCGAGATAGGGCGTGGCGGGCCCGGCGAGCGTCTCGAGACGGGCCAGCCCCAGATACACCCCCCCGGCCAGCAATACCAGGGCCGAGAGGCCCACCAACAGCCCACGCAGGAAAGCCAACGCCCCGCGTGCGGGCCCCCGGCGAGGCAACGGCTGAACCCCCGCCTTCACGGCCTCGAGATGGACCATGTACAGCAGGGCCGCGTAGGCCACCAGGGCCGGCAACAGGGCGTGCTGGATGACCTGGAGGTAGGACAGACCGACGTATTCCACCATCAGGAAGGCCGCGGCCCCCATGACCGGCGGCATGAGCTGACCATTGACGCTCGAGGCCACCTCGACGGCCCCCGCCTGCGTCCGCGAAAAACCCACCCGTTTCATGAGCGGGATGGTGAACGTCCCGGTGGTCACCGTGTTGGCGATGGACGAACCGGAGACCAGGCCGGTGAGCCCGGAGGCGACCACCGCCGCCTTGGCGGGCCCACCCCGCAGGTGTCCGAGCCCCGCAAAGGCCAACCGGATGAAATACGCGCCGGCCCCGGCCCGCTCCAACAGGGCCCCGAAGAGCACGAACACGAAGACGAAATCGGTGGATACCCCGAGGGCGACGCCGAAGACCCCCTCGGTGGTGAGCCACTGATGGGACATCGCCCGCTCGAAGGAGGCCCCCTTCCAGGCGATGACATCCGGCGCCCAACGCCCGAAGAAGACATAGGCCAGGAAGACCAGGGCGACAACCAGGAGGGCCGGCCCCAGGGCCCGCCGGGTCGCCTCCAAAAGCAGGACAAGGCCCACCCCGGCGACGATGAGATCCGGGAGGATCGGGGCGCCGGCCCGCTCGGCCAGGGATTCGTAGAAGAGCAGCAGATAGGCGGCGCAAAAGGCCCCGGCCACCGCGAACACCCAATCGAGCCGCGGGACCCGTTGGCGGGGGCTGCGTGCGAACGCCGGGAAAGCCAGGAAGGCGAGGAACAACGCAAAGGCGAGGTGGACCGAGCGGGCCTGGGTGTTATTCAGGACTGGGATGAGATCCGCGACCCAAAAGGGCAGGGGCGAGGCGTACCACAGCTGGAACAGCGACCAACCAAGCGCGCCCCCGAAGAGCACCCAGCGAGCCATCCCGGCGGGATGGCGCACGCCGCGCTCGCGCTCGGCGAGGCGTTCCGAGGCCGGGGGGGCCAGCGCCATCGGTTCAGCCCTGGCCACGACGCGCCCCGCCCCGCCGCCTCAGGCCCCGATGACGGCCCCTCCGGCCGATCAGCGCCACCCCTGCTCCTGATAATAGCGGGCTGCACCCGAATGCAGCGGGGCCGACAGCCCCTCACGCACCATCTCCTCGGGCGTCAACCGTTCGAAGGCCGGATGCAAGCGCCGGAACCGGGCGAAGTTCTCGAAGACCGCGCTGACGAGTGCATAGACCACCGGCTCGGAGACCGCCGAGCGGGTCACCACCGTGGCCGCCACCCCAAAGGTCTCGGTGGGCTCCGGGTTACCGCGGTAGAGTTCGCCCGGGATGGTGGCCTTGCGGTAATAGGGGCGCTCGGCGACGAGCGAATCGACGACCTCGCCGGTCACGTCCACGAGGACCGCCTCGCAGGCGCTGGTGGCCTCGGAGATCGATCCGGAGGGATGCCCCACCGTGTACACCATTGCGTCGATCTTGTTATCGCAAAGGGCCCGACTCTGCTCCGCGGCCTTGAGGGCCGCCGTCAGGGCAAAGTCATCCCGCGTCCAGCCCTTGGCCTCCATCAACACCTCCATGGTCCCGCGCTGCCCCGAACCCGGATTGCCGATGTTCACCCGCTTGCCGAGCAGGTCGTCGATGTGTTCGATCCCGGCGTCGGCCCGGGCCACGACCGTGAACGGCTCGGGGTGCACCGAGAACACCGCCCGAAGCCCCTCGAAGGGGCCCTGATCAGCGAACTTGGCACTGCCCTCATAGGCGTGGTACTGCCAATCCGACTGGACGATGCCGAAGTCCAGCTCACCGGCCCGCAGGGTGTTCAGGTTGTAGATGGACCCCCCGGTCGACTCGACGGAACACCGCAACCCATGGGCCGCGCGCCCGCGATTGACCAACCGACAGATGGCCCCGCCGGTGGGGTAATACACGCCGGTGACGCCCCCGGTGCCGATGCTGAAGAAAGTCGTCTCGGCCTGACTCGGGGCACCGAGCCCCACGCCGGCCAGCCCCAGCGTGACGGCGAGACCGAGTTGGAACGGCCGCAGCCGTCGCGGGCGAACATCGGCCCGAGGGACAACGGGCACGCAATCGACCATGGGATACCCCCTTCGTTCGTCGGCGAAGCCTCGATAGGACAGCGCGAGCGCCCGGGCGCCCGTCGCCGCAAACCGTTTGCTAGCCTAGCAGAGCCACCCCGCACTGGCGACCGAAACGGGCGCCTGGATGGTTGTCGGCGCCGGGGGGCGGGCATCATCGGACGGGCTGTGCACCCGGCGGGCACCGGACCGCGATGCCCGGGTCGGAGCCGCGCCTGGGAGGCCTCACCGGTCACCGGGGTCAAAACACGGTGTAGCGAAGGGTCAAGCCACCGACCCATTGATTCGGACTGCCCCGTTCCGTCACCACGGGGCTATCCGCCGCATCACCCACCAAGCGGCTATACGCAGTAAAAACCCCCGCCGCGAACCGATCGGTTAGTTGCAACGCGATCAATGCCCGCCCCCCGAGGGCATGCAGCCCCCGGCGGGCCTCGAATGCCGCCAGCCCCGAATCCTGGGCCGCTTGGCGATCGATCCCGAAATAGGAGCGGGCGTAGGGGGTATCGACCCAGCGAGTTGTCAGGCCGACCCCCACGGTAACGGGGTTTCCGGGTTTGAGCAGCCCGAGATCGGTCTCAACCACCGAACCCCCATGCCCATGGCCCATCCCCTGGACCCAGGCGAGGCGGCCGGTCACGAAAAGCGGCGGTTGCGATTCTGGGAACCCAACGGGTATCTGGCTCGCTGCGAAGCCACCCAACGCCAACGACGCGGCCACTGCCTCCAGCCGCTCCACCACGGGATCCTCGACATCGCTCAGGTCATCCCGACCCGTGTCGAATCGAATCACCAAGCCGGCATCGAGCCCCTTCCACGGTGCGACGTCGACCTCGAACCCAAGGGCCGCTGTCCGCAGGGCCAGCCCCCGCCCCGCCCATTCGACTGACGGCAAGGCCACCCATTGGTAGATGTTGGAACCCGGGTATTCCGGAACGACGCCCGGCCCGAGACCGACCTGGAGTTCCGGCTCAGGGGACGGGGGTTGCGCGCGCGCCTCGGCCAAAACCAACAGCCCAACGAAGGCAATCCCTGGACCACGAAACCAATCGGTCAATCGACGCATTGAACCGCCACCCTACCCGTACCGTCGCAGCGCGGGACGGCAATCGTATTGGAAATCCGCTTCGATAAAACACGTCCGGTGGGCGATCCAACACAAAAGTCGCACAGCAAAAGCGACCCGCATGCTGATTCTGAGACACCCTCGAGATCACCCCCTTCACGAACCCAGCCCCGCGGGGGACCCCATCGCCTGGTGAAACGCTCGCCCGACGGAACCGAGAAGCGATTCCACTCGACCGACCCGGACTCGCACCGAGGCGTGTGGGACCGCGGCAGGACACCGACCTGGGTCAGCGAGCCCCGTGTAAGATCCCGTCGAAGTATATACCCAAAAG
>CAYFWJ010000072.1:0-12568 GCA_964346755.1 uncultured Ectothiorhodospiraceae bacterium
AAGCGATGCTATCCTGCCAATACCCCTGCCATGAAACGTCAACACGCCCTAGCACGGCGCAGTAGGATGAAACAGCCCCGGACGGCGCGCCGGTGAGCGACCGCCATGTCAGGACAGGGACCCCTCGGTTGACCCCCCGCCTGTGCCTTGATCAACAAGCCGGGAGGCCCCGTAACCCGGGCCTGTATCCATCCCCGGCTACGTGACACTGTTCTTTGGGGTCGGATCGGCGTTTCGTTCGGCAGTAACGATCGCCCGACAGGGCGCGGGATGACCTTCGCGGGTTCGCGCGGAATCTATGGGGTCCAGGAAATCCGGGAGGGATTCGAAGGGCATCCAGGGGGTCGAGCGCTGTTCCGCGGGGGTGGTGATCGTCACGGAGACCGTTCGTGACCGGACGAACCCGGTTGCCCGGAGCCATTCGTGCAGCGTTGTCAGGGTGGGAAGGAACCAGACATTACGCATCTTGGCGTAACGACCCGGCGGTTGGAGGTAGGGGGCGTGGGTCTCGGGGGCGATCAGGGTCTCGAGCACCAATTCGCCACCGGGGCGGAGCTGTGACCGGAGGCGCTGGAGATGGGCCCATGGGTCGCGGCGATGATAGAGGACACCCAGGGAGAAGGCCGTATCGAAGCCCGCCGGGTGATCCGGGAGGGCCTCGAAGGGCAAGGGCAGGATCCGGATGGGGACCGCCCCGGTGAAGCGGGTGATGGCGTTGAATTGATAGACAAAGCGCTCGGCGGGTTCGACCCCCAGAACGGAACGGGCCCCGGCCCCGAGCATGCGCAGCGCGTAGTAGCCGTTGCCGCAGCCGACATCCAGAACGCGGCGCCCCCTCAACGGGGCGATGTGGGGGGCGAGACGCCGCCACTTCCAATCGCTGCGCCACTCGCTGTCGATCACGAGGCCCTGGAGTTCGAAGGGGCCTTTACGCCACGGGGCGAGGGTGTACAGTGCCTCGGCCATGCGGCGTCGTTGGAACCGGGGGCGTGGGGCGTCGCCCCCGATGGTGATGCGGTCCGCTGTGAGATCGCACGCGCCGGGCGCGCACGCGGGCAATTGCCGCAGGGCGGCCGCCCAACGAGGGGCATCGCCGTGGCGGGGGCGCGCCGCCAGGGCCTGGGCCACAGCCGCGGTCCAGGGATTGGAGGCGCGACCGAGGCGCCGGGGACCCCGGGGCTGGGAATGCCTAGCGGGCATAATCGAGCATGCGGCTCATGCGCTCGGCCAGCTCGCTATCGATCCCCTCCACTTCGGCAAGCTCTTCGGCACTTGCGGCGAGGACGGCCCGGGCGCTCTTGAAATGGCGTAACAGGTTATTGGCCCGGTCGGTGTCGATCCCCGGCAAGGCGGTCAGGAGGTAGCGTTGACCGTCGCGGCGCTTCTCGGGTTTTTGGATCCGATCGAAGGGTGCCCCGCCGTCTTGGGCGGCCCGGGCGAGCAGGTAGATGAGCATCCCGCTGTGTTCGGCGTCGGGACTGGGGAGGACCCACGCCCCTTGAACGATGATCATGTGGCTCAAGGCCCGGTGGACATCCAGGGGTTGTTGGTGGAAGCGCGCCGTGTAGAGATCGCCCTCGATCACATAGACGACCCGCTCCGCCTCACTGCGCAGGGCGGCGACCTCGTCCCACAGGGTCTTCTCGACGACGCCGAGGATAAGATCCGTGGCCGACTTCCGGGCGACCCGCACCCCCGTCGGGAGTTCGTAGTCCCCCCGATCGAGGTCCCCGAATTCGAGCTGGGCATCCTCGATGTCCTCCAGGCGACGGATGATCTTGCCCCGTTGGTTGGTGTCGACACGAATCGTGACGGTGGCTGGTTGACTCATTAGATAGGCTCGCAGTGCATCGGATGATTCGGTATTGATACCACCGGTGGGTGCGTGGGAAAACCGATGGGGGTTGCTGGATTCGCATCGCTCGGGTCGGGGTAAGCGGCGACGCCGGGACCTTTTGGCCCGTGACCGAGTCCGATCGGCATTTACACCCTGTGATCAATGGTGAACCGATGGATGCCCCGTCCGATACCGGCCCTGCGACCGACCCGATGCTCGTTCTCGACCAGGTCCAGCTCCGATTGACCGGCGCGGCCGGTCCGATTCCCGTGCTACAGGGTGTGACGCTGCGCGTCGCCCGAGGGGAGGCGGTGGCGCTGTTCGGACCCTCCGGCTCGGGGAAGTCCACCTGTCTGATGGCCCTTGCCGGTCTCGAGCCGGTCACCTCGGGGACGGTTCGGGTCGCCGGGATCGATCTCGGGGGATTGGATGAGGGTCAGCGTGCGCGCTTTCGCCAGGAGTATCTGGGGATCATCTTCCAGGGTTTCCACCTGATCCCGACCTTGACGGCGTTGGAGAACGTCGCCGTCCCTTTGGAGCTGGCTGGCGCTCGGGATGCCCGGGAGCGCGCCGCCGCGGAGTTGGCGGCCGTCGGGCTCGGCCACCGAAGCGGTCACCTGCCGACCCAACTCTCGGGGGGTGAGCAACAACGGGTGGCCATCGCCCGGGCGCTTGTCGGCGAACCGGCCATTCTGCTGGCGGATGAACCCACGGGGAACCTCGATCAGCAAACCGGGACCCGGATCGTCGATCTCATCTTTGAGCTGCATCGGGCGCGCGAGACCACTCTGATCCTGGTCAGCCACGATCCCCAGGTGGCTCAGCGCTGTGATCGCATCGTGCGGCTCCGGGACGGGACCGTCGAGGCCGCCGCGGAGGCCTCGGCCTAATGCGGGGGGAATCAACGATGCGACAACGCGGGGTGCTCCTTGCCCTCGGGCGTTTGGCGGTGCGGGACCTGCGCTCCGGGGTCGCCGGCCTACGCCTACCCCTGGTGAGTCTTGCCCTCGGGGTGGCGGCCATCGCAGCGGTTGGCGTGTTGACCGTGGCGCTCCGGGGTGGGCTCGCCGATGAGGGGCGCCTCCTCCTCGGAGGGGACGTGGAGGTGGCGATCAGCAACCGGGCCGTCACCGCCGAGGAACGGGCTTGGCTGACCGATCACGGCGGAGCGGTCTCCCAGATCACGACCCTCCGGGCGATGGCCCGTCTCCCCGGCGGTGCGGGCCAGCAGCTGGTCAGCCTGCGCGCGGTCGATGCGGCCTATCCGTTGGTGGGGGCGCTCCGCCTCGCCGATCCCGAGCCGGGGGATTGGCGGGCCCGACTGGGCGAACGCGATGGCCGTTGGGGGGCGATCGCGGCCCCCGGCCTCATCAACGCCTTGGGGGTCGACGTCGGGGAGACCCTGCGGCTCGGCGACATCCGCGTGACCGTGCGTGGCGTCCTGGACGATGAGCCGGATGCCTTAAGTGGCGGGTTCCAGCTTGGGCCGCGTCTGCTGATCGATCGCCGCGCGTTGTCCGAGACCGGGCTGATCCAGCGCGGCAGCCTCCGGACCCACCGGTTTCGTCTCCTACTCCCTGAGGCCGAGAACCCGGCCGACCTGGAGGCCTGGGCCACCGCGGCCCGGACGGCCTTTCCGGAGGCTAGCTGGCAGATCCGCAATCGAGCCAATGCGGCCCCGGGGCTTGAGGCCCTAATCGAACGGTTGGGCCTGCTGCTCAGCCTCGTGGGTCTGTCGGCCCTGGCGGTCGGCGGGATCGGGGTCGCCAATGGGGTCCGCACGCACCTGGAGGGGCGGCGGCGGACATTGGCCACCCTCAAGGCGGTGGGGGCGCGGGGGTGGCAGGTGCTGACCCTATTCGGCGTCCAACTGACCCTGTTGGCGGGGCTGGCAACCCTCCTCGGGCTCACGCTCGGGGCCCTTGCCCCGAGTGCCTGGTCGCTTTTCCTGAGCGAGCGTTTTCCGATCCCGGTTTCTCCGATCCCGGCGCTCGGGCCGCTGTTATTGGCCGCGGGTTTCGGGCTCGTGATCACCGCCTTGTTCGCGGTTGCACCGTTGGCGAGCGCCCAGCGCATCCCGCCGGCGTTGCTCTTCCGCGCGACCTCGGAGGCGGTGTTGCCTCCGCCGGGCCGAGCCACCGGTGGGGTCGTGCTCGTTCTCCTGCTCGGGCTCGTGGCCTTGGTCGCTGTAGCCACCCCGGATCCGGTCTTCGCGCTGGCCTCGCTCGGGGGGTTGGCCGTGCTGTTCGGGGCCCTGGTGCTGGCCGCCGAGGCCCTGGTGCGTGGGTTGCGCGTCGGGTTGCGCCGGTATCCCTTGCCGCGGCGCCCCATGCTGCGGCTCGCCACGGCGAATCTGACTCGACCCGGGGCACCGACCCGATCCGTGGTCCTCTCCCTCGGACTCGGATTGACACTCATCACGACGGTCGCGCTCGTCGGCGGCGGGCTGGGCGACCGCTTGCAGCGGCAGATGCCCGCCGAGGCCCCAACCTTCTTCGTGGTCGATATCCGCAAGGATCAACGATCGGCTTTCGAAGCGATGGTCACGGGGAGCCCCGGTTTCGAGCGCTGGGCGATCGTCCCCCATCTCCGAGCACGGATCGTCGCCATCGATGGGGTGCCCGTTGGCGAGGCGGAGGTAGCGGAAGGCGGTCGTTGGGCCCTTCGCGGTGATCGTGGGCTGACCTATGCAGCCGATCAGCCCGAGGAGGAACGGGTGGTCGCCGGTTCCTGGTGGCCGGCGGATTATTCGGGTTCGCCGCGGCTTTCCATGGGACGGGAGTTGGCCCAGGAGTTCGGCGTGTCCGTCGGTGACACCTTGACCTTTAATGTCCTCGGGCGGCGCCTCGAGGCGGAGATCGTCAATCTTCGGGTCTTGGATTGGCAGAGCCTCGGGATCAATTTCCTGTTCATGCTCTCGCCGCAGCCACTGGCGGCGGCCCCCCACGGCTACCTGGCGACGGTCGCTGTCACGGATGAGGCGGCGAATGACCTGGAATCCCGTCTCACCGAGGCCTTCCCGAACATCTCGGTCGTTCGGGTGCAAGAGGCCGTTGCGGCGGTCAATCGATTGTTCGCCTCCATCACCTCGGCGGTCTACTGGGCGAGCGGACTGACGGTCCTGGTGGGGACCCTGGTGCTGGTCAGCGCCTTCGCCTCGGGTTATCGGCGGCGACGTTACGAGGGGGCGGTGCTGTTGGCCGTTGGGACCAGCCGGGGGCGTCTGTTCGGCATCCTCGCCCTGGAGTATCTCTTGCTCGGCGTGTTCGCCGGGACCATCGCCCTGGCTTTGGCGCTTCCCACGGCTGCGCTCATCTTAACCCAGGCGCTCGAGATCCCCCCGATTTTGCCGCTCAAGCCGATCGTCGCGAGCCTGGTGGGCGCGGTAGGCGTTACCTTGATGGCCGGGCTGGTCACGACCTGGCGCGGTTTGGGCCGTTCGCCAGCGCATTGGCTTCGCAATCCCTGACCACGCGGGCCCTCACCATGCGGGCCTCGGCCTCAGGGCTCGAGACCGCGCGGTCGTTGTGAGCCGATGCCCCAGCGCTGGGGCATCGGCTCGTTCGTTCATGGGTTTGATGCCTGAATCCGGCGGGATTCACTGAGCCGGATGGCAGGTGCTGCACCAGGGGGTGAGGCCGATGCGTTGTTGCTGGCGCTCGGCGACCTGATAGGTCTCCGGGCGATTCGTGAAGTCCTCGAGCGTGATGCCATCGAGGAAGTCGTGCAGCTTTTGGCTCAGTTCCAACCACAGGTCATGACTCAAGCAACGTTGTCCCCCGTGGCAGTTCGCTTCCCCCTCGCACCGGGTCATGTCCATGGACTCGTCGACGGCTTCGATGATCTGGGCGACGCTGATCTCGTTGGCGGGACGTGCGAGCCGATACCCACCACCGGGTCCCCGAACGCCGGTCACCAGGCCCTGGCGCCGCAAGCGAGCGAAGAGTTGTTCCAGATAGGATAGCGAGATATCTTGGCATTGAGAGATCTCGGCGAGCGTCACAGGTCCCCGATCGCGATGAATCGCGATGTTCATCATGGCGGTGACGGCATAGCGTCCTTTGGTTGATAGTTTCATTCGGAACCCCCGTAATCCTGAGTTGTATACTCGGAAATTACCGAAGTTGCCTCAGTGAGTCAACAATTGAGGGCGCACGGATCCCGGGGTCTCGAAGCCGCATTGAATCGGGCCGTGCACGATGGTTGCAAGGCTGGAGGCGCAGCGGTTTCGCAGGCGGGGGCG
The DNA here is from genome assembly GCA_964346755.1 of uncultured Ectothiorhodospiraceae bacterium. Lineage (GTDB taxonomy): Bacteria > Pseudomonadota > Gammaproteobacteria > CAYFWJ01 > CAYFWJ01 > CAYFWJ01. The sequence goes on from CAYFWJ010000072.1 coordinate 6,081, forward strand.
ATGAATCAACCGTCGGCGAGTTCCACGGCGGGGTGGAAGCGATGACCGCGATGGAGGCAATAGCCCAGCCATTTGAAGAGAAAGCGATTCAGACGCCAACGCTCCCGGAGCGTGTCGCCATCTCGGTCCGGGGTGTGGGGGCGGTAGCGGCCGCGGCGGCTCAAGACCTCGGCGGTGCGGGCATCGAAGCAGATGGCGATATGCACGTCGGGCTCGAGCTGCACGACGGGGGTCTCGTCGACGAACCGATAGGTCAGACGGATCTCGCTCGTGTAGCGGTGTTGCGCAAGGACTTCGAGGAACAGGTCCATGCAGCCGGGCACGTGGGAACGGGCCACGGGTTCGAGCCCCTCGAGCCGGGGAATCAATTGGCGGAGTCGCAGATAGTTCGCCTCATAGACCTCCATGAGGCCCGCGAAGCTGCGGGGGCGGAGCGGCTCGATGAAGGCACGTTGGTTGTGATTCAGCATGGCGCGGATCGTAGCATAGCCGATGTACCCTTACGGTGGGCGTGGTAAGCTCCCGCCGTTTAATCCACTGGACGAGAACAGGATATGACGCGACTCGAGATTGCGACGACCCCGTTCGATGATCAGAAACCCGGAACCTCGGGCCTTCGCAAGCCCGTTTCGGTTTTCCAGCAGCCTCGCTACCTGGAGAACTTCATCCAGTCGATCTTTGACACCCTCGAGGCGTTGCCCGGATCCACCCTGGTGCTCGGGGGGGATGGGCGCTATTACAACCGTGCCGCGATCCAGACCATCATTCGCATGGCGGCGGCGAACGGGGTCGGACAGCTGATCGTCGGTCAGCGGGGCCTCGTCTCCACGCCGGGTGCCTCCTGTTTGATCCGGACCCACCGGGCGGCCGGCGGGATCGTGCTCTCCGCCAGCCACAATCCGGGCGGTCCGACGGGTGACTTCGGGGTGAAGTTCAACAGTGCCAACGGTGGGCCGGCGCCAGAGTCGGTGACCAACGCCATCTATGAGCACAGTCGAGCGATCACGCGGTTCTACACGGTCGAGACCGAAGACATCCCGCTGGATCGCCTCGGGGAGCACTCCATTGGCGATTTGACGGTTAGCATCGTCGATCCAGTTGCCCCTTATCGCGACTTGATGGCGAAGTTGTTCGATTTCGAGCGGATCGCCAACCTGTTCGAGTCCGGTGGGTTCTCGATGCGGTTCGACGCGATGCACGCCGTCACCGGTCCCTATGCGAAGGCCATCCTCGAGGAGGAACTCGGGGCGCCGCCCGGCACGATCCTCAATGCCGAGCCCCTAGAGGACTTCGGCGGCGGGCATCCGGACCCGAATCTGGTCCACGCGGAGGCCTTGGTGCAGACGTTGTTCGCCCCGGACGGCCCGGATCTCGGGGCGGCCTCCGACGGCGACGGGGATCGTAACATGATCCTCGGGCGGCAATTCTTTGTGACGCCGAGCGACAGCCTCGCCGTGTTAGCGGCCAATGCCCATTACGTGCCGGGCTATTCCCGCGGGCTCACCGGGGTAGCCCGTTCGATGCCCACGAGCCAAGCGGTCGACCGAGTGGCGGAGCAGTTGGGGATCGAATGCTACGTCACGCCGACGGGTTGGAAGTTCTTCGGCAACTTGTTGGACGCTGGCCGGATCACCCTCTGCGGTGAGGAGAGCTTCGGGACGGGATCGGATCACGTGCGTGAAAAGGACGGCCTTTGGGCCGTGCTGTTCTGGCTGAACCTCCTGGCCGTGCGGCACGAGTCCGTGGCCCAGATCGTGACCAAGCATTGGCGGCGCTTTGGCCGGCATTTCTACTCGCGGCACGACTACGAGGAGGTGGCCAAGGAGCCGGCGGAGGCCTTGATGAGCGCGTTGCGCGATCGGCTGCCGGAGCTTCCCGGGCAGGTCTACCGCGATTATCGAATCGCCACAGCGGATGATTTCAGCTATACGGATCCGATCGACGGCGGCGTGGTGACCCAGCAGGGGATACGCATCGGGTTTGCCGACGGCTCGCGTCTGGTCTTTCGTCTGTCGGGCACCGGGACCCACGGGGCGACCTTGCGCGTGTATCTGGAGCGATTCGAGCCCGATCCGGCGCGGCACGGGGAACAAACCCCAACAGCACTCGCCGAGTTGGCCGCGGTGGCCGAGGCGGTGGCGGGTATCAAGGCCCACACCGGGCGAGAGGCCCCGAGCGTCATCACCTAGACCCGGGGGGAGGCACGCGCCACCGGCGCGTGGGTCATGCCCGTTGAGACCGCTCGGGCTGCGAGGACCGGACGCCGAGCCTAAAGCCAACGCCGCACGGTAAAGCCGTCATCGATCGGGCGTTCTTCCAAGCGACGAACGACGTCGGCATAGGTACGATCCGTTTGCGCCGGCCCGAGATGCTCACACGCGCGCCGATAGAGGAGATGAATCACCCGTTGCTGGGCGGCTTCGGTCAGCTGCACTGTTAGCCTCAGTTGCGGGTTGAAGATCCACTGGGCGATAGCGCTCGAATCTTCCACCGGTATCCCGTCCTGGCGGACCACATCCCGGGCGAAATCCCGCAGGGCCGCCTCCTGAGCCGCCGGATCGATCCCGGCTAACGCGTGTCGCAGATCACCGAGGAGTCGCTGGAAGAGGGTGTGACGGTCGTTCGGAACAGCTTCGGTATCCCGGCTCGGTGGGGAGGCGGGTTCTGCGGGCGGCGAGGCACTCGGCGTCGCGTCCGCCGATGCCTCGTCTGGCGGCTCGGGTGCGGCCGCGCCGTTTCCGAGCTGCCTTGAATCGAGCTGCGCCAGCAGGTAGCGGCAGTCGGATTCCACTTCGGGATCCGGAAGCAAATCCTCGGGGGGTTGAAACAATGCGTGCAGGAGGCGCCGATGCAGGTCGCCGCGGAGGTATTTGCGACCCAGTTGTTCGCATAGATCGAGTGTGAATTGGCGCAGCGCGAAGGTGGGTTCGGTCCGATAGCGTTTCTGCCACAGGCAGACGCCCGCTCGGCTCTCCTGTTCGTCCAGGCGTGCCCGCAGGGCGGTGTAAATCGCTCGGCGTCGCGTTTCCAGATCGAGGCGTTCGTCGGCCATGATCTCCGATCCCGTGGTTTAGAGAGGCATCGGCGGCCCGGCCCGCGCGGGGCCGCCTTCAGGGTGTACGACCCCTCGGTCGCGTGCATGGGCCTTGGCCCCTTTTGCGCTTGAAGCAGGACAGCCAGGGCGCCTGAGCACCCCGTCTTATTCCTTGCCGCGGTGCAACAAGCCCTGTTGAAACTCCGGATAGCCGATCTCGTAATGCTCGGCGTAATCAAGGCCGCGTTGTTCCGACTGGCTCGGGACCCGAAGCCCCACGACCCGATCGATGAGCCAGAACAGAGCGAGGGCCACGGGGAGGGTCCAGGCGAGGCCCGCGAGAATGCCGAGCATCTGGACCCCGATTTGGCTCGGGTCGAACAGGTTGCCGGTCAGGAAAAGCCCGGCGGCCAATGTGCCCCAGGCGCCGCACAGCCCATGCACGGGGACGGCGCCGACGACATCGTCGAGGCGCCAACGATCGAGCGCGATCGACCCGGTCACAACCACCACGCCGGCGATCAGACCGGTTAGTGCCGCAAAGGGTGGCGTCATCGTAGCGCATCCGGCCGTAATCGCAACCAGGCCGCCGATACTGCCATTGACGGAGGTGGTGAGGAGGATGGGTCGCCGCAGTAGGAAGAGCGTCAACCAGGCGCCCAGGGCCCCCGAGGCTGCGGCAAGATGGGTGTTCAGATTGATCAATCCGATCGAGACATCGGCCGCTGCGGTGCTCCCCCCATTGAATCCGAACCACCCCAGCCACAAGATCAGACCGCCGAGGGCAACCAGGCTCAGATTATGCCCGAGCAGGTTACGGCTCCGCCCGTCCGGGTCGTATTTCCCGAGACGTGGTCCGAGGACGATGATGCCGGCGAGGGCAATCCAGCCGCCGACCGAGTGGACAACCGTCGAACCGGCGAAATCGATGAATCCCAGCTCCGCAAGCCAGCCACTTCCCGTGTAATAACTCCCCCAGACCCAGCTGCCGAAAACGGGGTAGATAAGGGCCGTCGTAGCCACCGCGCTGAGCAGGTAGGCGTGAAACCGGGTGCGCTCAGCCATCGCACCGCTGGCGATGGTGACCGCCGTGGCGGCGAACATCGTCTGGAACAGCAAGAAGGTGTATTCGTGGGCCTCGGCCGTCCCTAAAAAGAAGTGATCGATCCCCAACCAGCCCGACGGATTGCGGCCGAACATGACCCCGTAGCCGAGCGCCCAAAACGCAAGACTCCCGACGCAGACATCGAGGTAGTTCTTCATCATCACGTTGATGGCGTTCTTGGCGCGGGACATGCCGCTCTCGAGGAGGGCGAATCCGGCTTGCATGAAGAACACCAGAGCGGCCGCCACGGCGAGCCAGACCGTATCGGAAGCGGCCTGGGTGGCGGAGTCGGCCCCATGGGCCGTGGGGGCCCCGAGGAGGAGTAGCACCGTTCCGAGGTGCGCGGATAGGCGGTGGATGGGCTGCATGAGCTGGTAGGATCCCGGATGGATTCGGGATCCCTTCTAGCAAGCGTGAGACCAGCTCACCCCGTGTCGGCTGGGGGGCGGCCGCTCGAGCGGGTCTGGGCTCGGTGTTCCGTTGTGTGGGGAGACGTTGCGGTGGACGCCGGTATGCACCGGGGACGTGCTGCATGCACCGGGCTACGCCTTCGAATGGAGCCGATCGAGGGCTTTCGCGCGGAACACAGAATCTGTATATTTATACAAAATTTGGTGACGCTTCGAGCAGGAGCCCCCCTCATGCCCCCAACACGCACCTTCATCGTGACCCACCAGGGTCGGGTTCGCTACATCGGTCAAGATGCCGGCCTGGTCGCCGCCTTTCGAGCAAGTCTCAATGATCCATCGGCGGTTCGGGTGGAAGAGCTCGTCCATAGCGGGCAGCGCCAGGGGCATGGCCCGAGGGTCCGTCCGGATCCCCCGGCGCGGCGGGGTTGACCGATACCCCGACGACGGGAGTTGCATCGCTCGCGGGTTCCCGTCGTGAACGGTGCTGCGCTGGGGCGTTGCCAGCTTTGCCCCTGCGGATCGGTTCCGGTTCCGGGTCGAATCCGAAGCGTGGGGCCCGGCTCACGCCCGAGCGGCCAGCACGGCCCATCCCATTACCTCGAATCCCGGTCTGCGGTCGAGGCGACGAGGCGATTCGCTTTTAGCATGTGACGACGAGGAGACCTCAATGCGTTTCCGATTGCAGGCGAGCCGTCGGGCCGTCCGTCGATCCTCGGTAACCGGCTTGTTGGTGCTCTGTCTGCTGCTCGAGGGTGGCAAGGCCGTCGAGGCGCAATCGTTTGGCCAGCCAGCGGATGTTGCCTTTGCCGGGAGGTTGTGGAAGGCGTTGGTTGAGCACGGATACGTGGGCTCCAAGGCGCTCCGGACTCGACCCTATCCCGGTATTTATCCCCATGGGGCGGTTCTCGAGCGCATCGAAGCCACCCTGTCACTGCCCGAGGCGACGGGGCCGGTCCTCGTGAAAAAGACCTATCGGGGCGACGATGTATCGGTCGAGGCGGTCGCCGAGGACCCGACGACCTACCTGAACCGGATCGCGGTGATGTTTCGGCGGACGGATTACGCCCCGGAGGCCGGCGATTGGTTTTGGGCGCACTACCACCCCGACGGCACGTTGGTTTCTGATTCGACAGGCATGCGGCGGGCCGGGCGGGTGGCGAAAGGCAGCGATACGGGTTGCATCGCATGCCACCGGCGTGCCCCGGGCGGTGACTACGTCTTCGGCCATAACCGCTTGACGCGCTAAAACCCTGTCCGAAAGCCATGGAGTCCGATATGACCTCGCCTCCGATTCGTACTTCGCAACGCCTCCTCATGGGCGGGGCCTTGCTGATCCTCGTCGGCTGTCAGACGAGTTTGCCGACCCCATCCCCGAGCGGCAAATCGGAACCCGTCGATCGGAAGCCGGCGGAGCCGCCCGAGGAAACCCGCTTGGTCGAGGAGGCCGGTTCCGCGTTGGGTACGCCCCAGGATATCGCCTTCGCGGAACGTCTGTGGGCGGCACTCGAGGAGGTGGATCTGGCCGGTCCGAGGGCGATCCAATCCCATCCGTACGCGGGCGAGCAGCCCCATGGGGCGTTCCTTCAATACTTCGAGCGGGAGCTGCGTGTCGGCAATCAGACCCAGCCGGTCATCCTGCAGCGCCATTATCGAGCCCCGGACATCACGCGGCACCGGGTCGCGGAGTACCCGAGGCGTCACCTGGCGGGGAGCACGGTCATGTATCGCCGGCCGGGCTATGCACCGGCCCATCAGGATTGGTTCTGGGCCGAGTACACGGCGGACGGGACCCTTCGCCGGGAGCCCGGGGAACAGACGCAAGCCGGCCGGGTCGCTGGAGACCTCGACACGGGCTGCAGTGATTGCCATCGTGACGCCCCCGGAGGGGATTATGTGTTCGGTCACGACCGGTTTGCCGAACCGGAGCCGGTACCGGTAA
>CAYFWJ010000072.1:12668-14151 GCA_964346755.1 uncultured Ectothiorhodospiraceae bacterium
GGGGATTATGTGTTCGGTCACGACCGGTTTGCCGAACCGGAGCCGGTACCGGTAACGGTAACGGAGCCGTAGCCAGCCGGGAGCGGCGCGGCATTGAGTCCACGGGATACGCCTCAGTCCAGCATCCGCAACAAGGTGTCAACCATCGGTCGGTAGTCCGCGGGCGCGGTATGGCGGCGCTGATCGAGCCGTAGCCCGTAGATACCCGCTAAGAGACTCCGGGCCAGGGTTTCCGGGTCCCGCGTCGTATCCAGTTCGCCTACCCGCTGGGCTGCCCTCAGTTGCTCGGTCAAACGTTGCTCGATGCGCGCGAACATGGCGTTGACGCGCATGTCGATGCGCTCGTCGCGGGAGCGGCGCTCGGCCAGCGTGTTGATCAGCAGACAGCCCTTGACCGCCGTGTCGTGGTTTTGCTGGTCCGCAAGGCCTTCGAAGAAGGCCCGCACCCCGGAGAGGGGGGAGTGCGCTGCGTGGAATAGGCCCTCGAGGTCCGCTAGGAGCCGTTGATAGTAGTGTTCGAGGGTGGTCAGAAACAGTTCCTGTTTATTGCCGAAGGCATGGTAGAGGCTGCCCGGTCGGACATCCGTGGCGGCCACGAGGTCTTGAATGGACGTCGTGGCGTAGCCTTGGGTCCAGAAGCGCTCCAGGGCCTGATGAATCACCTGCTGTGGGTCGAATTCGGTTGACCGGGACATGAGTCAGTAGCTCCCCGTATCGATCGTTAATAGACTATGCGCGATATTGAACGGGTATTCAAGATCAATCAGTCCTTGATGCAATCCGACGAATGCGGAGGCCACCATGAATGACTTGACTCATCACACCCCGGAGACTGCGCCCGAGGAATCCCGCGAGCTGATGGAAACGGCCCGTTCGCTCTTCGGCATGGTCCCGAACCTCATCGCCGTGATGAGCGAATCGCCGGCCCTAACCGATGCGTATCTCTCCTTGACGCGCATCCTCAATGAGCGGGCTCGACTGTCACCTCAAGAACAGCAGGTGGTGCTCTTGACGGTCAGCGTTTACCACGAATGCCACTATTGCGTTGCCGCGCATAGTGTCCTCGCCGATATGGCCCACGTGCCGGGACCGATCACCGATGCCTTGCGCAAGGATCAGCCGCTCCCGGATGAGCGGCTCGATGCCCTGCGGCGATTGACCTTGACCGTTGTCCAGGAGCGGGGCTGGGTCTCGGACGAAACCCTCACGGCCTTCTACGAGGCGGGCTTTGAACGAGCCCATGTCGGCGATGTCCTGGCGGCCATTGCCCTGAAGACCATGAGCAATTACATCAATCACATCGCGGGGACGGAACTGGATGCGGCCTTTGCCGGCCGCGCCTGGAGTCCGCAACGGGCGGCATGACCGCGATGGGGGGTTGGCCGCGGTCGCCTGCCGGTGAGTTTCGCCGATATCCCGTGGCCGAGACTAGGCCAGCCGTGATCGCCCTGCGCCGCTGCCGGAACCCAGCCCCCGCGGTCTG
>CAYFWJ010000073.1:0-14015 GCA_964346755.1 uncultured Ectothiorhodospiraceae bacterium
ACCGATGCGCTTCGCGGACTCAGCGCATCCTACGATGCGACGATGCGGACCCGGGCGTGGCCGGGGGGTTTTCGTCGGATGGGCCGATGCGAGGAGGCGCATCAGTTGTTCAGGTGGAACCCTTCCCCCATGGGCCGTGGGAGCGGTAACCGGCAACCGATGCGCTTCGCGGACTCAGCGCATCCTACGATGCGACGATGCGGACCCGGGTGTGGCCGGGGGATTGCCGTCGGATGGGCCGATGCGCTTCGCCTTGGGCTCAGCACATCCTGCGGCGGTTAGAAGATCGGGTTGAGGGCGCGCTGCACGTGGATCTGGGCCCTGGCGGGGCCGGGACGGATGAGATTCGCATACCTATGATCCCTGCCGATGAAGTCCACGGAACACTCAGGGGCGTTCGGTCAACCAATCCTTCAAGACGTTATCCAGCCCTTGGAGGCTCGATCCGTCGCAGACCGCGATCCCAAGATCCGCCGCGCGGGCCCGATCCCAATCGTTGAGGGCGTGGTAGCTGACCAGCATCGCTTGCGCGTCGAAGCCCCCCAGGAGGTCTTTTAGGGTATCGAGCTTGTAGAGGCTGTCCGCGCCGCTGTCATCACCACGGTCAAAGCGCTTGGTCTTGCATTCGATGAGATAGAGTCGATTATCCCGGAGCACGGCGATATCGATCTCATTGCGCACCGGATGCCTCGACCCGCCCCGTGCGATGCGCAAGCCTTGGGCGATGTCCTGCCACCCCCCGACTGCCTCCGCAATGGCCTCGAGCCGCTGACGGACATGGGTCTCGAGCCATCCGCCGTTAATGAAGAACCGGGCTGGCTCACTGGCAAAGCGCAACCGATCCCCCTCGGGCCGGATCAGATCGTGCTGGCCGAAGTGACGGAGCAGGGCGGCGAAGTCCGGATCGCTGAGCTGATGGTGTCGCACCGCGGGGCTGATCAGATCCCCCTCCGCCTGATGGGTATACCAGTTCAGGGTGGGCATCCACGCACCCCAGGCGGTTTGGTTGGCCAGCAGGCCCTCGGTGAGGCTCGGGGGGAATCGCTCCTCGTTCGAACCCGCGAACCCTTGACCCTCGACCTCTGCGCCCCAGCCGATCAAGAAGTCCTCGAGACCAAGCCGGTCGGCCAGGTCCATCGATCCCTGATCCGGCGGGTACACCCAGATCAGCTCATCACCGCCCGGCCGGACATAGAACATGGGCCGTTCGAAGGCGCGGAAGACCTCGTGGGCAGCGAGCGACTGGGGTCGGCTGCCGCCACTCAGGTTCAGCGCCAACGGGTCCCTCTCGCGCGCGGCGAGGAGCTCCAGCAGCCGCTCCCGCGTGTGGGCAAGGTCCCAGTCCCGATCCACCGACCAATCGGTCACCCGGATACCGTGTCGAGTCAGCACCTGCGCGATCCCCGCGCGTTGGGCCTGGCGCGTGGGGTCGCTGACCAGAATAACCTCTCGGGTCGCTAACCGCTGATCCAGCGCCGCGATGAGATTGGGCGTCGGCTCGTCATGGACCAGGGCAACGTGGATCGTCGGCGGCTGAGCTAGGGGCATCGGTCGCTCCGAGGCATTGGGGGCAAAGGGGGATCATCCGACTCGGTTGCCGGCGCGGGCGTTGGCGGTTGCGGGTCGGTCGGAGTACCATCCAAGGCTCGTTCGGTCCATGGGATCCATCATGCGCTTTCTGCATCCCGAGGTCGACGCCCATCGGGAGTTGGCCCTCGAGGACGTCTTTCTGCTGCCTGGGCGCTTCGCCGGGGGAAGCCGGAGTGAGACGGATTTGACGCCGCGGGACTTCCCCGTCGGCAATCAGCCCATCGTCTCGGCCAACATGACCGCGGTCACCGGCTGGCGCATGGCCGAATCGCTGGCCCGATACGGCGGTCTTGGGGTCCTGCCCCAGGACCTCCAGCCGGCCGCGGTCGCCTCCATGGTCGGACGGATCAAGGCAGCCGACCCGGCCTTCGATACGGCCCTCTACGTATCCACCGAGGCCTCGCTCCACGATGTCCAGGGCCTGATCTTTAAACGCGCCCATCGGCTCGTGGTGGTCGTCGACCGGGATCACCGACCGGTCGGCGTATTGAGTGAAAAAGACCTGCGGCATCCGGATCACTATACGCCGGTCACCGAGGTGATGACCCCGGAGGTGGTGACGGTGCCGGTGGAGACGACGCCGGCTGAGGCCTATCGGCTCATGGAACGGAGTCGGGTCGAGGCATTGCCCGTCGTGGATACCGATGCACGCCTGCAGGGGGTGATCAGCAAGTCCGATGCGGTGCGTCGGGCCTTGTTCCGCCCGGCGACGGACGGTCAGGGGCGACTTGTCGTAGCCGCGGCCCTCGGGATACGCGGGGATGCCGTCGAGCGGGCACGCGCCTACCAGGCGTTGGGGGTCGACGCGCTCGTGATCGATACGGCCCACGGCCACCAGCAGCGTATGCTCGAGACGATCGAGGCCACGCGGGCCGCCGTCGGACCCGGGATGCCGATCATCGCCGGCAATGTGTGCACCGCCGAGGGGACCCGGGATCTTCTAACGGCCGGTGCCACCGCCGTGAAGGTCAACGTGGGGCCGGGGGCCATGTGCACGACCCGGATGCAGACCGGAGTGGGCCGTCCGACGTTCACGACCGTGGCGGCCTGCGCCGAGGCCGCCACGCTGGTTGGAGGCTATGTTTGGGCCGATGGCGGGGCACGTTACCCCCGGGACGTCGCCCTGTATCTTGCCGCGGGGGCCGCTCGCGTCATGCTCGGCACCTGGCTTGCCGGGACCTATGAAAGCCCCGGCGATGTGCAATGGGACCGGGATGGATCGCTGTACAAGGCGAGTCACGGGATGGCGAGCGCCCGGGCGGTCGCCGAGCGGACCGCGGGCCAGGATACCTATGAACGCGCGGTCAAGGCCCTGTATCGGGAAGGGATCTCACGTTCCCGGGCCTACCTGAGACCCGGCCAGGAGAGTGTCGGGGCCGTCTTGACCGAGGTCGTCACCGGGGTGCAATCGGCGATGAGCTACGTCGGCGTGACGACACTGGCCGATTTCCACGGGGCCGCCGTGGTCGGCGTGCAGACGGCGAGCGGGTATCGGGAAGGCGAACCGCGGGGGCAATGACGGCAACGCGTGCATCGATTCCCGCCCGAGGAGGCGGGGGAACGTGAGACACGAGGTATCATGAGCACAATACCCGCAAAACCGACGGTCGGTTGGATCGGCGTCGGGGTCATGGGTGAACCCATGGTCCAAAACCTATTGGCCGCCGGATTCCCCGTCGGTGTGTGGGCACGGCGTCCGGACGCCACGGCGATCGTCGCCGAGGCCGGGGCCGTCGTCTACGACTGCCCCTGCACCCTGGCCGCCCAATCGGATGTGGTGATCCTCATGGTGTCGGATACCCCCGACGTCGAGGCGGTGCTGTTCGACGAGTCCGGCGTGGTGGCCGGCGCCCGGCCAGGAACCCTGTGCATCGATATGGGCACGACCGACCCCACGGCGACCCGGGGCCTCGCGGCGCGCCTGGAGGCAGCCGGGCTGGTATTTCTCGATAGCCCGGTCTCCGGGGGGCAGGCGGGGGCACAGGCTGGCACCCTATCCCTGATGATCGGCGGTCCCACGACGGCCGTGGAACGGGCCCACCCCGTCTTCGAGGTCCTAGGCGGCACCCGGACCCATGTCGGCGAGGCCCCTGGCGCGGGACAAACCGCCAAGGCGTGCAATCAGATCCTGGTCGCCCAGACCCTGGCCGCTGTCGGCGAGGCGCTGATCCTGGCGCGGGCCAATGGCGTGGATCCGGCTCGGGTGCGTGAGGCCCTGCTCGGCGGGTTCGCCTACAGCAAGGTCCTGGAATCCCACGGTCAACGCATGTTGACGGGCGATTACACCCCCGGCTTCAAGGCGGCCCTCCATCAGAAGGATCTGCGCATCGCCCTCGAGAACGCCGCAACCTGCGGGGTGGCATTGCCGGGCAGCGCCCTGGCCGCGCAATACCTCAACGCCCTCGTCGCCGAGGACACGGGAGGCGCCCTCGATTCCGCCGCCCTGGTCACGCGGCTCGAGGCCCTGGCGGGGCAATCGATCCGCGGCGACGATGAGGCGGAAGCGGGCTGATCCAAGCATCGGGCGATACCTGGGGTTCCAACGTATCGGTTGCCAGGGTCGCGGCGGACGCGGCCCGTTCATCGGAGGTCGACTCCAAGACGAGCGGCCCCTCCGTCAATCCGTGGGCGAACTGGGGTGAGGGCATCGGCGTATGGGGCCATTGCGGACAGCAGTCATCGGCGTCGGCTATCTGGGTAAGTTCCACGCCCAGAAGTACGCGCAATTACCGGAGAGCGAACTCGTCGCCGTCGTCGATGCGGAGGCCGATCGCGCCGCCGAGGTCGCGCAGGCAACCGGGGCCCGGGCGGTGCGGGATTACCGGGAGCTCGTCGGTCAGGTCGACGCCGTGAGCGTCGTCGTGCCCACGCCCCTCCATCACGCGGTCACGGATGCCTTCCTGCGCCACGGCACCGACGTGCTCGTGGAGAAGCCGATGACGCAGACGGTGGCCGAGGCGGAGGACCTGATCGCGGTGGCCGAGTCCCACGGCCGCATCCTTCAAGTCGGCCACCTCGAACGGTTCAACACGGCAACCCTGGCCCTGCACGACATGATTACTCGGCCCGTGTTCATCGAGAACCACCGACTGGCCTCGTTCAAGCCCCGCGGCCTGGATGTCAGCGTCGTCCTGGATCTGATGATCCACGATATCGATCTCATCCTCGAGGTGACTCAAGCCCCCCTGACCAGCGTCGTCGCCAATGGCGCCCCGGTCATCTCCTCGGAGGTCGACATCGCCAACGCGCGCCTGGTCTTTGCCGACGGCTGCGTCGCCAACGTGACCGCCAGCCGGGTAAGTGACAAGACCGAACGCAAGATGCGCATCTTCCAACGGGAGACCTACCTCTCCGTGGACTTCCACGAGCGGCGCATCCGAGTCCATCGCAAGGGCGATGGCGAGATGTACCCCGGGATACCCCAGATCCTGACGGACGAGCACTCCTTCGAGCACGGGGATGCCTTGCTGACCGAGATCCAACTCTTCCTCAAGGCCGCGCGTGAACGCTCGGCCCCGGTCGTCGGTGGGGAAGCGGGCAAACGGGCCTTGGAAACGGCCATCCTGATCGGGGATCTATTGCGTGAGACGAACGCCCCCGCCTCTTAGCCATTATCCATCCACCGCCTGACCGGTTCCCGTTGCCGATCCCCCGGCGAGGTTCGAGTTCATGTCCGACAATCCCATCCCCATGGTCGATCTCAAGGTCCAATACCAGGCGCTACGCCCGGCGATCGACGAACGCCTGGCCGAGGCCCTCGCGAGTACCCAATTCATCCTGGGACCCAATGTGAAGGCCTTCGAGCAGGAGGTGGCCCGCTACCTCGGCGTATCCCACGCGGTGAGCTGCGGCTCGGGCACCGATGCCCTCCTGCTCGCCTTGATGGCCGCCGAGATCGGGCCCGGGGACGAGGTGATCACGACCCCGTTCTCGTTCATCGCCACGGCGGAGGCTGCCCGCCTGGTGGGCGCGGAGCCGGTCTTCGTCGATATCGACCCGGGCACCTTCAACATTGACCCCGAGCAGATCGAGGGGGCGATCACGCCACGGACGCGGGCGGTCATCCCGGTTCACCTATTCGGTCAGCCAGCGGCCCTGGATGCCCTGACCGCCGTCTGTGAGGCCCATGGGTTATGGCTGATCGAGGACGCCGCCCAATCCTTTGGCGCCCGCTTCCACGGCCGCCAGACCGGCACCTTCGGGGCGATGGGGTGTTTCAGCTTCTTCCCCAGCAAGAACCTCGGCGCCTACGGGGATGGGGGCATGGTGACCACCGACTGCGAGCCCCTGGCGGAACGCTTGCGCATGCTGCGCAACCACGGGAGCGCCAAGCGGTATCACCACGACCGAGTCGGCGTGAACAGCCGGCTCGACGAGCTCCAGGCCGTCATCCTCCGGGCCAAACTGCCTCATATCGAGTCCTACAACCGGGAGCGCCGCCGGGTCGCGGCCCAGTACGAGCAGCGGCTCAGCGCCTCGCCGGCCCGGGAGGCGGTGTGCCTGCCGCGCCCCGCCGACACGGAGCGGGAGCATGTGTATCACCAATACACGATCCAGACCGCCCACCGGGATCACCTCGCGGAGGCCCTGCGGGAGCGCGGCGTCGCCACGGCCATCTATTACCCCATTCCCTTGCATCGTCAGACCGTCTTCGCCGAGCACGCCGGTGCGGTCTCGCTGCCCGTTGCTGAGGCGGTCGCGACCCGTTGCCTGTCCCTGCCGATCTATCCCGAGCTCACGGCGTCACAGATCGAGCGGGTGGCCTCCGCCGTGCAGGACGTCCTCCGTGGGCACTAGCCATTGGCACGTGATGCTGGTCGCCGGCGAGGCCTCGGGGGATCACCATGGGGCGCGGTTGGTGACCGAGGTACGCCGGCGGTGTCCTGAGGTGCATTTCTTCGGTATGGGCATCGACCGGCTCGCGGCCGCTGGCATGGAGCCAATCGTCGATGCCCGCGGCCTCGGGGTCGTCGGGCTGTGGGAGGTGATCGCCGCCTTCGGGGCACTGCGCAAGGCCTTCCTCCGCCTCCAAGCCGCATTACTCGAGCGGCGCCCCGACCTGTTGATCCTGATCGACTATCCGGATTTCAATCTCCGGCTCGCGCGTATCGCTAAGCGCCACGGCATCCCCGTGCTGTTCTATGTCAGCCCCCAGATCTGGGCCTGGCGAGCGGAGCGGGTGCATACGATCGGCGCCCGGGTCGATATGATGGCGGTGTTATTCCCCTTCGAGGTGGACTTCTACCAGCAGGCCGGGGTGCCAGTGCGCTTTGTCGGCCACCCGCTGGCCGAAGAGGTGCAGCCGAGCCGCGAGCGGGCGAGCACCCGAGCCCGTCTCGGCATTCCCGCCGAAAGCCGGCTCTACGGGCTGTTTCCGGGGAGTCGGCGCACCGAGGTGCGACGCCTGCTCCCGAAATTCCTGAAGGCGGCGGAACGGATCCGTGCGCACCAGCCCGACAGCCGCTTCGTCCTTCCCAAGGCGCCCACCCTGGATGCGGAGGAGATCGCCGGCCCACTCCAAGCCGCCGCCGTACCGGTCACCGTCACCGAGACCGATCTCTACGATGTCACCGCGGCCTGTGATGCGGTCGTGACCGCCTCCGGGACGATGAGCCTCGAGATCGCCCTCCTCGGCATCCCGATGGTCATCGTCTATCAGGTCTCACCGATCACTTACCATTTGGCCGTCCGCCTGATGACGGTGCAGCATATCGGTCTGGCCAACATCATCGCCCAGCGACGGATCGTCCCCGAACTGATCCAAGATGCCGTTCGCTCGGAGCGGATCGCCGAGGAGCTGCGACGCCTCACCGACGACCCACAGGCCGCGGCGAGCCAACGGACCGCCCTGGCCGAAGTCGGCCGCATGCTCGGGGCCGGGGGCGCCTCCGAGCGGGTGGCCGCGCTTGTCTTGGAGATGCTCGGCGAGGCGGCGGTGGAGCCATCCCCGTGTCTCGCGGCCGATTCGCCCTCATAGACCACCAGACCCCACGCGGGAGGCACCGAACGAGCTCGCTTCATCAACGCGCGAGACGGCTATGGCTCCGTGGGCAGGCTCGGCGCGATCAACCCCGCCTGCAGTTCCCCATCGCGAAGGGTCAGGACCCGATCGGCACGCTCGGCGTAGCGCAGGTCATGGGTCACGATCACCACGCTGGTGCCCCGTTCCCGATTGAGGGACTCGAGTAGGGCGTAGACCTGGGCCGCCGTGCCCCGATCCAGATTCCCCGTCGGCTCGTCGGCCAGGAGGCAACTCGGCTCGGTGATCAGGGCTCGAGCGATGGCCACCCGTTGCCGCTCCCCGCCGGACAATTGCCCGGGTTTGTGCCGCCAGCGATGCACCAACCCGACCCGCTCGAGTAGCGCCATCGCCCGCTTTTCAACCTGAGCCGTCGGGTCCTTGCGCAACAGCAAGGGGAGGGCGACATTCTCCAGGGTATTGAATTCGGGAAGGAGGTGATGGAGCTGGTAGACGAAACCCAAATGGCGGTTGCGCAAACGGCCTCGAGCGGCCTCTCCAAGACGCGACAGGGGCTCGCCCGCGACGTGGACCTCCCCCTCGGTGGGCAAATCCAGCCCCCCGAGGAGGTGGAGCAGGGTGCTCTTGCCGGACCCCGAGGCGCCGACCACGGCGATACGCTCCCCCTGGGCCACGGTCAAATCAACGTCCCGAAGGACTTCCACGTGGATTTGACCGTCCCGGAAGCTTTTGCGGAGCTGATGCCCCCACAGGATCGGGGCATCCGCGGATGTCGTTGCCGTCATTCGTAGCGCAAGGCCTCGGCTGGTTGGGTCCGGGCAGCCCGCCAGGCCGGGTAGATCGTCGCGAGGACGGCCAGGGCTGCGGCGACGCCGGTGACGCGGGTTACATCGCTCCAGCGGAGCTCCGAGGGGAGTTCCGTGAGATAGTACACGTCACCGGACAGGAATTGGGTTTGGAAGAGGCGCTCGAGGAAGGGCACGATAGTCTCGACATGGAGCGCGAGGGCGATGCCGCCCACCGCGCCGAGTCCGGTGCCAACGACGCCGATCAGGGTCCCCTGCACCATGAAGATACCCATGACCTGCGCGGGGGTGACCCCAACGGTCCGAAGGATGGCGATATCCGCCTCCTTATCGGTGATCAGCATAACCAGGGTGGAGACGATATTGAAGGCGGCGACCGCGACGATCAGGGTCAAGATGACAAACATGACCACCTTCTCCATCTGGATCGCTCGGAAGAAGTTCGCATGCTGACGCGTCCAATCGCTGAACCAGAGGTCTTGATCGTACTTTTGGGCAAGCTCATTAACGACCTGGGGCGCGCGGAACATATCCGTGAGCTCCAGTCGCACGCCGGTCACCTGATCCCCGAGACGAAACAGTGTCGCGGCGTCTTCGAGATGGATGAAGGCCATCTTGCTGTCGTATTCATACATCCCGACGTCGAAGGTCCCGGCCACCGTGAAGCGTTTGAAGCGGGGCGAGACACCGAGCGGGCTGAGATCGGCCCGTGGGGTGATGACGGTGATGCGCTCACCGACGCCGACGCGCAATTGATCGGCGAGCTCCGAGCCCAGGATGATCCGAAATGCTCCGGGCTCGAGCGCTGCGAAATCCCCTTGGGTCATGTGCGACGCCACATCGGAGACCGTCCGTTCGGCCTCGGGAACCACACCCCGCAGCAGGGTGCCCGTGACCTCGTTGCGTTTGCTGACCATGACCTCACCCTTGATGTAAGGTGCGAGGTTCTGGACCTGGGGATGGTCCCGGGCGATGGTGGCGACTTCGCGCCAATCGCTTAGGCGTTCGTCGAACCCGGTGATAATGGCATGAGAGGCCATACCGAGGATGCGGGCCCGCAGCTCCTGCTCGAAACCATTCATGACCGACAGAACGGTAATCAGGGCGGTCACCCCCAGGGCCACACCCAACATCGAGATCAGGGAGATGACCGAGATAAAATGGTTACGCCGTTTGGCGCGGGTATAACGAAGGCCAATATAGAGGGCAAGCGGTCGATACATGGATCTCATTCACCAAACGGCCCAAAAGGGAATCGGCACGCCGCGTGGGGCGACGCGTCAGGGACAGACAACCGGGATGGAACGATCGAGAGCGATGGCGTGGGGCGAGACACGGCAGTCATAGGCCATGACTTCCACACCCGCGGCGATCGCTTCGCGCAGGGCCGCTCCATAGGTGGGATCAATCGTATCCGCCGGTCGCAACTCCCGGGTGTCATCGCGTTGGATGCAAAAGCAGAGTACGGCCCGATGACCCGCGTGATGGAGCCGAATCAGTTCACGGAGGTGCTTACTGCCCCGCTTGCTGACGGCGTCCGGGAAAAAGGCGATACCACGCTCCACCGCCGCGGTCACGTTTTTGATCTCGACGTAGCAGGGCCGGGCATCCGCTGGATCCGCCCGATCTTCGAGCAAGAGATCAATACGACTGCGTTCATGGCCATAGCGGATTTCCCGGCGGACGCTGCGGTATCCTTGGAGGGCCGGGATCCATCCCGAGGCAATGCCCTCGGCGATGATCCCATTGGTCCGACCGGTGTGGATGCCGATGATGGGTCCCCCGGGCGGCTGAACGAGTTCCCAGGTCCAGGGGTATTGACGATGGGCCGCCGTATGCCAACTGAGCCAAACCCGCGAATCCGGGAGATCACAGCCGAGCATGGAACCCGTGTTCGGACAATGCACGGTGACGGTCTCACCCGCGAGGTCGACATCGGCGAGGAACCGTTTGTAACGACGCAGGAGCCGGCCGGGCGTCAACGGCGGATCGAATTCCATACTCAGGGTTCTCCTGCGAGGGTGAGCCAGGGGCTGCGGGTTGCTTGGCGGGTTCACGAGCGCCTCTCAAGGCACGCCGCTCGATCGGCGACTCGCGATGGATTGACTCGACGTTCCATTCCGCTGCGAAATCGGAGTCTGACGTGATGGTAACACTGTGTGCGCCACAGCTTGCAGACGGCCGCTCGTGGGCCGGCCTTGCGCGCGATTGGGGGCTTGTTGTCCTCCTTATCGGGGGACTCACCGCCCCCGTCATGGCCCAACCGAACGACCCGAACCGGTCAATGACCCGGGATTCCGGGACGGTCCTTGAAGGCAGCCTGGGTCCTGAGGCGGTCAGTCCTTCCGTTGGGATCCGCCGCGGCATGAACAAACAACAGGTCGAATCCGAGCTCGGTCGTCCGGCACGCCGCATCGGCCCGGTGGGTGACCCCCCGATCAGTCGATGGATCTATCCGGAATTCACGGTCTATTTCGAAGACAACCTGACCCTGCATGCCGTCACCCATCATCGCCGTGTCCAACGTTCACCCCGCAGCCCCTACTGACGCCCGCGGCGCCCCGGCCAACACGCGGCGGCTGCCGGCGGAGTGGGAAGCGCAGGCCGCTGTGCTGCTGGCCTGGCCGCACGCCGAAACCGATTGGTCCGATCGACTCGACGCGGTACGGGCGGTCTATGGCCAACTGATCGAGGTCCTAGCCGAACACGAGCCCGTCATCGTGCTCGGACCCGAGGGGCAGGAACTGCGGGATATCGAACGACGCTTCGCCAAGGCCTCGTACCCGGTCCGCGGATGGACGGTCCCGACGGACGATACGTGGATCCGGGACTACGGCCCCTTGACACTCCTCACTGAGGAGACCCCGCTCCTGGTGGATGCACGTTTCAATGGATGGGGAGGGCGTTATCCTGCGGCACAGGACGACCGGGTGACCAAGACCTTGTGGGATCGTGGCGCCTTCCGGCCGGTTCCCCGGCACGCCCTCGACTGGGTCCTCGAAGGCGGTGCGATCGATAGCGACGGCACCGGCACCGTGCTGACCACCCAGCGCTGTCTCTTCAACGCCAATCGAGCCGCGGGCGAGGGCCCCACACGCATCCACCAGCGCATGCGCGAGACCCTCGGAGTCAGGCGACTCATCGCCCTTGAACAGGGGTATCTGCCGGGCGATGATACGGACGGGCATGTCGACCAACTGGCCCGATTTTGCGATCGCCACACCATCGCGTACGCGGTCAGCGAGCGCCCGGAAGACGAGCACTACGAATCCTTGAAGGCCCTGGAAGGTGAGTTGTCGGCCGTGCGAACCGAGGAAGGTCATCCCTATCGTCTGGTGCCTTTACCCGTGCCGGCGTTATCCCGGGACCCGATCGCTCGTCCGCTTCCCACCAGCTATGCCAATTTCCTGATCGTCAACGGCGGGGTCATCGTCCCTCAGTTCGATGATCCGAATGACCACCGTGCGATGGACACCCTCGCTCGGGTCTTCCCCGACCGGCGGATCCATGGCATCGACGCCCGTGTGTTGGTCCAGGAGGGGGGTGCGATTCATTGCGCGACGCTGACCTTGCCGAGCGCCCTCCACGGGTTAGTGAACCACTCGGTAACCGGCTAAGCGATGGGCGGGGCAGAACACTCCAATGGACCGCCACGACAACCCGGTGTCTTTGGTGATCCCAGCGCGTCGCGGATGCTCCGGAGCGAAGCAAGGGTCGACGCGGATTCGCCCGAGGGCGGCGCCAATCCATCAAGCATGTATTAACTGAAAGGGTTTAGCTCTATGTCACGCAGGAAATCCGGCCGATCTGCAACGCGGTTCTGGTCCGAATGGCGACTCGAATTGACGGCCATCGTGATTATCGGGGTTGGCGTTTTCCTGCTCGTCGAGAATCTGGATATGTCCGAGATGGTGCAGGATTGGATCCTCGGCCTTTTGCACTCCCTTGCTGAGATCTTCTTTGCCGTCATCGACGCCGCGAGCGGTCTGCTCCG
The DNA here is from genome assembly GCA_964346755.1 of uncultured Ectothiorhodospiraceae bacterium. Lineage (GTDB taxonomy): Bacteria > Pseudomonadota > Gammaproteobacteria > CAYFWJ01 > CAYFWJ01 > CAYFWJ01. The sequence goes on from CAYFWJ010000073.1 coordinate 12,371, forward strand.
ACCATCCAATCTCCTGGGCATGGCCCTAATGATGGCGGGCGTCGGCCTGCTGATTTGGCGCACCCGCGTCCGGGTCGCCCGAATGGCTCATTTGCAAGCCACCTCCTGTCCGTCGTGCGGTTCTTCGGCCCTCGAGAAACGCCATCGGCGGCTCTGGGAACGAATCGTAAGCTTGATCGTGCCGGTCCGGCGCTACCGGTGCCGCTCCTGTGGGTGGAGCGGATGGCGGGTTTATATCAGAACGGATAAGCTTCGGCGGCGGGAAGATGAAGAGAAAACGTTTGGAAAGCTGAGTGACTAAGGCGTGCCCGATGCGAATGAGGCTCGGCCATGAGTCGGGTTGACCGCTGACTCGACCGAGCTCTGGTCGATTGCGATTGTAACTGCGAGGGGAATATCAAGCGCTACGCCCAACACACACAATGCCTCGGCGGACCGTATGTGATCAACAGGGAGCGGAGGAACGGCGTTCACGAGGACTGCTATCCAACGTCGGCAGGATTGCCGGCGTTTTAGTTGGCTGAGCAAACCTCCTTAAAGGGATGCCGACGGGCGCGATCTGCCTATCAGGGCATCCAGGTGTGGATCCGTCGTATGGAGACACCCCCCGACTGATTCGGGCGGTCAATCGAAGCCCTATCGGGGTGACAACGCAACCTATCCCCATGCCAGCGCGCCTTTGCAGGTGCGTTTGCGTTCAGCCGTCAGCCGAATCGGATCTCCGATGACTCACGATCAATCCACGTTAACAGGCCGCTGGAACGGGCCGCTCTTGTCGGTGGATCGGTTGGTATAATCCGATTTCACGAAACAGGGCCGTGCCCCACAGTTATGTGAGGTAACACGTCTGATCGCTGCCCTCGCCAGTAATGACCGATTCCAGCCGCCTCGAGGACTCAAGAACGCCTTACGTCGGTTTCGAAATCGACTCATGGCATTGAACGCGTGGACACCAAGACCACGCTCGGCTTTTAACCCTCAAGAACGTTCCCAGGTGTCTACAGCCCTTCGCATCCCGTCGACCCAGGCCAAGGAATAGCAGGTACCGTCGGTCGCCTCCACTGTCTCTCGATTCCGCAATCTAAAAAGCGGCGATCCCCCCTCGGGATCACGGAATCCCTGCGCAAGGGCTCGGTGATTCTCCCGGGAGCGCCGTGCGGCGGGGTGTCCTGTGGACTATAGACCGCAAGATTTTACGCTTATCGGGAGCCTACTTGGACTCACAACTGCTTTTGGATTCCTATTCGCAGGCCGAGGGGCCGTATCGTTGCCTGAGGCGTGGTCGAGGGTTAGCCCGTCGCTCGAGCCGTGGACTCACCCTGAGCCATGTATTCACATACGACATTACGACCCACACCCACATGATCGCTACATCGGCTGAAAATGCCGGACGGCACCACGGGCAGCACACGGCGGACTCGGTCTGAATGCGTCGTTCGATTTGACGACGTTTTCGGACGACAACCGTTCCAGCCAAGTTAGCCAGGGCGAGAGCGACTGCACCCACCCCGCTTGGTTCGGGGCTGGGGTCAACCGTACAGTCGTATCCGCCTGTTGCCCGCGAGTCGTCTTTCGCGGATCATCGATCGTGTAGTGGGGTGAACGATGGGACTCGAACCCACGACCACCGGAGCCACAATCCGGG
>CAYFWJ010000074.1:0-14006 GCA_964346755.1 uncultured Ectothiorhodospiraceae bacterium
TGTGATGGATCGCAGGTGCGCCTGTTGGACATCCGGCGGAGCTGATGCCAACCCGCGCACGAGTGGGATGCTTGTTACGATACGCTGGCACGCGATGAGGGGAGATACGCCGTGACCGAGGTAAAGCTGCTCCAATTGACCGATACCCACCTATTTGCGGAGACATCGGGCCGCTTACGCGGGGTTGTCACCGAACGAAGCCTGAGGCGGATCGTCGATGCGGCCGATACACAGGGTCCGTGGGACGCCGTGGTCGTCACCGGGGATCTCAGTCAAGACCATTCGGAGGCGTCCTATCGTCTCCTCCATGACCAGCTCGAACGCCTGGGGGGCCCTCACCATGTGATCCCCGGGAACCACGATGATCACACCACGCTGGCTGAGGTGTTCCCGCGCTCCTCGGTGACCGGCTTCCAGCATCGCTTTAAGGTCGGGGGCTGGCAGGTCGTGGTGCTCGACTCCTCGGTCTCCGGGATGACGGCGGGCCGTTTGGAGGAGGCGCAGCTGGGCTGGCTCGACGCCCAGCTGACCCGCCACGGCGCGCATCCGTCGGTGGTCTTTCTCCATCACCCGCCGCTGCCGACCGGTACGGCGTGGATGGACGAGGTCAGTCTGTTGGAGCCCCAGGGCTTCCTCAAGATTATCGAGTCCCACCCGCAAGTCCGGGCCGTCGCCTGGGGCCATGTCCACTACGCCGATCACATCCGAGAGCGACAGCGGGATTGGTTCCCGACCCCCTCCACGGGGCCGCAATTCCGTCCGGGCACCGAGAGCCCGGCGTGCGATCAAGCCCTGCCGGGGTATCGCTGGTTTCGTCTGGCCGATGATGGGACGTTTCAGACTGGAGTCGAGCGGGTTCATCCGTGGCTGGATCGGGTGCACAGCGGGGGGCAAACCGGTGTGGATCGGGCGGCCCTGGATATCGCGGCGGAGATCGGGCTCACGCGGGGCGGTTGGTGTCCACACGGCCGATGGGCCGAGGACGGGCCGATCGCCGCGGCCTATCCCCTCACCGAGACCCCGGAAGCGGATACGGCCCAGCGTACCCATTGGAATGTGCGTGACAGCGATGCGACGTTGGTCATCAGTGCCGGCGAGGCAACCGGGGGCACGGCCCTCACCTTGGAGAGTGCCCAAGCGCAGGGTAAGCCGTTGTTCCGAAACGACCTTAAGGAGGCCATCGACTATCCCGCCTTCGAGCGGTGGTTGCGGGAGACGGAGGTCCGGCGCCTCCATATCGCCGGTCCCCGGGAACGGCCCGAGCATCCGGTCTATGCGGCGGCGTGCGAGCGTCTACGCGCCCTGTTGACGGGGGTCGACGTCGATGGCAATCCTCTTGCATCCCAAGCGGAGACGGAGGCGCCCCCGATGTAGCGCGCCGACGGGCCGGGGCCCGAGGGTTGGACGAACATTGAACTTCACAGGGAAGCGACCTATACTTCCGTCGCTTTAGGTCAGATCGCCGCACAGACTGTTGGGAGGGCCTTATGGCTGAAGAGCTCCCGGAGGGCTACAAGCCTAGCGAGGATGAGGAATACATGAATCCCCAGCAACTCGAGTATTTTCGCCAGAAGCTGCTTGAGTGGCGGGAACGCTTGTTGGATGAGTCGAACAGCACCATCGAGCACCTCAAGGAGGAGAACTGGCAAGAGCCGGATATCACCGACCGTGCCAGCCTGGAGACGGATACCGCGTTGGAATTGCGGACGCGCGATCGCTACCGCAAACTGGTCAACAAGATCGATGCCGCGCTTCAGCGCATTGCCGACGGGACGTATGGTTATTGCGAGGAGACGGGGGAGGAGATCGGCATCAAACGCCTCGAGGCGCGTCCGATTGCCACGCTGAGCGTGGAGGCGCAGGAAAAGCACGAGCGCTACGAACGGCAACACCGCATGGCTGAGTAACGCCATTGGATCCACGCCTCGAGGTACGTCGATCGGGGCGTTGGTCTCATTTGTCGGGTCGCTCCGGTGGCAACTCGGGTACCCGCGCAGTCGGGACATGAGCGGCCGCCCGCTCACAGTGCTGGCGCTGGTCGTCGAAATAGATGTGCGGCGCGAAGGCGGCGAGGATCCGATCCTTCTGGATGCCGCCGAGGAAGAAGGTCTCGTCGATGCGGACGCCCCAGGTTCGCAAGGTTCGGATGACCCGTTCATGGGCCGGACTGTTCCGGGCCGTTACCAGGGCGGTTCGGATCGGTGGTTTAGCCATCGTTGTGCCTTCCGCATCCCACTCGAACTGGAGAAAGTACAGGGTCTTGAGGAGCTTGGCGAACGGTCCGGCCGGGAGCGGCCGCTGAGCATTGAGGCGCTCGTGGGCGATGAAGGCCTCAAGCCCGTGCTGCTGATAGATCCGTTCCGACTCCGCCGAGAACAGGACCGCATCCCCGTCGAAGGCGATGCGGATCTGATCGAGGGGGGCTCGGGCGTTATTCGGCTGGTCGTAGATTAACCCGGCGGCGACATGGCAGCCGAGGGCGGCCTGCACATCCTCTTCCGAGGCCGATAGGAATAGATCGACGTCAAAGGCGTCCAGGTAGTGGGCGACCGAGTTGCCGCCCGTGAAGGCCGCGCGCGTGATATCCAGCCCATGGTGGTCGATGGAGTTCGAGATGCGCAGGCTGGTATCCGCGCTGTTCCGGGAGATGATCACCACCTCCGCTTTGCGGGCGCTGCCGCCGGCTTGATTCAGCCGCAGCAGGGCCTGAACCAGGGGAAAGCCCGTGCCCGGGGCCAGGATCTCGTTCTCGTGTTCGAGCTGATGGCGGCAGTAGGCCTCGAGACCCTGCTCCTCGTACAGGGCATTCTCCGTGGACAAGTCGAACAAGGCGCGGGACGAGATGCCGACCACGAGGCATTGCGAGAGATCGACGGACATAGGGCCCATCCCATTGTCTTCAGACGGGGTTAGCCGTTCGCGGGACGCGATTGCGTGGACCGTCGTCGGGGGTGGGCGGTTGCCCGTGCCGCGCCCATCCGACGGGGATCATCCGGGATGCAACGACTTGCGATAGACCCGGGAGCCGCGTAGCTCATCGTAGAGTTGGCGTCGCGGTGCCGGGAGGGCGTCGGGTGTCGTCTCGGTGAACCCGTGTTCGCGGAACCAATGGCCGGTTTGCGTGCTGAGCGCCACCAGTGAAGCGAGCCCTGCCGCCCGAGCCAATCGCTCCACCCGATCCAGCAACACGCTGCCCCGGCCACCCTGGCGATAGGCCGGATGGACGACGAGGCAGGCGAGCTCACCGACGCCTTCCTCGGGATAGGGGAACAGAGCCGCCGAGGCCACGATCAGGCCATCCCGCTCGACGACGTAATAGTCGTCTATCTCGAGCTCCAGTTGCTCCTCGGTGCGGGCTACGAGGAGGCCACGTCGGACCAGGGGTCCGATGAGTTCCAGTATACCGCCGATATCCGCCAGCCGGGCCGGGCGCAGATCCTCGAACGGCAGCCGAGTGACGAGGGTCCCGGCCCCGTCCCGGGAAAACAGCTCGTCGAGGAGGGCCCGTCCATCGTTGCCGGGGATCAAGTGAACCCGCTCGACGCCGTTCTCACAGGCCTCGGCGGCCCAGCCGAGCACCGCCCGAAGGGAACGTCCCGTCGGCCCCCCCTCCGCGGAGTCTTCCGGGCGATCCTCGGCGAGCTGCTCGCCCACCCTCTGAGCCTCGCCGGCCTCCAACTGGCGTAGCCAACGCCCCTGGTCGTCGACCAGGGGCCCGCCATGCCATAGCCACACCAGTTTGTCGGCCTGCAGGGCCATGGCCACCTCGACCGCGAGGCGATCGCTGACCATGTTAAACAGCTCGCCGGTGGCGGAGTAGCCGATGTTGGAGATCAGGACCAGATTCCCGAGTCCGAGCTGGGCCCGGATGCCCGCGGTGTCAACCCGGCGGACCTCGCCGGAGTGGCCGAAATCGATCCCCTGGCGGATCCCGAAGGGCCGGGCCCGCACGAAATTGCCGGCGATGACCCGTAGGGCACTGCCGGCCATGGGCGTGTTGACCAAGCCCATCGACAACTGGCCCTCGATCTCCGTGCGAACCCGGGTGACCGCCTCGAGCACGGCATTGATGGCCGTGGGAGGGGTGATGCGACGACCGTAGCCGAATCGGGTGGTGAGGGATTGGTCGGCCAGTCGCGCGTCGATCTGCGGCCGGGCCCCGTGGACCACCACCAGTTGCACCCCGAGGCTGTGCAGCAGGGCAATGTCGTGCAGGAGCTCGGCCCGGTGGCCGCCTCGAATCACTTCCCCGCTGAGGTAGACAACGAAGCAGCGGCCACGATGGGCGTGGATGTACGGGGCGGCTTGGCGGAGCCCTTGGCTCAGTGAGGCGGGTTCGCGGGACATCGGCATGCGGTGTGATCCGAATGACTCGCTCCGCCGGTGTCAGTAGACATCCGGCGGAGCGGATTCCGCGGCGAGCAGGAATTCGAGGAGCGCCTTCTGGCTGTGGAGGCGGTTTTCCGCCTCGTCCCACACCAGGCTCTGGGGCCCTTCGATGACCTCGTGGGCCACCTCTTCCCCGCGGTGCGCCGGCAGGCAGTGCATGAACACCGCCTGGGGTTGGGCCAAGGCCATGAGCTCGGGCGTGACCTGATAGGGGTGGAAACGAGCCAGCCGATCGGCCTTTTCGTGCTCCTGGCCCATGCTGGCCCACACATCGGTCACAACCAGGTCGGCCCCCGCGACGGCGGCCCGGGGGTCGTGGGTCACCTCGATGGTCGCCCCGGCGGCCCGGTTCTCCGCGAGCAACTGCTCGTCCGGCCCGTAACCCGGCGGGGAGGTGACGCGCAACTCAAAACCGAACTGCCGCGCCGCCCGGAGGTAGGAATGGCACATGTTGTTGCCATCGCCGACAAAGGCCACGCAATGCCCGCGGATCGGTCCCCGGTGCTCGAGGTAGGTCTGCATGTCCGCGAGCAATTGACAGGGATGGGACTGATCCGTCAGGCCGTTGATGACCGGGGTCTGGGCGAACCGCGCGAAGGTCTCGAGCTTGTCGTGCGCGTCCGTGCGGATCATCATCGCATCGACCATGCGGGTGAGCACGCGCGCGGTGTCCTCGACGGGTTCCCCCCGGCCGAGTTGGGTATCCCGGGGCGAGAGGAAGATGGCATGACCACCGAACTGCACCATCGCCGTCTCGAAGGAGACCCGGGTGCGGGTCGAGGATTTCTCGAAGATCATCCCCAGGACTCGGCCCTTCAGGGGCTGGGGTCCTTGTTCGGTCCGCTGCAGGCGCTTGAGGACGATCGCCCGTTGCAGCAGGGCCTCGAGCTCATTCGGCGCCAGATCCAAGAGGGTCAGAAAATGTCGCGTGGCCATGGCATGGGCATCCCCCACCTAGCCACCGCTAATCAGGGAGGCAGTCCTTGACGAGTCGGCTGACGCCGTTGGCGATCGTCTCGGCCTCGGCCCGATCGATGATCAGCGGTGGTAACAGACGCACCACAGAACCTGCGGTGACATTGATGAGAAGCCCGTGCGCCAGGGCGCGACGCACGAGTTCTCCACAGGAATTCTCGAGCTCGATGCCGATCATCAAGCCGAGGCCGCGGATCGACCGGACGCCGCGGCGATGCTCTAGGGTTTCCCGCAGACCTTCCTGGAGTCGGGTCCCGACGATGCCTGCATGACGCACCAGGCCTTGTTCGGCGATGGCGTCGAGGACGGCCTGGGCGGCGGCGCAGGCCACCGGATTCCCCCCAAAGGTACTGCCGTGGCTGCCGGGTTGGAAGACCTGTGCGGCCTCACCCCGGGCCAGGCAGGCGCCGATGGGTACCCCATTGCCCAAGCCCTTGGCGAGGGTCAGCACATCCGGCTCGACCTGGGCGTGTTGGAAGGCGAACCACCGTCCGGTGCGGGCGATGCCGGTCTGCACCTCATCGGCCATCAAGAGCCAGCCCTGGGCGTCACAGATCCGTCGCAGCCCGTGGAGGTAATCCGGGATCCCCGGGATCTGGATGCCGCCTTCCCCCTGGATCGGCTCCACGAGGACCGCGACCACGTCGCGGGTGGTCTCCGCGATATGGGCGACCGCCTCGAGATCGTCGTACGGTACCCGAACGAAGCCCGGCAACAGGGGCTCGAAACCACTCTTGGCCTTACGGCTGTCCGTCGCGGAGAGGGTCGCCAAGGTCCGCCCGTGAAAGGCGTTCGACATGACAATGATCCGTGGCTCCGCGATGCCCCGCTGGTGGCCGTACAGCCGGGCGAGCTTGATCGCCGCCTCGTTGGCCTCCGCACCCGAGTTGCAGAAGAAGGCGCGATCCATGCCGGATCGCTGGCACAGCGACTCCGCCAGCCGCTCTTGGGCCGGGATGCCGTAGAGATTGGAGGTATGCACAAGGGTCTCCATCTGGCGAGCCACCGCGCGCGCGACCCCTGGATGGGCGTGACCCAGCCCACAAACCGCGATCCCCGACAAGGCGTCCAGGTAGCGATGCCCGGCCGCATCCCACAGATAGGCGCCTTTGCCTCGGGTAAAGCGGACCGGGAGCCGGTTGTAGGTCTCCATCAGATAGCTCGACATCCCCCCTCCGAAACGCAAAACGGCAGCGCAGTGGCGCTGCCGAAACCCGTTATAGTACGCAGTCGCGGAAAAAACGCAAGGTCTTTGGGCTAGTTCGCGGATGCCTCGGGTCGTCGCGCCCGCAGACGGACGACATCCGCCGTGCCGCGGTGACCCATCCCCTCGTCCAACTCGACGACGCAGGTCTCTAAGTGCGCCCGATGAAGGGCCCGAAAATCCGCCGCCAGGGTCGCTTCATCGTACATGACGTCGCCACGGGGCGGACCACCGCCGGTGCTTCGATGCACATGGCGGGGATGGAAGGCCTCCAGCAGAAGCAGCCCCCCGGGCCGCAATGCCTGTGCGGCCGCTGGATGGATGATCGCCCGATACGCCGGTAGGAGATGGAGATAGACCAGGACGACGAGATCGAATTCGGCGACCGGCCACGCCCATTGAAGGAGATCCTGCTCGATCGTCTCCAGGGGGACGCCGCGGCGTTCGGCTAGGGCCCGCGCCTTGGCAAGGCCCCGCGGTGAGCGATCGACGGCGGTCACCTTGAGGCCTTGCTCCGCAAGCCAGACGCCGTTACGACCCTCGCCGTCTCCCAGGGCAAGGGCCCGTTGACCTGGCCTCAGGTACGGGGCATGGGCCGCGAGGAATTCATTGACGCGCTCGCCGTACAGGTAACTCGAGTCCGCATAGCGTTGATCCCAAAAGGCCTGGCTCATCGGGTCGGGCGGGGCATCGGATGAAGGGTTGGCGGCAGCCATCGCATACTCCACGGACGGTTGAATCGGCACGGGTCACGGGCCTTGGACCGGCCGTGCGGGCGACGGATCCCGGATCAGCCGCGGCGGCGGTGGGCCTCGAGGGGCGATCGCTCGTGGGCGATCACGGGGATGCGCCGGCGACTGGGATCCCGCGGGTCGCCGCGGGGGCCATGAGGGGCGAAGGGGTCGTCCCACGGGAAGCTCGGATCCTGGCGTAAGGACTCCAAGCGGGTGATTCGCGCGGGGGTCGCGGGATGGGTGCGGAGAAGGCTGTTGCCGCCCCCGCCCCCACCCCCGGGGCGCAGCGTGAACCAATCCCAGCCGCGCACCCGCCGTTGCAGCATCTCCAGCCGGCGGAGCCCGTCGATCAGCGGCCCTGGGTCGCCGAGCAGATGGCTGGCCGTGAGATCGGCGTTGAACTCCCGGACCCGCGAGAGCGCGAGCTGCAGCAAGGCACTGACCGTCGGGGCCAATAACAGGAACAGGATCGTCCAGAGACTGACGAGGGTCTCCCCCAAGAGCAGGGCCGGCAGACTGGCGATGATCAAGAGTTGGCCGGTCCAGGCGAGCGCCAGGGTCACCCGGCCTGCCAGATCGGCGAAGCTCATCAACCGGAGATCGCCGTGGGCGATGTGGCTGATCTCGTGGGCCAACACGCCGGTGAGCTCGCGCCGGCTCAAGGTCTGGAGCAGGCCGTCGCCGATGACGATGGCGGCATCGTCGCGCGCGCCGAGGGTGAAGGCATTGATACCACCGCCCATCTGCAAATACAGACGCGGGCGCGCCGCGAGACCGGCGCGTTCGCTCAAGCGCCGTACGGTCTCGTATAATCCGGGGGCCTCGGCGGGGTGGATCACGCGGGCGCGGTAGCGGCCCAAGAGGACGGTACTGGGGGCCACGTTCGGGCCCACCCAGTACAGGACGAGGGTTGCGATGAAGGCCATCCAGGCCATGGCAGGCCCCCCGATCCAGGCACCGAGCCAGGCCAATAGCCCCGCCAAGGCCCCGACCAGGAGCACCGACTGGGCCCCGTTGAGCAAGCGATACTTAAGCCAACGTTCGCGGTTCATGGCAAGGAGATGATGGCAGGCTCGCCGCAAGCCAACCCGCTTCGAATACGCCTTCGCCCCGGAGATCCGCATGACGACCGCCCCGGCCTCGCAGGCCCCCGACGCCCCCTACGATCAGATACAGGCCCTGATCGTCCATCTCGAACAGGTCATCACCGGTCAGCGACCGGCCCTGCGCAAGTTGCTCGCCGCCCTGCTCGCGGGCGGGCACGTGCTCCTCGAGGATCTGCCGGGCACCGGTAAGACCACCCTGGCCAAGGCCCTGGCCCGCAGTCTGACCTTGGAGTTCCGGCGGGTGCAGTTCACCCCCGATCTCTTGCCCTCGGATATCCTCGGCGTTTCGATCTTCGATCCCCGGGACCAGAGCTTCCATTTCCACTCCGGGCCGATTTTCACCGATATCCTCCTCGCCGACGAATTAAACCGCGCCTCGCCCCGAGTTCAGTCGGCCTTGCTCGAGGCCATGGGGGAGTACCAGGTGAGCATCGACGGTCGGCGGCGACCGTTGTCCGCGGAGTTCTTCGTGATCGCCACCCAGAACCCCGTGGAGCTGCACGGGACCTACCCGCTGCCCGAGGCCCAGCTCGACCGCTTCGCCCTGCGCTTCGGGCTTGGCTATGTCACGCCGGAGGCGGAGCTGGAGATCCTGCAGCGCCAGGCCGATCACCATCCCCTGGAGGATCTCCAGCCCTGCCTGGGCCTGGGGGCCTTGGGCCCCTTGCGGGAGGCGGCGAAACGGGTCCGGATCAGCAACGAACTCTGCCGCTACATCGTCCATCTGGTCGGGCGCACCCGATCGGCCGAAGGGGTGTTGCTCGGCGCGAGCCCCCGGGCCTCACTGACCCTCATGCGCACGGCCCAGGCCTTGAGCCTCGTGGATGGGCGAGACTTCGTGAGCCCGGAACCCATCCACGAACTCGCCATTCCGGTCCTCGCCCATCGCCTCAAGGTGAACGATGCCGATCGCTACGGCGGGCGGACGGAGGCCCACGTCATCAGCGAGCTCCTCGAACAGACCCCCGTGCCGGTGTGACCCGGGTATGCTGCTGCGTGCCCTGGTTCTGCCGCTGTTCCGGCGTATCCATCGCTTCGATGCCTGGTTCCGGCGCCGGCTTACGCCCCTGGGGTGGATCCTGCTCGGGACGTGCCTGGCGGGGGGCGTCTTCGGCATCGATACCCGGCAGACCCTGGCGGCCTATCTGTTCACCTTGGCCGGGGCCTACCTGCTCATCGGCTGGCTTGGGGCGTTGCACCCGCCGCCGGCGTTGAGCCTGACGCGTCGGTTGCCCGACTACGGCATGGAAGATCGACCAATCCGCTACCGGGTCGCATGCCACAACCCAACCCGCCGGGTCCAGCGGGATCTGCAGATCCGCGAGCGGCCCCAGGCGCGTTTCCCCGATGCCCAGGCGATGCGGGACCCGAGTCTTCCCGTGGGACTCCCCGGGCAGCACCTGATGGACCGCCTCATGGGGTATCGGCGCTGGTCCGCCCTAGTGGACTACTTGCGGGGCGCCCGGACCGAGGCCGCCTCCATCCCGACGTTGCCCCCCGGGGGGCGTGCCGAGGTGACCGTGACCCTTCATCCCGAGCGCCGGGGGTATGTGGAGTTGGCCGGCCTGCAGCTCATGCGGCCGGATCCGCTCGGCCTCGTATACGCCATCCGATCCCTGGAGCAACCCGCTCGACTTCTGGTGCTGCCGCCGGTTCATCCGATGCCCCAATTGTATCTGAGCGGTCAGCCCCATTATCAGGTCGAAGGGAGTCAGGCGGCTCGTCGCTCGGGCGGGGATGAGGAATTCGTGGGGTTGCGGCCGTTTCGTCCCGGGGACCCGGTGAATCGCATCCATTGGCGATCCATGGCCAAGCTCGGTTACCCGCTCGTCCAGGAGCTGGAGGACGAGTTTCGCATCCGCAGCGCCTTGGTCCTCGATACTGTCGGGGCGGCGGAGGCGCCCTACGCCTTTGAGGGGGCGGTGTCCGTGGCCGCTTCGCTGGCCGCCGCTCGGCGGGACGCGGCCCTCGCCCTGGAGCTGTTGTTGGCCGGCCCCACCGCCCATCCGCTCGCCAGCGATACGGATCCGGAATCGACCCTGTTGGCGGCCCTGGCCCAGGTGCGACCGACACCGGCACGCGTGTGGCCGGCCTTTCGCGCGTTGATCGCACGCCACGTGCCCTACCTGGACACGATCTTCTTCGTCACGTGGACCTGGGATGCCGAGCGGGCCGAGCTGGCCGAATACCTGCAGCGCCGCGGTGTGCAGGCACGGATCCTGGCCGTGGATCCCCCGGAGGCCTTGCCCGCCGGGGCACGGTCGGTCCCGCGCGCCGAGCTCGCCCAGGCGCTCGCCGAGATCCGCGACTGAACGGTGATGGTTTGATGATTCCGGCCTCGAGGAGCCTCATCCCATGAGTATGACCGTGGGTCCCAACGTCCATCGCCCGGCCGCGGAGTCGGCGCCGGCTGTCCCGTCACCGCCGCCGTTGCTCCTGGCCGCCGGTGTGTGTCTGTGGGGGGGGATGAGCGGCCTGATCCTACTGGCCGTGCCCCTCGCCGTGATCCTAGAGTTGCCGTGGCGGGTCCGCGGTCGACTCGAGCTCACCCATCGAGAATTCAATCGGTTGGTGGATCTGAGCTCGGTCGTCCTGGCCTTCCTCGCGGTGTATTTCTATCTCGTCGAGGGGGTGCATGGCCTGCTGATGGTGGTGACCTGGATGCCGGTTGCCCTGTTCCCCCTCGTGGCCGTGCAGCGCTTCAGCCGCCCCGGGTGTACCCCGATCAGCAGCCTCTTCCTCTCGTTGCGCCGCGCTGCCAACCAGGGCCATGGTTTCCCCTGCGTCGATCTGAGCTATCCGTTCCTGGTGCTGGCGTTGATCGCCGCGTCCATCCACGAGCACCCGCTCTTCTTTCCGGCGGTCGTCGGGTTGATCGGTTGGGGGCTGTGGTTTCAGCGGCCCCGCCGGGTGCCCGTCGCGCTGTGGGGGGTGCTGTTTATCACGGGCGCGGGGCTCGGCTTCGCCGCGCAACTGGGGATGCATCGGACGCAACTCGCCCTGGAGGAGCGGATCATGGATTGGCTCAGCGGCCGGTGGGGCGAGCGCGACCCCTTCGAGCGCGACACGGCGATCGGGGAGATCCGCGCCCTCAAGGGCTCGGAGTCGATTCGCTTTCGCCTGGAGGGGATCGAGCCGGATGCGGATCGGCCGATGCTGCTCCGGGAGGCGACCTACGATAGCTATCGCGCCGCCCACTGGTACGCCTCCGACACCGCCTTCGATCCGCTTATGCCCGACGAGGAGACGGGCGTCCGGTTGGCCCCCGGTCGCGACGGGGAGTCCATTCGCCTGATTCGTTTCTTGTCCCGCGACGCCGCGCTTGTGCCGCTGCCCGTGTCCGTCGCGGCCATTGAGGACGTGCGGGTCGGTGATCTCCAGGCCAACGATCTGGGCACGGTCAAGGCCGAACAACTCTCCGGGGCCTTGCGGTTGTCCTTCGAGCGGGGGGCCAGCACGCCCTTGGATGCGCCGCCGAAGGCCCGGGATCAGCGGTATCCGACCCGGGAACAGCCGGGGCTCGCGCCGATCCTGGCCGATCTGCCCGGGGCCTCGGAGGTCGGGCCACAGGCGGCGGTCGAGGCGGTGCGCGCGTATTTCCGCACGGGCTACGCCTATACCCTCAACCCCCAGGCCGAGGCCGGGGCCGGATTGACCGCGGTCGGGGATTTCCTGCTCAACGAGCGGGCCGGGCATTGTGAATACTACGCCACGGCGACGGTCTTGCTCCTGCGTGGCCTGGGGGTGCCGGCCCGCTACGCCTCCGGCTATGCCGCCGTGGAATACAGCCCGCTCGAGGAGGCGGTCATCGTGCGCCAGCGCCACGCCCACGCCTGGGCCCAGGCCTATGTGGCGGGGCGTTGGATCAATGTCGACACCACGCCCTCGGAGTGGGTCGCCACCGAGGCGGCCCAACGCCCGATGTGGGGCGGGCTGAGCGACCGGTGGGCCTGGTTGGTGCATCAGATCCGGCTCAGCCGGCTTGAAGACGACAGCCGCCCCACGGATCACCTGATCTGGTTGTTGATCCCCCTCGGCGCGCTATTGCTGTGGCGGATCCTCCGCCGGGGACGGGTACAATCGGGCCGGCGCGCCCCCGAGGGGAGCGCTGGGCAACCGGGACGTCCCCTCGACTCGCCCCTCTACCCCATCCTCGACACATTGGCGGAGCGCGGTTATCACCGGCCGCCGGGGGAGCCCCTCGCGGTCTGGGTCGAACGCAGTCGGCCCCCCTACCCCGGTGTCCTCGCGGAGCTCATCGTCCACCACGGACGGCTGCGTTACGATCCGGCGACGACCACCGAGACCGAGGCCTGGCAGCGGCTCGAGGCGCTGGCGCGGGAGTGGTGGCAGCGCTTCGAGGCTTCCCGGGCTGAAAGGCCAGGCAGCTGAGCCGTGGGCCCACCGGAGGACGGTCCGGGGCGGCCCCGCTCGGAGTGGCTCGGGTCGAGTCCCGGGCGCGCTACCGGTCCGAGGATCCGGCGACTGAGCCCACCAGCTCGTCGCGGTGCCGATCCACCCGGTGCAGGGCGATATCGACCCGATCTCCGCGCACCCAGTCGGCCGCGGCGGGGAAGCGGACCCGCGCGTATTGCGGGGTGTAGCCGCGCAGCCACGGGGTCCCCTGGGCATCCAGGGCCGGTTCGCCCTCGATGAGTACCGGCTGTCGCGTCCCGCACAAGCGTGTCAAGACGATGTGCTTGTGGGCCCGGCCGCGGTCGTGCAGGATCGCTTGGCGGGCGCGTCGAACCGGGGGGCTGACCGTATTCGGCCAGTCCGCCGCGGGGGTCCCGGCCCGTGGCGAGTAGCCAAATAGATGGAGATGACCGAACCCGATGTGCTCGACGAAATCCAGGGTCGCCGCCCAATCCGCTGCCGTCTCCCCCGGGAAGCCGACGATGACGTCCGTGGTGACATTGAAGTGGGGGACCTGCGCCCGGAGGGTCGCGATGCGCTCCGCGTAATCGGCGGTACGTCCCCGGCGCCCCATGCGACGTAACAGCCGATCGGAACCGCTCTGGATGGGAAGATGGAGATGGGGTTGGAGCCGGGGGTCCTGGAAACAGGCCAATAGGTCGTCCGGGAGATCCCAGGGCTCCACCGAGGCGAGGCGTAACCGGGGCAGGGCGGTACGGTCCAACAGGCGTTGGACCAGCCCGGCCAGATTGAGGCCGCGATCGGAGCCGTATCCGCCGACATGGACCCCGGTGAGCACGACCTCCTGGATGCCCGCCGCCACGTAGGCCTGAACCTCGGCCACGATGGCCTCCGGATCGCGGCTCCGCTCGGCGCCGCGCGCTATCGTGACGATGCAATAGGTACAGCGGTGGCGGCAGCCGTCCTGGATCTTGACGAAGGCCCGATCCCGGGAACGCGCCCAGAGCCCCTCGGCCCGGGCCGCCTCACCGGGCGCCGGGTCCGTATCCCCGACGAGCTCGGCCACCCGGTCCGGCAAGGTATCTTTGGCCTCATTCTCGAGCACCCGATCCGCCCCCGCGAGGCGGGCCGCTTCCGGATCCAGCGTTGCCTGACAACCGGTTACCACCAGGCGCGCCTGCGGGTTCTCGCGCCGGGCGCGCCGGAGCAGCTGACGGGACT
>CAYFWJ010000075.1:0-13949 GCA_964346755.1 uncultured Ectothiorhodospiraceae bacterium
ATCCCCGTGTTCCGCCATCGCCTCGACCGTTCGCTCGAGCACCTCGCCCCCTTGCGTATCCAGGGCAACATCCACGCCCGCCCCGGCACTCCAATATTGCACCGCCCTGACGAAGTCTTCCTCGCGATAATCGATGGGATAGGCCCCGAGTTCGCGCACAAAGGCCGCGTTCTCCGGACTGCCAACGGTCGAACACACGCTGCCGCCCCACAAGAGGGCAAGCTGGATCGCCAGGTGACCGACACCGCCGGCCCCGCCATGGATCAAGACCCGTTTCCCGGGATGGATGGCCGCACGATCCGCCAACGCCTCCCAGGCGGTGATCAATGCCAGGGGCAGGGCGGCGGCCTCCGTGAAATCGAGGTTGCTCGGAGCCCGAGCGGCGTAGCGCGCGGGCAGGGTCTGATATTCCGCGTAATTCCCCGGATGGGCACCGATCCCGCCGTAGCAAAAATACACCGCATCCCCGGGTTGAAAACGGGCGACCTCATGGCCCACCGCGTCAACCACACCGGCCCCGTCACAGCCTAGAATCGCCGGCAACCGTTCGGGGAAAAACGTCCCGCTTGAGCGGAGCTTGGCGTCGACGGGATTGATCCCAGCGGCCCCAAGTCGGACACGGATCGAATCGGGGGGCAGCTTGGGCAGCGGGAGATCCCGGGGCTCGAGGACCGACGGGTCTCCGGCTTGCGTCATGACCATTGCCTTCATGGGTACCTCGGTGGCCGGAATGGATGGATGGGACGGGGGATCGTAACCCATCCCGCGGTGGCCATCGAGGGGCGAGCCCGCGGGGCTTGCGGCGACCCCACCCGCGGGCTAGCCTAGCCGGTATGTTCCATGTCGTCCTCTACCAGCCCGAGATCCCACCCAACACGGGCAACATCATCCGCCTGTGCGCCAACACCGGGGTTCACCTCCACTTGGTGCATCCCCTCGGCTTCGCCCTGGATACGGCACGGTTGCGGCGGGCCGGGCTGGACTACCGGGAGTGGGCGCGGGTCGAAGAACATACCGACTGGGCGCATTGCCGTCGAACCCTGGCCGAGCAGACGAGCTGGTACGCCCTCTCCACTCGAGGACGACACGCCTATCACAAGGCGCGCTTCCAAGCCGATGATGTCTTGCTCTTCGGCCCCGAGACGCGGGGGCTGCCGCAGACCATCCTGGACGCGTTCCCCCCAGAACGGATCCTGCGACTGCCCATGGTGCCCGCGAGTCGCAGCCTGAATCTGGCCAATAGCTGTGCCATCATCGTCTACGAGGCGTGGCGACAAAATGGCTTTGCCGGGGGACACTGACCCCACGCCCGGCTGGCTCGGGCGTCCGTCGCGTACCCGGCACCGCCCCCTCGGGAGCCGATCGGATTCACTCCGGGGCCCGGTCCGAGGGCTGCCCGTCCCCTCGGGTCGCCAGGCGATCCGCGCGGGCCTGGAGCTCGAGCAGGGCCGCCCGGGTCGTCGATGGCACCCGGGCGCGCTGCAACCCGAAGTCGATCGCCCGATGCGCCCGTTGCGGGTCCGGCTCGCGATCCTCGAGGAGGATGGTGGCCGCCATTCGTGCCAACTCGGGGATGTCCGGGTGATCCGGCGCGATTTCCGACAGGCGTTGCGCCAACGCCAAGGCACGATCGAACTGGCGCCGTTCCCGTAAACGCAGCGCCAGTGGACGAAAATGATCGAGATCCGTCGGAACGGCGAGCCCCCACGGCGCGCAATCGATCACGATCTGCGTCGCCCGCGCCCAATCGCCCTCGCTCAGGGTCCGATTGAGAAAGCCCGGGGCGTGCTCGAGCAGGCGTTCGCCTTGGCCGGTGTCGAGAAGCACCCCATGATACAAGGCCTGAATCGGGGATCGGCTGTCATAGGCGAGCATCCGTTCCAATCGATCGCGCGCGGCCGCCGTCTCCCCCTCGGCCAGAAGCACCCGCACGGCGCCAAGTGGCGGTTGCTCCGTCGGCCATTCCTCGGGGGTCGGCTGCCCCAGCCGCTGGGGTTGGAACCCCAGGGTCCGATGATGAAAATAGAGGCTATAACCGATCCAATGGGCCGTGAGGGTGGCGAGATACCAGGCAACCCCGTGGATGACCAGGATCTCGTAGCCCGGCATCGGCTGAAACCAACTCGCGACGGCCTGCAGACCGGCCCGGCGGCTTGCCTCGAGGGCCCCCAGAAGAACCCCGTAGAATGGGCCGAGGGTTCGAATCAAGCCGATGACCCCGCGGGGCGCGAGGACGCCCGGGTGAAGGCCCATCAGGGCATACCGGGCCGCGATCGCCGGGACGAGCAGGAAAACAACCAGCTCAATGGCTTGGGTCAGGGCGGGAAACGCGGCCAACGGCGGGAAGTGGCTCAGGTTCGCCAGGCCGGTGGCGACGGCGAATATCGTCAAAGCCGCCGCGAATCCCCCGAGCAGAAGTTCGGCGGAAACGGCGGGCGGCTCGAGATAACCGTGGGCGCTGGACTCCAAGACCAGCAGCCAATAGCGCAAGGCGAGGATGAGCAACAATCCGCCCAGGGGGATCCCGAGCAAACCCGCCGCCACGGCGAGGGTCATCAAACTCGGCCAAACGATGATCATGCCCGCCCCATTGCGCGTCACGGGGTAGCGCAAGCGAACCGCCAAGGAGCGCCATGGGGGCGGAAAACCCTGCGGGTCGTGGTGTCGTTCCAGGGGAATCCCGCACAACGGGCAGAGCGCGGTGGTCATCCGGGCATCCCGATCGATGCATTCGCGGCACAGGCGGCGCGCGCAGGACGGACACACCCAATGAGCCCGCGCCTGATCATGGTACGTGCACGTCATGGCGGATCCGCCCACCCGGGCACGGGCGACCAACGAGCGTATGCTGTCATGGAACCTTTATCCAACGTATTATTGGCCGACGATGATCCGGATATCCAAGCGCTCGTGCAGCGAAGCCTTGAATACCGGCGCCCCATCCGACTGATCACCTGCGGCGACGGGGCAACGGCCCGGGATCTCCTGAGCCCCGGCCCTGCACCGCGGGCGTCCATGAACACGGAGACTCATTGCCAAGCCCTTCGACCCTTGGACCTTACCGGAACAGATCGAGGCAATCTGGGATGCCCAGGGGATGAACCATGGCTAACCGGGGCGGGCCATTGAGCCAATCCGCGCCTGCCATGATCCGGTCGAAGCCGGTTTTCGTCCGCCGAATCGATCAGGCATCGCGCCGTCCTGATCGAATTCTTTTGTCGCTGGGGGGCTGAACATGCCGACTCCTGACCCAACCCGAGCCGCCGAATGGACGGTCCCATGCCCCCCCACGGTGGTCCGGCGCTCGCCACGGGAGCGGCCCCGGGTGTATCTCCTCATCGACGATGCCGCCTGGGCAACCCGACTCGCCTTGCAGCTCGATCACTACAACCTCGACATCCGGTTGTTCCCACGGGCCTCAGACCTTCGCCACGCCATCCGAGGCGAGCCCCCGGATGCCCTTGTCCTGGATATCGAGCCGCCGAACGGGCCGATCGCCAGGTCCGAGCTGGTGCATGGGCTGCGCGACGCGGGGATGGATCTGCCGCCCCCGATCTTCCTCGGCCAACGCCACGATTTCGCGGCACGCCTGGCGGCCGTCCGTGCCGGCGCGGCGGTCTACCTGACGCAACCGGTCAATATCACGGTGCTCGTGGAGTGGGTGGAACGGCTTGTCGGGCGAACCGAGGAACCCCCCTATCGGGTCCTGACCGTGGATGACGACCCGGATGTCACCCGTTATGTGGCCCACCACCTCACCGCCGCCGGCTTGCGCGTGCAGACGCTTAATACCCCGCAGACCAGCCTCGAGACAATCGATGCCTTTCGTCCGGAGCTACTGATCATCGACCTCTACATGCCCGATTGCTCGGGCTATGAGTTGGCTGCCGTGATTCGCCAACAGGAGCATTACCTCACCACGCCGATCGTGTTCTTATCCTCGGAGGCCGACCCGGTGCGCCAACGCAACGCCCTGCGTTGGGGCGGGGACGATTTTCTCACCAAGCCGATTGCCCCCGAGGCCTTGCAGGAACGGGTGATCAATCGGGCCGCGCGGGCGCGAGCCCTTCTGTCGAAGGTCAGCGAGGACGGACTGACCGGGCTATTGAGTCACGCCTTCTGGCTCAGTCATCTCGAGCGCGAGTTGAGCGTGGCGATCCGCCGAGCCGCCCCCCTGGCCTGTGTCATGCTCGATCTGGACTTTTTCAAGGTTATCAATGATCAACACGGCCACATGGTCGGTGATCACGTGCTCCAGTCATTCGCCGAGTTACTGCGGCGACGTCTCCGCCGCAGCGATGTGATCGGTCGCTACGGGGGGGAGGAATTCGGTATCCTACTGCCCCAGTGCTCCGTCCGGGATGCCAGGCCGATCGTCGAAGGGATCCGGGCGCGGTTCGAAGCGACCCCCCAGCGAACCCCCGACTCGGAATTCTACGTCACCGTATCCGCCGGCATCGCCTGCTTCCCCGACCACGAAGATGCCACGACCCTGCTGCAAGCCGCTGATGAAGCCCTCTATCAGGCCAAACAGCGCGGCCGCAACCGCATCGTGACCCTCTGAATCACGGCTTCGGTGCCGCAGGCGGCCGCCTGGGCTCAACGGGCAACCGTGCGCGTGGACGCCGGGTGCACCACGTCCCCTTGGGAACGGACTGAAACCGAGGCACGAAACGGGACTCCACCAGCCATGAGCGTTCACCAGGAAACACTGCCGACAGGCCAGGATCTTACCGTGTTGATCATCGATGATGATCCGGATTTTTGCCGTCTCCTCGTGGCCTATCTCAGCAAGGCCTGGCCTGCCGCACGCATCGACGTACGGGATCCCACCCGGGAATCAGAACCCAAGCCTCCTCCAAGCGGGTCGGTCTACGACGTGGTGTTGCTCGATTATTGCTTGGGCACGGAGAATGGCCTGGATTGGTTACGCACCGTGCGCCGCGCCAGTCATCCCCCGGCGGTCATCCTGGTGACCGGGGCAGGCGACGAGGAACTCGCCGTGCAGGCACTCAAAGCAGGTGCCGAGGACTATCTGCCGAAACAGCGGTTGACGGGACAGCGACTCATCCAATCGGTCGCGGAGGTCTTACGGCGGCGAGCCGATGATCGCGATGCGACGACCGCTCACCATCCCGTTTATCCAGCGATCCCCGGGTACCGGGTGGTGCGCCGGTTGGCCCATCGGGATGCCTCGACCGTGTTCCTGGTCGAGCGCTCGAGCGATGGCCAGCTGATGGTGGTCAAGACCTGGTCTCGCAACGCGTCCCGCGATTCCAGCGGGACCGAGCGCTTCCTGGCCGAATACGGTTGGCTCAGCCGACTCGATCATCCCCATGTGGCTCGTTGTTTCGACTTCGGCACCAGCCCGGCCCATCTGTATTTCGCGATGGAATACCTGCCGGGCGGGACATTACAGGAACGCATTCGGCACGGGTTCCCACGGCTCGAGACGATCCAACTCATCGATGTCATCGCCTCGGCCCTCGAGGTGGTCCACGCCGCCGGTATCGTGCACCGGGACCTGAAACCCTCCAACATCCTGTTTGACGCCCACGGCCAGGCCAAACTCATCGACTTCGGTATCGCCCATCCCCAAGGCACCGTGTCGGATCTTGCCCACACGGGACACGTCATGGGAACGAGCTACTACATGTCCCCGGAACAGGCCCAGGGACAGGGGATCGATGGTCGCAGTGATCTTTACAGTCTCGGTGTTGTCCTGTACGAGCTGTTGGCGGGGCAACGCCCCTACGCGGGTGACGATCCGGTCGATGTCCTCCATCGGCATGTCTACGCCCCGGTCCCCCGTCTCCCCTTCCCGGATCCGGAACTGCAACCGATCCTGGATCGCTTGCTCGCCAAGCATCCCGCCGAACGCTACCCCCATGCGGTTGCGCTCCGCCACGCTTTGCCTCGTCCCGCCCCCACGTCGGACCCCGGCAGATAACCGGGGCCGCTGAGCGGAAAGCCGCATGAGCCGACACACCGCCGTGGCCGGAGGGGACCCCGCTCCTAGCTAGCGGGCAGCCCGACGTCGATCGACCTCCTGCAGATGCTTCTTGCGCAAGCGAATCGATTGCGGGGTGATCTCGACGAGCTCGTCGTCGTCGATGAATTCCAGCGCCCCCTCGAGGCTTAACCGCAAGGGCGGACTGAGCTGGATGTTCTCATCGCTGCCCGCGGCCCGCACATTGGTCAGCTGCTTCGCCTTGAGGGCGTTCACCGTGAGGTCATTTTCCCGGTTGTGGATGCCGATGATCATCCCTTCATAGACGGCCTCGCCGGGGCCAATGAACAAGGTACCCCGGTCCTGGAGATTGAACAGGGCGTAGGCCAGGGCCTTACCCGAGGCGTTGGCGATCAAGACCCCATTGATCCGATTGCCGATCCCCCCGGGCAAGGCCGGTCCGTAGTGATCGAAGACATGATGCATGATGCCGGTGCCGGAGGTCGTCGTCAGAAACTCGGTCTGGAACCCGATGAGCCCCCGGGCGGGAATGAGGTATTCGAGTCGGACCCGCCCCTTGCCATCCGGGGTCATGTCTTTCAGTTCCCCCCGGCGTTCGCCGATCTTCTCCATCAACGGCCCTTGATGCGCCTCCTCGACATCCAACAGGAGCTGCTCGTAGGGTTCCTGCCATTCGCCCTCCACCTGGCGTCGAACCACCTCCGGCCGGGACACGCCGAGCTCGTAGCCTTCCCGCCGCATGGTCTCCAGGAGGATGGCGAGATGGAGCTCCCCGCGGCCGGACACCTGGAAACGCTCCGGGTCGTCGGTCTCCTCGACCCGGAGGGCGACGTTATGGATCAGCTCCCGATCGAGTCGTTCTTGGAGCTGTCGCGCGGTGACATAGCGCCCCTCGCGCCCGGCAAAAGGCGAGGTGTTGACCTGGAAGGTCATCGAGACCGTGGGCTCGTCGACGGTCAGCGGCGGCAGGGCCTCGACGGCATTCGGGTCGCACAAGGTCTCGGAGATGCTCAGGTTATCGATCCCAGTGAAGGCGACGATATCCCCGGCCTGGGCCGAGTCGACCGCCACCCGCTCCAGGCCGTGGAACCCCAACAGCTGCAGGATGCGGCCCTGACGCCGATGACCGTGTCGATCGATCAGGACCACGGGGGTGTTATTGCCGATACGCCCGCGCTGGATCCGGCCGATGCCGATGACCCCCACGTAGTTGTTGTAGTCCAGGGAACTGACTTGAAGCTGGAAGGGGCCATCGGGATCGACGCTCGGGTAGGAGACATTGTCGACGATCGTCTCGAACAACGGGGTCATGTCCCCCCCGCACACGTGCTCGTGGAGGCCGGCATAACCGTTCAGGGCGGAGGCGTAGATGACCGGGAAGTCCAGCTGGTCATCGGTGGCCCCGAGGCGGTCGAAGAGATCGAAGGTTTGGTCCAGCACCCAATCCGGACGGGCCCCCGGCCGATCGATCTTGTTGATGACCACGATGGGGCGGAAGCCAAGTTTGAAGGCCTTTTCCGTCACGAAACGCGTCTGGGGCATGGGCCCATCGACCGCATCCACGAGCAGCAGCACGCAGTCCACCATGGACAGGATGCGCTCGACCTCGCCGCCGAAATCCGCGTGGCCCGGGGTATCGACGATATTGATGCGGTAATCACGCCAGCGAAGGGCGGTGTTCTTGGAGAGGATGGTGATCCCTCGCTCCTTCTCCAGGGCGTTGGTATCCATCAGCCGCTCCGGGGCCTCCGCCCGAGCGTCCAGGGTGCCCGATTGGGCGAGCAGCTTGTCGACCAGGGTCGTCTTACCGTGGTCCACGTGGGCGATGATGGCGATATTGCGCAGATGCTCGATCACGGTGCTCGATTGCTCCGGTTGCGACGATCTATGGGCGGATTAAGGGGCCGTGGAGGTCGTATCCCGGACCGGACAGCCCACACGGGAATCGGGTAGACTGAGCGCCGGCGACGGTCAATCCGCCGCCGGCTCACCTCGAACCGGAGTGACCCGATGTTCTATCCCTTGCACGATGCCAACCCGTTGACCATCGTACCCTATCAGCGGGTGACCTTGGCCTTGATCGCGCTGACCGTGGGGGGCTTCCTGCTCCAGCTCAGTCTCCCGTCCCAGGGGCTCCATTGGGGATTGGTGCCGGCGGCCTTGTTCGGCGGCTCCGATCCGGCGACGGCAGCCGGGGTACCCGCGCCGCTCACCCTCATCACCAGCCTCTTTCTCCACGGGGGGTTCTGGCATCTGGCCGGCAACCTCCTGTTCCTCTGGATCTTCGGCGATAACATCGAGGATGCCACCGGCCATCTCCGCTTCCTGGTGTTCTATCTCGTCTGTGGGATCGCGGCCGGTTTAACCCACGCCGCCTTGAGTCCCGGCGAGACGCTGCCCTTGGTCGGGGCGAGCGGGGCGGTCTCGGGCGTCCTCGGGGCCTATTGGGTGCTGTATCCCCGGGTGATGATCATTGCCCTGTTATTGGGCAAGTTCCCGGTGTATCTGCCGGCCTACCTGCTGCTCGGGGTGTGGATCGGCTTGCAGGTGGTCTCGGCACTGAGCGGCGCCGCCTCGAACGTGGCCTGGTGGGCCCACGTGGGAGGTTTCGTGGCCGGCGCCGGGCTGATCCTGGTCTTCCGGCGGCCAGGAATTCCCCTGTTCGCGGGTCCCCCGGCGCGTCGCACCGACCCCGAGGCCGACGCCCCCTGAAGGGACGCCCGCAACCCAGGCGGCGCGGGCGCACAGCTCAGGCAGCGCCCGTCCGCTCGGCGATCTCCTCGAGCGTCGGGACCTCCCGATCGGCCGCCCGGGCCTGCGCAAGGGCCCGGGCCAGTCGTTTCGGGGCGCTGCGCCCCGTGCACTTGTGCTCCGGATCCCCTTCGAAGGCCTCGACCATCCCCGCAAGCAGCACCTCGGCATCCAGGGCGACGCCCCCGAGGCGATGGCTCTGGAGGGTCAAGACGTCCTCGGCCACGCGGCGCGCCAGGTCCCGGTGGTCCCGCCACAGCTCATTCACCGTCCCACCCGTGATCAGCCCCGCGATATTGCTGACCAGGATGTAGAGATTCTTGCGAACGAGCTCGTACTGCAACTGCTCGGGTGTCGTCACCTGGTGGGTCGGGATATCGACCTGGGCCAGCGCGCTGATCAACCAATCGGCCCCGGGGCCGTAGACGGGCGACGGGAGGACGACCTTGACATCCTGCCCCTTCTTCTTCTCGAACCAGGCGGAGATCACCGTCGGCTCGGTCAACCCGTGGGCCAGCCAGTCCGGTGGCAGGAGCTCGTTCTGCAACAGGGCGAGCCGATCCCGCCAAGCCGAGGGAATCGTCTCCATTATCGGATGCAGATCGCCCTCGCCGACGGCGACCAGGGTGAGATGCGGCTCAGGAACCGACGCCGCCACGGCGCTCGGGTCTTGCTGTCGCGTGACCGGGTAGACGGGATAACCGGCACGCAGGAATCCGCGGGCGAAGACCGCGCCCATCTCACCCACGCCCAAGATCACAAACGGTTTCGTCATAATTCGAGTCCTCCGTTCGAAGCGATGGGGTTGGGCCCGCGCCCCAGCGAGGTTCCCCTCACGAGGCGGTCGTCGAGGGCGCGAGCACCCGTTCGAGGAACTGATCGAACAACCCGGCCAGGGTCTCCAGGCCCTCGTTGAGGGTATGTTCCGCGTCGATGACGTGCAGCGTCGCCCCGTATCGTCGCGCAAACCCGATGGCCGCATCCACCGGAACCATGCGGTCCCGCCACCCGTGAATCACCGTGATATCCGAGGCATGGGGCTCGGGCATGGGATGCGCCAAATGGGGCAGATCGAACGCGGGGGCCAGGAGGAACAGGCCATCGGGGCGAATCGAGGCGGACGCCACGGTGGAGACGTATCCCCCGATGCTCGATCCCATCAGGATGAGCCGTCCCTCGGGCGCACGGGGCGCAAGCGCCTCCAGGTGGGCGACTCGGGCCTCGGGATCCGGGAGCTCGGTGTAATCCGGGCTCGTCACCTCGACACCCCGCGCCTCAGCCACGGTGGCCAGACGGCGGATCTTACGCCCCCAAGGTCCGCTTTCCTGACCATGGGCAAAGTATAAACGATGCATGCCAACGACTCCGATGGGCCGAGCCGGGTGGCGGACGCCGCCATCAACCCACGGCGGCCCCTCGCAACCCCAGCGGTGACTCACGATGGCGGTACGATAACATGTTCAGCGCCTACCACTGGCCACGGCCCCTGTTATCATACTCGCCTTTTGGGGCCAGGTGCCGGTCCTGGGTGCCGGCGAGCGGCCCGGCAGGCCCCGGCGGCCGCGCCCCGCGCGGTCATTCGATGTCCCGCGGGATTGGCACGCCAGATGAGATGCCTATGACGCCAGCCGACGCCAGCTCGAGCGCCTCCTATTACGCGATCGAATCCCAGGGGCCGAGCGAGGCCGCCACCGAACTCGTCTGGCTCCACGGATGGGGCCATGATCGGCATGCCTTCGATGGGATCGCGACCGGTTTCCAGCGGGGCTATCGGCACCACCGGGTCGATCTCCCGGGGTTCGGACAGGCCGCGGCGCCGCCATCGGACTGGGGAACCGCGGAGTACGCCGAGGGCTTGGCGGGGATCTTGGGCCCACCGCGTGGCCCCCGCTTCCTGATCGGTCATTCCTTCGGCTGTCGGGTCGCCCTGCAATGGGCCGCCCGCCACCCCCCCCATGTCCAGGGTCTGGTCCTGATCGCCGCCGCCGGCCTACCGCGACGCCGCTCGCCGCTGTGGCATCTGCGGGCCTGGGGATTGCGGCGGCTCGGTCGCCTGGCCGCCTGGATCGATGCCCGCACAGGAACGAACCGCTGGCGGGAACGCTTCGTCGCCCGGGTCGGCAGCGCCGATTACCGCCAGGCGGGCCCGTTGCGACCCGTGCTGGTGCGGGTCGTGAACGAGGATTTGAGCGCGGTCGCCAACCGCGTTCACGTGCCCACCTTGCTCCTCTATGGGGCGCGGGACCAGGCAACCCCGGTGGCCCTCGGCCGACGCTTCGAGCAACTCATGCCCCGGGCCCGGCTGATATGCCTCCCCGGTTTCGATCACTACAGCGTGCTCGGGGCCGGGCGTCACCAGGTCCAACGCCGGATCGCCGAGTTTCTCAGCCAAAACCGGAGCGCTACGCCATGATCTTAGCCATCGCCGCCATCGCGGCCGCGCTCGCCTTTCTGGCCTTCACCTACCGACGCAGCCTGCGTTTCCTGCATATCTTTCAGCAGGAAGAATACGACGGCCCGCGATTTCGGCGCTGGCTCTACCGAAACCGGCTATTCGATCGGCGGGCAAGCCTTGCGATCCTCGCCGCAACCCTGATCGCCCTGGCCGTGGCGCCGGCCGAGCTCCGCCAGGCCATGGGGTTGCTCCTCATCGCCCTGGCCCTGACCACGCTCAGCTTCTTCGAGCCAGATCCGCAGCGCCGGGCCAAGAAGCCGCTGGTACTGACCCCGCGTGCACGCCGCATCCTCGGGGTACATCTCGCGCTCGTCGCGGTTCTCGGGTCCGGCCTCGGCGCACTGCTCCTCGGCGTGTCCGGCGCCTGGGCTAACGCCCTGGCGATCGCGGGTTTGATCCTCATCGTGCAAACCCTCGGCCTCGCCTTGACGGGGGCCAATCGACTCCTGGCCCCGGCGGAGTCCCGGGTCCGTCGCCGTATCCTGAACGAGGCCCGCTCACAGCTGGACACCTACGCCCCCTATGTCATCGGCATCACCGGATCCTACGGCAAGACCTCCGCCAAGCATATCCTCGGGCATGTCCTCTCCACGTTCGCGACAACCCTCATCACCCCGGCGAGCGTGAACACCCCGATGGGGATCGCCCGGGTCATCCGCGAGCAGCTGCGACCGGAACACCGGTACTTCATTGTCGAGATGGGGGCGTACGGCCCCGGCTCCATCGCCCGCCTCTGTGCGCTTACCCCCCCTAAGCTCGGCATCATCACGGCCGTGGGATGGGCCCATTACGAGCGTTTCAAGACCCTGGATACCGTCGCGGATACCAAATTCGAGCTGGCGGATGCGGCGATGGCCGCTGGGGGGGCAGTGGTCGCCAATGGTGAGCTGTTGGAGCAACGCATCGCTCGGGCCCGGATCACGGCCCGTCCGGAGGCGTTCCGACTCTATGGGGGGAGCGAACCTCTAGCGGGGGCACAGCACCTCACGATCGAGGACATGGAGCAAACCCACGAAGGCCTGAGTTTCACCCTCCACTACCAGGGTGCAGCCTACCCAGTCCGCTTACCGCTGTTCGGGGTCCATCAGGTAGGCAACGCGGCGGCCGCCTTTGCCGCGGCCGTGGAACTCGGGCTGCCACCGGAGGGGGTGGTCTCGGCCCTTCGGACCGTTCCCCAGATCCGCCACCGGCTGGAGGTGATCGAGCAAGCCCCCGGCGTCACCCTGATCGACGACGCCTACAACTCCAACCCCACGGGGTTTGCCGCCGCCTTGGCGCTACTCGATCAGCTCGGTCGTCACAACGGGGGACGCCGGATCCTGATTACGCCCGGGATGGTCGAGATGGGGGCGGCCCATGAGCGTTCCCATCGCGATCTCGGCGAACAGGCCGGGGCCGTGGTGGATGTCGCCCTCATCATCCAGCCCACGCGCATCCCGACCTTCATGACCGGTTTGCAGGAAACCGCGGGCAGTGAGGCCCACATCCTCACCCGGGACACCTTCGCCGAGGCCAAGGCCTGGCTCGATGAGCATCTGAAGACCGGCGATGTCATCCTCCTTGAGAACGACTTGCCCGATCTCTACGAACGCCGCCTCGTTCTGTAGCGCTCGCGTCTCGGCCGCCTTGCGGGATTGGGCCCGACCGAGCCCATCACGTCGAGGCACCCAAAGAGCGGGACACCGACGGAGCAAAGCCGCCGCCCGGGCGCCCGGAGCGACGGCAAGGCCCCGCGCTCAGTGCCCGTTTTGCGCCCGCACATAGGACACGAGGGCCTGGGCATCGCCCGTGGAGAGCTCTGCAGGGGCCAGTCGATCCTGTCCGAGCGCACGGGCCAAACGATCCTGCATCTCCGGGGAAGCGAGCCCCCGCAATGTCCATCCCGGAAAGAACCGTTCGCCCATCCGCCGCTCGAATACGAGCTGGATGTTCGCGTGTCGCTCGTCCTGACGGATTCGATAGAACAGGTCATCCACCCGGGACGGATCACCTTCCAGCAGTTGCACGTAGTGGCTGTCGGTTGCAATCAGGAATCCGGTGATCCCCTGCGACTCGTTATGCGCATTGGCTTCCTTCAGGATCGCGCCCAGATCCTCCAGGAATCGATCGGGGCGATTGTGGCTCGTGTAGAGGAGTTGACTTACCGTCGACATAACGTCTTGCGTTCCCATGGAAAAATAACGGCGCGTGGCTCGCTTGGCCCCATGCCCCGTGTCGGGGGCACCGGGGCGTATTCGACGACGCGCCCGAGATCGGTACGCGGCCTGGCTCCACCGAGTTCGACTCGCAATCGCTTAATGGGCCTCGAGTCCCAATCGGCGGCGAATCCGCCCCAACAGGCTTGGGGTTGCCGGATTGATCCGAACTGGGGGCGAGGCGGGATTGGGCCGAGTCTCCGGGACCAGATAACCGAGTTGCCAACAGGCGTTCACCGTGGCCACTAATCGTTCCCACCCCAACATGCCCTGCGCCCGCGTTGAAGACTCGAGGGATGTGAGCACGATCCCCCGCCGGAGCCGCTGCAGGTTGGCAATCGTATTCCGGTCCTGTGCGAGCGATAGCGTCTGGGGCCATTGCCGCAAGCGGAGCGAGGCATCCGTCGGAATGGCCTCGTGGGGTTTACCCATCGAGGCGCGCAGGTACGTCTCGGCGATCGTCTCACGCGCATCCGCGGACCGGCCCTCCGGTTGGGCCGCCTCGCCGACGAGATACTCGATCTGCACCTGCTCGGGCAGGCTCGTGAGCATGGCCCGCACGTGCTGGCGATCGCCC
>CAYFWJ010000076.1:0-4260 GCA_964346755.1 uncultured Ectothiorhodospiraceae bacterium
TTCTCGGCCCAATCGCCGGGCGCCGGGATCTCAAGTGACCGGGACGCGTTCGACCTTCCGAGGTCGTTTCATTCCGTTTCAAACGGATAATCCAGCCATTCGGAGGGTGGCTGAACGAAATTACCCTGGATATAGTTGATGTCCATACCCCAAAGGAGGGACAGGCTATAGGGATCTTCGACACAGGGCGCGATCACCTCTTTCGCATGGTCGTGGATGCTACGAATCAGGGTCTTGACCGATTCCTGATTGCGGGGCTGATTCGCAAGATCCGATATAAACGAACAGCTCAGCTTGATCAAGCCGGCGTTCACATGCTTGAACAGCTGGACAGAATTGACGCCGGTCCCGAAATCCTCCACCACCAAGCCGGTGTTGAGCTGGTTCAGGGCTTGCGCGAACGCCTTGGCCTCAGCGACGTGGGTTACAACCGCACTCTCCTTGATCTGAAAGGCGATGTATTCGCCCGGGAGGCGATAGTGTTTGAATCGCTCACTCAGCCACGGCAGGATCTTACCGTCCGATAGGGTTCCCGTCGTTATCTTGACGAACAGACGGAGCTCTTCACCCTGATGCCAACGTTCCGAGACCAGTTTCAAGCACCGTTCGATGACCCAGCGATCGATCCCGCGCCCCATCTGTAAGCGCTCGGCCGCCGGCAGGAACTGACTCGGTTCGATCAGCTCACCGCCCTCCTCGTCGATCATGCGAATGAGGACCTCGTAGCGTTTACCGCTCTCACCGTTGACACTGACAATCGGCTGGAAATAGAGCTGGAACCCGTTGTCTTGAAGCGCCTTGGTAATGCGGTTTGCCCATTTCTGATCCTGCTCCCGTTGGGTCATCTCACCT
Organism: uncultured Ectothiorhodospiraceae bacterium; assembly: GCA_964346755.1. Taxonomy (GTDB): domain Bacteria; phylum Pseudomonadota; class Gammaproteobacteria; order CAYFWJ01; family CAYFWJ01; genus CAYFWJ01. The sequence continues at coordinate 853 of CAYFWJ010000076.1, forward strand.
GCCTTGGGCAGGAACCGCACGAACGTATTGCCCCCTTTGGCCACCGCCTCCCCAGAGGCCCGCTCGGCCCGATCCATGATCTCCTGGGCATCGGGTGCATTCGCGTCCAGCAGGGTAAAACCGAGATGCGCCGTGGCACTCAAGGACACATCGCCGATCTCGAAGATATGATCTTCGATGGCGCGCAACAGCTGTTGGTTGAGACTCTGCAGGGCCTCCGTATTACCCCCCTGTTTCAGGACGGTGAATGAGGCCGCGTCGAAGCGGGCCGCAATATCCTCAGGCTCCAGCTGGTTCTCGATGATCTTACCCACATCCCGTAGCAAGAGATCGGAATTCGCCACCCCGACCTTCTTCTTGAGCTCGTCGAAGTCGTCCAATTCCAGATGGAGCAACGCGCTTCGCCGTTCACCGCTGACCGCCGCGTTATAAGCCCGCTGCAGTTGCTCGAAGAAGTACTGACGATTATACAGCCCCGTGAGCACATCCCGTTGTTGGAGATAGTTGACCTGCTCCTCCAGCTCCCGTGTATCGGACACCGAGAGGTCTTGCACCGTCACCTGACTGCACGGTTCACCGTCCATCGTCGCTGGACTGAAACTGATCCGAGCGCCAAACGGCACGTCACTCCCGTGTCGGCGCAGCTTGAGTTCCAAATCGCCCTTATCCTCTAGATGTTTCAAGAACTCTTTGAGCTTCTTCTGCTCATCACGCCCGGAAACGAGATCCATCAACGGCAGACCCTCAACATCCTCGAAGGCGTCAAATCCGAATTGCGAGAAGTAAGAAGGATTGGCATAGATGTGCATTCCCTGGTGGACATAGGCAATCGGTTCGCGGGAGCTATCGAGCAACATCCGATTCCGCCGTTCTGATTCTTGATAATCCTGTTGGCAACGCTTCAAGCCCCGCCAACTTTCCAGGCTCTCGAGCTCACGCCGAAAGACCTGAAGCAAATGATCCAGTTTCTGGTCCACCACCAGATCTTGGGCCCCCGCTTCCATCAACTCAACGATCTTGTCCGTCGTGGATTCGGCACTCAGGGCGATAATGGGGATTCGTTTTCCTTCGTTAGACACCTCGGTGTCCAGCGACTTGATGGAAACCGTATCCATGTCCGCCGAGGCGATGATCAAGTCGAGTTCCCGCTGGACAATCGTGCTTTGCGCCGCTTCGAAGTCCTGAACATGGTGCATACGCGGAGCGAAACCCGCCGTGCGCAGTTGACTGTTGATCTTCTCGGCTTCGTTAACCGAGGGGTGAATAATCAACAGATGAACGACTTGTGTTCTCGATTTAGGTATCACGCCTGGCCCCGTTGCAGGTAAATGATGGACGTTGTATTGGCAGGGTGTCAGAGTGGGCGTTCGGACGACTCGCTGGGGAATGAGGTCAGGCTCCGAACGGTGCTATGAGATGCCTTGAGGCGCGGATCCGGCACAAAGCGCATGCCAGGCACCCAATGCATCGGCCGCAGGGCCTCGTCGGAAGCCGCTAGTCATCAGGAACGCGCGCTCGAAAATCCAGGTTAGAGCCCATCCGTTCCGGGCGTGAAGGGGAAGAAATCGACGAACTGCGTGCGTTCTCGAGGTGTCGTGAGGGTCACGAGCCCGGATGCCCCGCGATAACTCACGAAGATCCGTTCGCCTTCGTCGTACAGTTGAACCGGAAACGCCAACAGGTCCCCCATCTCGGAGCCACCCAACAGATACAAGCCCTCATAGTAGAAGGCTTCGCCTTCGCGATGGCTGGTCAGGGGACGACAGCGCTTCGCGATGAACTCGACACCGATATCGAGGGAACCCGTCTCGGCGGCCTGGAGGCGACGGATCACCCCGACCCACCATTGCGCGTCCCATTCGGCAGTCTCGTCCGTCAGACCGTGGATGGCGACGACCTCGCCGACCCGCGCTCGGGTGGCCTGGCCGCCGCCCCAACGTAAGGCACATCCGCCTTCGCTGACATTGACGAGCGCCCATGGATCGCTGGGTTTCGCTGCCTTTGCCCCCTCATCGGCAAGGGCTTTCCTACGTCGGTTCTCCTGGTCGAGGATGCGTTCACCCCAGAGATCGCTGTAGGAGCGCAGCTCGAGCCGATCGGCGTTACTGGGTTCTTCCGCGGCTGGCTGGCGCCGCTCTGAGCGGGGCTCAGCACGGGAGGGCAAGGGACTCTGCAAGCCCCGATTAATGTCAACGATCCCGACGGAGACCCAGACGGCCCCCTCGCCACCGACCCGTTCGAAACGTCGCTGTGTGGCCCGATCGAGTCGGCTCAGGGTTTGCTCTGCGAGCTCTCGGAGGCTCGCCTCCTCCAGGATGGCGACCGCCTGTTTGTCCTTCGGGTTCGGCGCTACCGAACCACGGACCAATGCGTACAACTGCGCGATATCCAGGAATGCGATCCCCGTGAAATCGCCACCGCCAGTCACCTCGAGCAACTTCGGGGGCTGATCCCCCATTAACGGAGCGGCGATCGCTTGGCGCCCATCGGCCGTGGGGTGATCGCAAAGCTCCACATAATTGGCGAACACCTCAAGGGACTCGTAAAGACGCTGGTTTTGGGTCTGGTTCAACCCATGGGGATTAAGCATGTAAAACAACCAAATACGCTTACACAGTGTCTTCAGCGTTGCGCTTCGAACGTACCGATAGTTCGGACTCGCAATGGAATCATCAAGCAAGCCCCAACGTACAGCCCGTGTGTAGGCGGTCGCCACAGACTCCCAAAGCCCCGGCGCGTGATGGCTATAGATCTGGACCGTGCTCAAGAGATACTCGCCGCGATAGATGAGGCTCCGGCCGAGCGCTGTCTTCAGGGCGCCCTTCGGGCCGAACCTGCGGTACCCAGACCCGTCGAGGGCGCGTGCGGTCGCCTCATAGGCATTGGCCGTGGCTTGAAGCAAGGCCTCGTTCGCCTCGACGACCTGCCGGGCGCGCGGGGTCAAGGGATACGAGATGTTCCGGTAATAGCGACCGTAATGCTCCAAGACCCGCCGAATCTGCGACTCGAGCCGTTCCAATACGGCCAACTGGCGTTTCGGAGGCAGACGCAAATCCACCACGGTGAGGACGGCATCGAGGAGGCGTGAGCCGAGTGCGTCGAGGTTGGTCAGCGGCAACGTCTTGAACCAGCGCTCGGTCTTGTCCGGGTTCACGAGGTGCGGGTTATCGCGCCGCAGGCGCTTGGAGGCTGAATCAGTCATGAGTCCCCTGAGTCGTGGCTGCGAGGCCCACCGGCGTCCCCCGGATACTAATCAGGGTTCTCGCGGACTGCAACCGAGGAATGTCCTCGCTACCCCTCGGAATAATCGCATAACAACCGTTTTGTAACGAATCCGGTTCAGGCGACATCAAGGGCGCGTTGCGTCACCGCCTGATGCATTCGAACATGGGGTTTATAAACCGCTCG
>CAYFWJ010000076.1:4360-13841 GCA_964346755.1 uncultured Ectothiorhodospiraceae bacterium
GGGCGCGTTGCGTCACCGCCTGATGCATTCGAACATGGGGTTTATAAACCGCTCGGCCGAGCCACCTCACGGCTGTGCTGCACCCAAAGAACCAATCGCGAGGGGCAGAACGCCCCCCTCCTCCTCGGATCGGACATGCAGGCCCGACTCAATCCTCGATGAGGGTCGTGCTGCGAAAACCGCTGCAGGCTCGTATCACGATCCGGTTCTTCGCGGGCAGAACACCGCAGACCACACCGCATCACAAGGCCGCAAAAACCCAAGACATTCATCCTTAAAACGAGCGATTCACGGACCGAGAGCCAGCTGCGTAGGTAGATTAACGTATTGTCGTGATCCCGGTGATTGGCTATATCGGTGTCTCAAGAACGGAACAGCTGGTACGCTGCCTCGTCCAAGCGAAGCAGCGGGCCATCCGACATCACGAGACCCAAAGGGGAACAAGGCAGGTCGAGCCTGCTGCGGGTGCTTTCGATTCTCGGCGCTCCGAACCCGCTCGGCCTACGCCATCGGATGCACGAACCGAAGCGCGGGGAACCGGATCGATGCGATGGCGTTCTGACTCGACACCGCGCCTCGGCCCCAGTGCACAGCGAACGGCGCATGAACCGATGGATCGGCTGGCCAACAGTCCGAAGGGGCCGGCCATGGGAACGCAAGACCACCACTGACCGAACCAAGAATCTGATCGCTATGAACTTGACTGAATTGTGCGAGACGTTCAATAACCGTTATAACCGCGAGCTTTCTCGACGAACGGTCCGCTTTTACATGCAGCGCGGTCTCGTCGATCGCCCGGAGGGTGTCGCCCGGGCTGCCACCTACGACGAACGTCATCTCAACCAGCTCAAACAAGTCGATGACTTGAAGGCCGAGGGACTGTCTCTGAATAAGATCAAGGAGGTCAAAGAACGTGCCTTTCGTTCTGAAGAAATCCCATTGAAACCCGCCCAGTATGGTGCAACCGAGTATTGGACACGGGTCTATCTCGCCGACGGGGTGGAACTGCTCGTCGACGGCGATCGCGCGCAACTCTCCGCGGCCCAAGCCGACGAGCTCGTACAGCAGGTCAGCGAATTCGTGACCCGATTGTTGCATCAGGACACCGAGACTCGCGAACCGGACACCCACTCGAAGGGCTCGAATCGCCAGAAAAAGCCGCGAGGTTCAGCGCAAGCCGCCGCGGTGAACGGCAAGAAGCCGAAGACTCAGGCCCCCGCCTTATCCGCGCCAGCAGCTCCGGCAACGCGCAAGCAACCCCCTCAGCGGAAACGCCCCAAGACGACCGGCGGGCAGCGCAAGACCACCCGCGCCACCCCTTCGAGTTCGAATTGATGCCCCGACCCGAAGGGATGAGCACGCGCCATGAACCCATCAACGACCCACGATGTGGTCGATCGGAACCGATCCCTCCGGCTTGAACTGGAATGCCTATGCGTGACCGTCAATCCGAACTCAGTCTGAACGACTTGAGCCACGCTGTGGGTCTCCCCCCCCGCCGCATCCGTCTGTGGATCGCCCGAGGGCTTATCGATCCGCCGATCGGCCGGACGCGGAGCGCTCGTTACACCCATCGTCATGTCCAACAGCTCCAGGCCGTGAAGGACTGGCGCGAGGCGGGTTATTCCCTCGAGCGGATCCACCAATTGCGGCAGAATACGCGCCCAACCCACGACTCCATCGCGCCGGGAACCGCCGAGGCGTGGCACCGACAAGTGATCGACGATGGGATCGAGCTACATCTTCGAGGGACGCATGATGAGCAGACACCCGAGAATGAACCGCGGCTCGACTCGAGCCAGATCCCACAACTACGCGAACATGTGAAGCGGACCTACGAGCGGCTCCAAACCTCCAGAAAACCCCATGAAAACGGCCGCCGCCGTCAGGCCCCACCCCCTGAGCCGGCTCAGACCCCTCACCCCCAAACCGAGCGAACCCCGGAGCGGGTCCAAGAGCCGGACGGGGGTGTGGTCGTCTTCAGTGGTCCGATGATCGATGCCCCCGATCAGCCCGAGCCTCGATTCCCCGCGTGGCTCGAACCGCGGGTCAAACAGGCCATCCATGCCGCGGTACAAGCGTTCAGGCCGCGTATCGGGGTCGGTGCGGCAGCCTGCGGGAGCGATATCTTGTTCCTCGAGACCGTGCTCGAGCAAGGCGGATCGATCCATGTCGTGTTGCCGTTCGATATCGGCGATTTCTTGCGGAGCAGCGTCTTGATCGACCCCAACGGCCGCTGGGCCGAGCGATATTATCAGCTCCTCGATCAGGCGGACTCGGTTGTACTCGCCCGCTATCGCCCTCAGGGCGATAACGATCGGGACTATGAGCGTAGCAATAATAAGGCCGACGTGATAGCCCAGGACCTCGCTCAGGCGCGCGGCATGGCCTTGCGCGCCCTCGCGGTCTGGGATGCGCATGCCGATAGCCCACGGGGCGGGGTCGGGAAACGTATCCAACAATGGGAAGCGATCGGCTTTCAACCGGAGCTCATCGACCTCGCGGCACTCCGCCAACAGGCGTGCGCCGCCAGCTGAGCCCTCCAAACCGGCGCCCCGTCTCGACTCTCGGGCCCAACGGTAAGTCGGCGGGGGTTGGACGACACGGTATCTCGCAGCTTAACCGGAGGATTCGCCCCCGCCGTAAGCCGGTCCATACACCTTTCCGCGGAACACGCGGTATTGGAACGCGTTGTAAACCAGCATAATCGGGATGAACAAACCGATCCCGACCAGCATGAAAACCAACGCCTCCGGGGCGGCCGCCGCCTCATGGATCGTCACCTCGATCGGGATGATGTACGGATAAAGACTCATCGCCAACCCGAGGAACGAGACCAGGAATATCACCACGGCCCAGCCGAAAGGACGGGCTTCCCGACCTCGACGAAGCCCGACCAGAAGCCGCCAAAAGGCCAAGAGACCGAGGATGGGCCACGGCGCGAACAGCCACAGGCCCGGGTCCTGGAACCACCGAGTCGCCACATGGGGATAGGACCAGGGGGTCATCACGGTCACCAATCCGGCGACGATCATCGTGGCCCATGCCATCCGGCGGGCATGGCTGTAGTGCACCTGCTGTAACGGACCGGTGGTCTTCATGATCAGGTAGGTCGCCCCAAGCAACGCATAACCGGCGACTACCCCAAGCGCCACGACCGCCGCCTGCGGGCTCAACCAATGCCACACACTGCCATCGAAATGCCCCGCCTCATCGACCGGTAGTCCGGCGATCACCCCACCGAGCGCGAACCCCTGGGCCAGGGCCGCAACCAGGCTCCCCACACCGAAGGCGAGATTCCAAACCCCTTTGCGCTGGGCATGCTCACGAAACTCGAAAGCCACGGCGCGGAAGATCAGCCCGAACAGCATCCCGAACACCGGGATATACAGGGCGCTCAGGATCGTTCCGTAGGCCAGCGGAAAGGCCCCGAACAGGGCCCCACCGAGGACGATGAGCCAGGTTTCATTGGCGTCCCAAACGTTGCTGAGGCTCGCCATCAACACACCCCGTCGATGGTCGTCGGCACTGAACAGCGAAAGGATGCCGACCCCGAGATCGAAGCCGTCCAGGATCACATAAAGGGCCAGGAAGAGCCCGAGAAAGCCGAACCACAGGGTCGGCAGAAAACTCATGAGACTGGAATCCGACATGCGTGTTGACTCCCCCGTTTTCGGTTCCTCGGTTATTCGTCGGTTAGGCGTGGACTGCCGAAGGATGGCCGGCCGGCCTGTCATCCTCCGACGAGCCTGCCGGCGCGTGCGCGCTCGGGGCGTCCGGGATCACCAGATCGGGATCAGGCCCGTGGCGCAGCAAGCGCGCCCCGAAGTAGATCGCCGCGGCAAATAGGATCACATAGGTCAGGACAAACAATCCGAGGGTCGTTAGGACACTCGCCGCCGGGAGATTGGAGGCCGCGTCCTCGACGCGCAGCTGGCCGTAGAGGATCCACGGCTGCCGCCCCAATTCGCGGACCAACCACCCGAGCTCCACCGCAACGTAGCCTAAGGGTGCAGCAGCCACCCAAGCCCATAGGAAACGCCGATGCCGCCCGATGTGCTCGGCTCTGAGCTGCCCGCGGCCCCATCGCCACAGACTCCACAGGGTCAGTGCGACAAAGAACAGCCCGATGGCCACCATGCCTCGAAAGCTATAAAAGATGACGGGTAAAAGCGAGGGCTGATCCGCAGGCGCCCATTCGCGTAAGCCTTTGACCTCGGCTTCGGGATCCCCAGCCACAATCACGCCCAGAAGATCGGGGACGGTGATCTCCCACGCATTGGCCTGGGCCTCCCGGTCCGGCCAGGCGAGCAGACTCCAGTCGGCGGTCTCGCCGGCGGGGCTCGTCTCCCAATGTCCCTCGATGGCGGCGAGTTTCGCTGGTTGGTGGTGATAGACCGATTCGCCGCTGCCGTGGCCGAGGAAGACCTGCAGCGGGGTCACGACGAGTGCCGCCAGGATGACGATCTTCAGGGACTTGGTGAACAGGACCCGATGGCGGTCCTGAAGGATATACCAGGCACTGATCCCCCCGATCACGAAGAGCGCCGTCTCCAGGGAGGCAACGAACATATGCCCGAAGTCCCATCCGACCCCAGGGCTCGTCAGAGCAGCCAAGTAGTCGGTTACCACATAGCGACCGTCTTCCATCGTGCCGCCGACTGGCGTATGCATCCAGGAACTGGCGACCATGATCCAGAACGCGGACAACGTCGCCCCGAGCGCAACCATGCTGGTGGCGAACAGGTGCAACCCCGGGGGCACGCGGTTCCATCCGAAGAGCATGATCCCGAGGAAGCCCGCCTCGAGCATAAAGGCCATGGCTCCCTCGAAGCCGAGGATGCTCCCGAAGAAATCCCCAGTTGCTGCGGAGAACACGGCCCAATTCGTACCGAATTGGAACTCCATGACGATGCCCGAAGCCACGCCGATGCCGAAGTTCAACACGAAGAGCCGGGACCAGAAGCGGGCATGGCGGTAGTAGTCGGGATCCCCGGTGCGTAACCACAGGGCCTCAACCACGACGAGAAAAAGGCCAAGCCCGATAGTCAAGACCGGCCAGATGATGTGGAACATCACCGTGAGCGCAAACTGGATCTGAGATAGCGCAACCGGATCGTTCAGGATAGTCATGGGCAACTCACTCCGCACGGTTGTGGCACGATGGCCGGGGCCGATTCATGTCGGGCGACAGGGACCGGACGAGGCGATGATCCGAAACAGGCACCCGCGACAGACGACGAGGGAGGCCCTTCCACCCAAGGCCTCGAGGAGTACGGTGACCCGCGTCAGCCAGCCACGAGCCATAGCCCCGCCTCACCGTCCGCTGCGCAGGACAGTGCCGCGCTCCGATCCCCGCCGTCGGTCAATTAGCTTTTGCGAACATTATAAAATGCTTGGCAATAGACTCGTTCTAACCCGATCGAGTTCGGGCATTGAGTCCTCCGCGGTCTCGTGTGCCGGTCAGGACGCGGACGTTCGGATGCATCATGCCCCAGTAGTGAGCACGCCATGCACGGCATACCATCACGACTCGACGCCAACGCCTCCGATCGGTGACGGCCGACAGGTCATCTCGGGGACCGTCCTCACCTGGCAGGGCGTTTGCATCGAGCTAGCCGACGCACGGGGTATGCAGGCACGGGAATCGATCGATTCGAGTGGATGCAGCCCGTGCGTGGTCTCCTCGACTTTCGTGAGATGGGTCCAGTGGTAAGCGACTGACTTCTCCTCCTTTAGGGGGCCGACCCAAAGGCTCGCTCGATGATCGGGCGAAGGGCCAAGGGCGAGTGACCGCGAACGTATCGGTCCCTTGGGGAGGAGACTTTTTACCGGTCGAACCCGCCGTCGAGCGGGATGCTGATCAAGCCACCCGATGCGCTAGCGCTCCGATCCCGATCTCACCGCACATCGAACCACCCCCGAACGCCCATTCACTTGTCGTGGAAACGATGGCTCGCTCTCCCACCGCGGCCTCCGTCATCCGATTCCAACCCCGTCCACCCCCGTCTGGCGGGATCCCACCCAGAATCCATCCGTTCGTTCCATCCCCCTCTCGACGATCGCGGGTTGAGTCCTAGTCCCTGTCGGCTCATACTGGAATTAATCAAAAGCTGATACGACCGTGCACCGGAACCGAGCACGGCAAACCGTCGCGGAAAGGGGTCAAACGATGTCGTTGCGACCGCAGGTTGCCCAGTGGTTCGAAGTCGTGGTCCCACGGAACGACCTCGAGACGACGCTCGAAGCCCTCTCGCGACACGGGACGGTCCAATTTGAGGCGCGGGCCGCGGAACTGGCACCGGCCGAGCATGCCGAACTCTCCACCGTCCTGGACCGCTTTCACGCGATCCATAACACGTATGCCTCCCTGTTGCCGGAACCGATCTACACGCATCACTGCTGCACGACGACCAGCCTGCAAACCGCCGCAGCCAGCTCCGTGGAGCGCCTGGAGCACTGGCAACGGGTCTATCGCACCGAGCTCGAACAATGGCGGCAGTTAGGGGCGTGGCGGGCCTCCCTCGCGACCTGGCGGACCCGGCTAGACAGACTCGGGCCGGTGGACGTGGATCTGGGGCGTCTTGGCGCAAGCGATACGTTTCGGGGCGTTCTGGTCGAGCCCGCCGCGGTCAAGCAGGACGCGACCCGCGACTGGGACGCGGAAGGCCTCTGGATCCCCGGTCGAGACCCCAGTGAGCCCCTCTGGCTCGGGCTTCTCCCGCAGGAACAGTTCACGGCCACCTGCGCGGCCGTGGCACGGGCGGGCGGTCGTTGCCATCCCCTCCCCCAAACGCTGCACGGAACCCCCGAGGGGATGGCCACCGAGCTGGCACGCCAGGAAGAATCCGCGCAGCGTCAATTGAATCGGCAAGCAGCAGCGCTACGGGATGGGGCCCGGCAGCTGGGTCTGGATCAGGCCATCGGCGTGTTGCGGCGCATCGAATGGCTCTTGCCCCAGGCCCGGGTGATCGACTGTGACGACTCCGTCTGCTGGATCACCGGCTGGAGCCGCGATGGGGATCCCGAGGTCATGCGACAGCGGGTGGCCGCCGAGGGGGTCCAAGCCGAGATCCATTATCCCGAGGCCCCCAGCGATCGCATCCCCCCGACCCGCCTCGATAACCCGGGTTGGGCCAAGGCCTTCGAGCCGATTGTGGCCGCCTTCGGCTATCCGGGGCGGGACGAAACGGACCCGAGCCGTTTCGTCGCCGTCCTCGGGCCCTTGATGTTCGGGTACATGTTCGGGGACGTGGGGCACGGCCTGATACTCGCCCTGGTCGGTTGGTGGCTGCGACGGCGCCACCGCGCCGGGAACCTGATTCTGGCCGGTGGGGTCGGCAGCGTGGGGTTCGGTTTTCTCTATGGAGAGGTCTTTGGGGTCGAGGGCATGATCCCCGCCTTATGGGTGCACCCGCTGGATGCCCCGCTTCTTGTGCTCTTGACGCCACTCGCCTTCGGGGTCGCCGTGATCCACCTAGGGCTCGCCCTGGGACTCGTGGAATCCTGCTGGCGCGCCCGTGAGGAACCCAAGCGCTGGGTCGGGGACCTGGCTCAACTGGTCGTATACTGGTCCGTATTGCTGGCCTTCGTGGATTGGCGTTTCCTGGCGCTCGCACCGCTTGGAGCGAGCCTTTGCATCGTCCGCCAGTGGCTCAATCACCGGCGCATCGGCGTGGTATTGGGCAGCCTGGGGGCCCTGGTGGAGGGGACTTACCAACTCGCGATCAACACCCTCTCCTTCATCCGGGTCGGGGCCTTTGCCCTGGCGCACGCCGGCCTCTCGGTTGCCGTCCTGTGGCTCGCCGACGATGCGCCGGGAACCATGGGGCATATCGTCGTCTTTGTCCTCGGCAACGTGTTGATCCTCACCCTGGAAGTCCTCGTCGTGACCGTTCAAACGACCCGTCTGCTCCTGTTCGAGTTCTTCACCCGTTTCTTCACCGGCAGTGGACGCCGGTTTCAACCGGCGCCCCTACCCCCGACGGTCCGGTGATCGCCCACAACATCTCCCGCAACCACTACGCCCCCATCTTCAACGCCATGGTCCAGAGCGACCTGGACGTCATCATGGGCGCCGGTCACCCCCGCTACGACGCCAGCGGCAACCCCATCCCCGAGGCCGAGCGGGACACCGAGGCCTACCGCTACGTCGGCGGGCCGGCGACGTGGGACCAGCTGACCCGCGAGGCCGGCCTCAACGGCTTTACCTTCATCGACCAGGTCTCCGCCTTCCAGCGGATCGCCGACGGCAAGGACATTCCCGAGCGCGTCGTCGGCATCGCCCGCTCCCGGAGCACGCTCCAGGCCCAGCGGGAGGGCCTTCCGGCAAGCGATCCCGTGTTCCGGCATGGCCCGCCGGGACGACGTGCCCTCGCTCGCCACGACGACCGTGGCCGCCCTCCACGTCCTCGCCCAGAATCCGCAGGGCTTCTACCTCATGGCCGAAGGCGGGGCGGTGGACTGGATGGGCCACGCCAACCACATGCCCCGTTTCATCGAAGAGCAGAGGGGCTTCGACCGGGCCGTCGCCGCGGTCATCGCCTGGGTCAAGGCCCACTCGAGCTGGAACGAAACCCTGCTGATCGTGACCTCGGACCACGAGACCGGCGGCATCTGGGGCGCCGGCACCTTCACCAACGGCGAGGCCGGTCCGGTCGCCGAGGACCGCACCGACACGGCCCTTGAGGCCGCGCGCTTCGATCCCCGGGAGGACACCTTCAACGCCTTCCGCGCCGTACAAGACCGGGGGGCGGGGCGCCTACCGGGCTATCAATGGGCCTTCCGCAACCACACCAACGAGCTGGTACCCCTGTGGGCCCTGGGGCCCGGTGCCGAGGGGTTCGCCGAATTTACCCGCACCGACCTCGAGGCCGCCACGCTCTGGGGCAAACCCGACGATTGGGACGGGGACTACGTGGACAACACCGCCGTCTTCCACATCATGAACGAGGCCTTCGCGGCGGAACACGCGAGCCAGACCCCGGACCCGTGATCCGGCGCGCGGGGCCCGCATCGGCCGTTGCCCCGTCCTAGGCTAGGGACACCGTCGCAGACTGGGGGAGGGGACGACCCTCCGGGAAAGCCCGAATCCCCCCTCCAGCCCCCGATCGGGCCCAGGATCGAGGCGCGGATCGAGCCGCTCGGCTGCATGCCGGTCCGGACGCGACAACAGACCCGAGGCATGAACCGTTTAGCGGTCGGCGGCGAGTGTCCCCGGCGAGGATCTGCAGGTCAATACTCGATCCCCTTGGATGGGGTGATTCGCGAGGGGCTAGGGTGAGCCATCGTTCCAGCGAGACGAGACCGACCCCACCGACCCCCCAACCCGCCAGACACCTGGACCCTTCGCCTCCTCGCAGTCGAGGAGGGCCGTGGAGCTTCCCGAGCCTCCCGGCCGAGACACGTCGCTCGGCGAACGCGACGGGGTCGGGGGCGCACCCCGGGTCGTTCCGGCAGGGACTACCGGAACCCATAGGCC
>CAYFWJ010000077.1:0-6222 GCA_964346755.1 uncultured Ectothiorhodospiraceae bacterium
GTAGCCGAACCACTCCAACACACCGGACAATCCGGCATCCTCGACGGCGGGCCAGAGCCGCGCGAGGATCTCCGAGAAACGCGCCGCCGCCTGAGCCCGGGCCGCTGCCGAGGGGTCACGCAGGGCAGCGTGTTCGCCCCGCAACCGCGGGAAGGCGGACCACAGTCGCCGTCGAACCGCACCGGGCGAGCCGGCTGCCCTCATGCCGTCGCCACCTCGGCATCGGCCGATACGGCATCGGAGCCACGCGTCGCGCCATCGGATCGGGCGGGTTGCGTGGAGCCCGTGTCCGGGAGTTTGAACTGCGCGATGGACCGCAGGAGGTCATCGGCGGATCGCACGAGCTGATGGGTCTGTTGCTCCTGTTCCTCGATCTGCCCCATGGTCTCGACGGTGCCCCCCCGCATGGCGTCAACGCGCTCGACGATCTGGTGGTTGGCCTCCGCCTGGGCCTGGGACCGCTCGTAGATCTGCTGCACGGCCTCGGCCAGTTGCGCGTTCGTCTGCTGGGTCTCCTCCATCTGCGAACCCGCCTGCTCGACGGTGCGCGAACGCAGGGCGACCGCATCGGTGGCCTGGTTGACGGTCTGGATCGTGTCCGAGGTCTCCACCTGGATGTTGTTGACCAGCGACGAGATCTGCGACGTCGCATTCCGTGAGCTGTCCGCCAGACGCTGCACCTCGTGGGCGACGACCGCGAATCCACGACCCGCCTCGCCGGCGTTCGCCGCCTGCATGCTCGCATTGATGGCCAGCACGTGGGTTCGCTCGGCAAAGCTATTGATGATATCGATGATCCCGCTGATCTCCTGGGAACGTTCGCTCAAGCGCTTGATGCGCTTACCAGTCTCCTGGATGGACTCGCGGACCTCGGCCATCCCGTCGATCGCCTGCTGGACCGAGCCCAGGGCCTGGTCGGTGCTCGCCGTGGCCCGTTTCGCGGACTCGTTGCCCTCCTGGGCGAGGGCGGCGATCCGGTCGATGGCCTGCAGCGTCTCAGCCAGGGCCTGAGAGGTGTTTTCGATGTTCTCCTGCTCATTGTGGGCGACCCGCAGGACCTCCTGGCCCTGGGACTGGACATTCTGGGAGCCGACCAACACATCATTGGCGATCTGACGCACCTCGTAGAGGACATTGGCCGTGGCCTGCGTCAGACTATTCAAGGCGTCAGCCAGCGGGCCGGTGATGTCCTCCCGCACCGGGGCCTGCACCCGCAGATCCCGCTGGCGGCTGATCTCGGCGGCGGCCTCCAGGAGTTCAACGATGGAGGTGTTGAGTTGATCGTTCTCACGGTCCAGAAAGGTCAAACTGCGGTTGAAGGCGTCCACCAGCTGGCCCAACTCATCGTCCGCCCCCCGGGGTACCCGGTTGGAGTAGTCCCGGCGTCGCTCCATGTAGGTCAGCGCCCCGATGATGCGTTGGCTCGGTTGGATGATAAACCGCCGCGTCAGTCGGGCGATGCTGAGCTGTACGAGTAACACGGCTAACACGGCGCCGAGCAGGGCGAGGGCGATGATCAAGACGATCGCTGATTCGTTACTGAGTCGGTTCGCCGCCAGGAAGTCATCCGTGACGGCTTGCACGGCACTCTGGGCCGACGGGGCGAGGAAACCCGTTACCCCGAGGGTCACGGTGCCGCGATCTCGGGTGCCTTCGCGGATCGGAAATTCCCGGAATTCCCCCGAATCACGGGTCGTATCGACCCCCGAGGCAGCGACCTCGAGGCGCACCTGCCCCCGCGCGTCGCGGATCCGCACGTAGCGCACCTCCGGGTCGCGAACCACGCGCTCGGCCGCCCGCTCCAGGCCGGACTCGACCGTCGGTCGCAGTCCCTGCCCCGCGAGTTGGGCAAGCAGGCTACCCATCGCATCGAGGGACCGGACGCTCTTCTCACGCGCCTCGGCATAGGCGGCCCCCGTTGGGTCCTGGGCAGTGCTGCGGACGACGCGATCGCGCTCGGTGTAAACCTGTTGCAAGACGAGAAGGATCCCGCCAACGGTAACGATAAACAGGAGCAAGACCACGGCTGTCGTTGCAATTGTGGTCTTGGCGGATATGCTCAGGTCTCGGATCTGCATGACGCGGGCGGTCACCTCCAAGTGGCACATGGACGACCCGGGCATCTCGGCCCAGGCACGGTTGCTGGCGCAAATCGGAGCGGCCGCGTGGCCCCCGCCACGCGCCACCGCTTGGCGGGGGCCACGCGGTCGAACCGCGGCATGGCCCCCGCCATTCGGGACGTGTCGGATTAAGGCGCTAGGGTCTCGACGCGGCGTTCCTTCAGGGCGTCGACCGCCTCCAGGACTTGCAACTCATAGACCGGTTCGTCATCGACGGTGATCTCCGCCGTCACCGCCGCATCCAAGGCCGGTGCGTCGAACAGGCTCGGGGGGGGACGCCGCTCGGGTTGGTGATCGAGTACCGCCCGCGCCCGCTCCACCTCGAGGGCCACACGGTTCTCACCGACGCCGGCAATCAAGAAGTAGCCGATCGCCGGCGGCGTTGCACCACTCAGAAAGGGATACAGGGTATAGACGGGGACGATGTCCCCTCGCTGATTCACTAAGCCTCGAAAGCCAGGAGGCGAGTGAGGTAAGGCCGCGAGCGGAAGGGGCGGCGCGAGTTCGGCCGCGAGCTCGGGGGGTATCGCAAAACGGAGCGAGGCGATCTCGACCAGATGGACGAGCTGCTCGGAGCGCCCCGTCTCGTCGGTCAGATTGGACAACAGCGCCCACGACCCATGGCGGGCGTCCTCGTCCGAATGATTCTCGAAGCGCGTCGGGTCGAACGCCATGCTCTACCTCGTAACACACGAGCCGTGCGGTGGCGGGCGTGTGCTCACTCAAGCTGACCCGCAACCATCGTGAACCCTATCCTCCTATAAACGGAGCCGCTTGCCAAGTCGATCGCTCCAACGGCACCCGACCAAGGCCTCGGGGCCGACGCCTTTCAGGCGACGGCCTCCTGGGGAAGGTGACGGGCCAGCGTCTCCTCAAGCGCTTTGCGGGTCAGGGGTTTGTTGAGGTAACCGTCGGCCGCCGCGAACGACGCACGCAACCGATCCATACGGGACCCTCGACTGGTCATCAGGACGACCGGACAGGCGGCGCAGATATCCCGCTTGATCTCGCGACACAGGGCAAAGCCGTCGATCTCCGGCAGCACGATGTCGAGCAGGACCAGGTGATAGGGTTGCCGGCGTAGCTTATACAAGGCCTCCGTCGGGTCGACGGCAAAATCGCAGCGCAAGCCGTAGGCGCCGAGCTGCTGCTCCAGACGCTCGCGCGCCACCTCGCTGTCATCGACAACCAAGACACGTCGCCCGGCATAATCCGTCGAATCGACGTCGGGGGGATCGAGATGAAGCATTGAATCGAAACTCCGGGGTTCGCCGGGCAAACCCTCCACGGCGAGACCATCCAGGGCGCTCGCGATTCGGGAGGGCACGATGGGCTTTTGGATGAACGAGATGCGGCTCGCTTCATCGTAATCGTGGCCCACGACGAGGGTCGCGATCTCGTGCGTCGGGAAACGCCGCTGCAGGCGCTGCCATTGGACCCATCCACCGCTTTGATCGTCGATCAAGGCGATATCCGGGGGCTCCCCGCTGACCGAATCCCATGCCCGATAGCGAAAGGCCCGCGGCTGAGCGGACGTGGTCGAAAAGAGGGTCTCCAGGAGATCCCGTTCGCTGCTCGAAAAGCCGCACAAGGTAACATGATGCAAGGTCCGATCACGCATGGTCAGGCTCCTGAAAGGAAGTCACGGCATGGAGGCGGACGGGCCTGCCCGCTGGGCCGAAACGCTCGGATCTCGCAGCGGCGGGATCCAACAGCCAGGCCAATCCGCCCCCGAGCAGTGGTTCGGGAAACTCAAGCAAGGGCACGGTCACGGTCGGCGACATCGACGAACTGGCGAACCACCTGGATGATCCGCTCGTGGGTCGCCGGCTTCGTGATGTAGTCATCGGCGTGGGCTAAGGTCCCACGCAGCTTATCAAGTCGCGATGCGCGACTGGTCAACATGACGATCGGCGCCTGAATCTCCATCTCCCGTTTCATCGCGCGGCTGACCTCGAAACCGACCTTGTCCGGCAGCATGACGTCCAAAAAGATCATGCGATACGCCCGCTCGGCGACTTTACGTAGGGCCTCGGCCCCGGTCTCCGCGAAGTCCACCGGCAAACCGACCGCTTCCAAGTTGATACGCATCAACTCTCGGACGGAGTCGCAGTCATCGACGACCAGGATGGGGCGATGATCGCCATCGCCGCGGGACGCCACGGGCGATTCGTTCAAATGGATCGTCGAAGACGCCGCCTCGCTCGAGGAGTGATCGTCGCTGACGGTCATCTCGGGGACGTAGGCGTAGTGGCGAGCCACCAGTCGGTCGAGGGCCGCAAGGATCCGGGGAGCCAAGAACGGCGGCTTGAAGTGGTGCTCGGGGTCCACATCCACCGGCCGAGTCGAGGCTGCCAACAGGGCGGGTGCCCGATCGCCTTCAGCCTGCTGAAGGCCCTGGTAGAACGACCACCCCGCCGGATCGTCGGCATTGACGAGATGCAGGTGGGGCGAGGTGCCATGACCGGATCCCTGCCAAAACACATAACGCCGCTGACGTGCGCCGGAGAGCCGGAAGGCACGTTCAAGGGATTGGATCTCCGTCTCGGAAAAACCGGTCGGCGCTACACTGAATACTTTGGTTCGTGGACTCGACATAACAGGAACTCCGCGGTTTCGGATGCGTCGTGGCTCGCGAGATGGCTCGGGGTAAACGACCCGCGAGTCGACTATTTGATTCGTTAAGCGAGAACTTGCGCCCTTCAATGCCTTCGCAGGCTGTCACCCTCGTGTCATCTCGAAGGGCGCGCGTCGTCCAACTCGCTTGAACCCGATGTGTGACTGGAAGGATAGGTCGCCTCGCGCCCAAGGACCATACGTAATATTCCGATTCCGAAGAATGGTCATAGCCGCTAAGGCCCCGTCACCCCGAGGGAATTCCGACATCGAGGCGCCGGCACGGGCCCGCTCAACGAATACTTCGGTTGTCGAGGCTTTGTCTAAACTTCGATGAATACAGACGCCCCGCCCTGGACTCTGTCAAGCGGCTTAGATCGCGTCAAAAAACCATCTCGGTTGATCCAACCACGCCGCGGGATCAACCAGTGGTCGGCAGCCTTCACGCAGGCGCCAGCCATGCCCTCCCGGGAGATTCCAAGCGGAGGTTTGGCCTCTAAGAACGAAGGATGCCGGCATCCCAAGGTCAAGCGTGCGGATCAGTCGATAGATAAATAAGGGATTGTTTCGGCGGGCTAAAACTAAATCTTACCGGATCTGTTTTTGATACAAAAAGAACATCGGGGGCAAAACGCAGGAGGGATTTCCGCGGGGATGAGAAGTGGATGAACCGGGTCGATCCGCACCGACCGAAGCCGGCTAAAACGGACCGCACAACAACCCGCGCCGGATCGAACGGTTCGAGCCCTCAACCGGCGTGTTTCTGTAAGCTCGGTTCAACCCGGGCTATCGGGTGGGGGCTCGTCCCGATAACCGCCGCCGATCGCCCCCTCCAGGAGGGGGCGACCGAGCCGATACGGACCGATCTCGCCCAGCAGACCGGCGTCCAGGGCGATCCGCACCAATCCGGCCAAGGATTTATTCTCAAGCTTGTCCATGATGCGCGCCCGATGGAGCTCCGCGGTTCGGGGGCTAATGTCCAAGGTGGAGGCCACTTGTTTATTGCTCTTGCCCTCGGCCAAGAGGATCAAGACTTCCTGCTCTCGCATCGTGAGATTCTCCACTTTCTGATGGGCCGTCTCGGCCTGGGCCCGTCGCTCGTTGATCACCCGAGCCTCGCGCAGGGCACGCCGGATATGCCCCCGGAAGGCGTCCTTCTCTACCGGCTTTTCCATAAAGTCCAGGGCGCCGGCGCGCATGGCCCGAACGGCCTTGTCCACATCCCCATAGGCCGTCAGCACGAGGCTCGGGAAGTAGATGTTACGTCGTTGCAATGCCTCCAGGAGGCTCAAGCCGTCGAGCCCTGGCATGTAGAGATCGACCACCGCACAACCGGCATGCAAACTCGGTGCCACATCCAGAAAATGCTGTGCATCCGCGTAGTCTTGGCATTCCACGGATTCTTCGTCCTGAAGCAGTCGCCGCAACGCCCGACGAATCGCATCGTCATCGTCAATCAGATAGACCCAATCGCGATCCATCCTCA
>CAYFWJ010000077.1:6322-7964 GCA_964346755.1 uncultured Ectothiorhodospiraceae bacterium
GTTGTAGGCCTGGATTCGACCCTGGTGGTCATCGACGAGTCGGGCGCTCACCGCCAGGCCCAACCCGAGTCCCTGGGGTTTGGTCGTGTAGAAGGATTGAAATAGGGAGTCCCAAGCCGCCTCGCTGATGCCCGGACCGGAATCCTGCACCTCGAGATGCGCCCCCGATCCCTCGGGGGCCACTCGGATGAGGATCCGCTCGCCGCCGTTCTCGACCATCGCGTCGATGGCATTCAGCAAGAGATTGAGCAGGACCTGCTGCAATAGCACCCGGTCGCCGACCACTGCTGGGACCCCAGGGGCGATCTCCTGCTCGACGCGGATGCCGCGCTGACGCAAGCTTGGACTCAGGATGGGTAAGACCCCATCAATGACCTCGGGAAAGGAGATGGGCGCTCGATCCTCGGACTCGGACCGACTGAAGTCGCGTATCCACCGCAGGAAACGCAGGGCCCGATTCGCTTGGTTGACGATGTCGAGCAGACCTTGCTCGACCAACCCCGACTCCTCACCCGTACATAGCCCCTCGAGGGAATCGGCGGTCATGGCGATGGCCCCGATGGGCTGGGTGATCTCATGGCCGATCTGGCTGGCCATCTCCCCGACACTGCAGATCCGCGCCTTATGAGCCAACTCCAACAGGGTCTGGTGCTGGTGGGCGATGGTCTGCTCGCGCTCCGTCACATCCCATCCCGTACTCAGGATACACTCGATGGTGCCGTGGGTCCCTTTCAGTCCCTGGTGCACCCAGGCGATGCGCCGTTCCGTACCATCCGGCAGGCGCCAATGCGTCTCGCAATGCCGCGGACCGCCGGAATCTCGAACCTCGGCCAGGGCGGTCTCGTCGTCACACGACTCGACCCCAATGGCCGGGGATACCGGAAGCTCGACGATATCCCGGAGTCGGCGATTCAAGACCGCGGATTCAGAATGGCCGGTCAACTCCTGGCAGATCCGATTGAACCCGAGGATGCGCCCCTGAGCATCCCGGATCAGGATCGGGACGGCGACCTGATCCATCAGCAGCGTCAGGGCCAAGCGATTCGGGTCGTCAGAGGGGGCACCGGGCGCGCCTATTGCGCCGGCCGCGCGAGCCTGACGCATGCCGTCAACGAGCGAGTCGGGTGCACCCTGCGTCCCCGGGTGTGAGCCTATGATGGATCGCTGGAGGTAGGCCTGGCGCGCTTGCGCACGCTGAAGGTCCGCGTGCAACGCCGCAACGCTCGTCGGCCCCGTCGAACGGATCTCGAGATACCCCGCGCCCAGGTAGGCACGGACCCGCTCCTCGTCCGCCACACCGACCGCGAGACAGGGGATGTCGGGGATCGCCCGAGGCATCCCCAGGCTGGCCTCATCCCCTGCCTCGTCGGGGGCGACCCAGAGGGCCACCGCGCCGATCCATGCATGCCAGTCCCGGATCTGGGGCTCGTTGCGTGTCCGATGCACCTGAATGGCGGGATAGCCGGCCTCGACGAGGGTCTTAGAATCCAGCACGGGGTGCTGATCGAGGCAATCGGTGGGATCCAATACGAGGATATGCATCGGCATGATCAGGCGGGCCTCTAGCAGCAGGTCGATCGGGTTCCTCCGCCCTGGAGTCGTTCAGGTCCGTTCAAAGCGCGGTTTCCGATGATACGCGTAA
>CAYFWJ010000077.1:8064-13659 GCA_964346755.1 uncultured Ectothiorhodospiraceae bacterium
GGTTTCCGATGATACGCGTAAAAGTACGGCATTGACACAATCCCGGAGGCCGCAAACCGACATCCGACAGCGCCCACCCGTCAGCACGGGGACACCGCTCGGTCGCCCCTTTCTTGAATAACCGATCAAAAACTGCCAGAATCGAGAATGATCCCCTGATAAATCCCGGAGCCAGCATGACTGACACCATCGATTTCGCCATTGTCATGACCAGCGGCGAGGATACCCCACGTCGCCTCGCCTCGCCCTTCTTCTTGGCCGCCACCGCCGCGGCTGAAGAGATGAATGTGGTGGTCTATTTCACCGGCATGGGCACCACGCTGCTGAAGAAGGGCGTCGCCGAGACCCTCTACCCGAAGGCGGACGGGGGCATGCCCCTGTCGCACTTCATGAACCAGGCCCTGGAGAACGGCGCCCAGTTCGTCATCTGCAAGGCCTCAATGGATCTGCACAATATGACCGAGGACGAACTCGGCTACGATGTCCCCAAGGTGAGCGTCGCCGCGGCCCTGCCGTATCTCGAGGCGGCCGAGAAGATGCTCAGCTTCTAGGGACTATCGAACAGGCCGTTTCCGGTGGACAGGCGAGGGCGGGATGGGCCCAGGCGAGGCGGGCGGGAAGCCTCGGGCGGCAAGACCGCCGCCCGGCTTCAGGCGGCGGCACGTGGGGCACGGGTGCCCGCGTCGATGCCCTCCGCGACCACCTCGACCCAATGCCGAACCGGCCGCGAGGCCCCGGCCTCGAGATGGAGCTGACAGCCGACGTTGGCCGTTGCGATGAGCTCCGGCCCCCCGGCTTCCAGGGCCTCGATCTTCTGCCCCCGGAGGCGATTGGCCAGGGTCGGTTGGAGCAACGAATAGGTACCCGCCGAACCGCAACAGAGATGCGGATCCGTCACCGGGGTGAGGCGATGCCCCAGTTGGGTCAACACCCCTTCGATCAACCCCGGGGCCTGCTGACCGTGCTGCAGGGTACAAGGGGCGTGGAAGGCCAGGGTCCGCGGTTCGGTTGGCCTCAGCGACGCCAGGTCTTCAGCCGCCAGGATCTCGCCTAGGTCACGGGTCAGATCGCTGATCCGCGCGGCCTTCGCGGCATACGCCGGATCATCGGCCAGCAACGTCCCGTAATCCTTGACGGTGACCCCACACCCGCTCGCGGTCATGACGATCGCCTCGGCCCCGGCCTCCACGTGGGGCCACCAGGCATCGATATTCCGGCGCATGAGCTGCCGGGCGCGCTCCGGCTGCGCGCTATGCTGATGAGCCGCACCGCAACAGCCGCTCGCCTGCGGCTCGATGAGCTCGATCCCGAGCCGGTCCAGGACCCGAGCCGTCGCGGCGTTGGTCGCCGGGGCCGCCGCCGGCTGAACACAACCGGGCAAGGCCAGCATGCGCCGGTCGTGACGACGCTGGGGACGGGCTGGGACGGGCCGTCGCGCCGGGATCTTGGGGCGTAAGGGCCCCGGCACCAGCGGACGCAGGCCTTGGCCGAGGCGTAGCAGGGGCCCGAAGCGCCGGCGATAGGGGATGACCTGCAAGATGGCAGCGCGCAACAACCGGTCCCCCAGGGGACGCGCGACCTGTTCCTCGACGACTTCCCGCCCGATATCCACCAAGCGACCGTAGCGCACCCCGGAGGGACAGGTGGTCTCACAGGATCGGCAGGTCAGACAACGGTCCAGATGCGTCTGGGTCCGACGGGTCGGGGTCTCCCCTTCCAGCACCTCCTTGATGAGATAGATCCGGCCCCGCGGCCCGTCGAGCTCATCGCCGAGGAGCTGGTAGGTGGGACAGGTCGCGGTACAGAAACCGCAGTGGACGCAACTGCGGAGGATGGCGTCCGCCTCCTGTCCCGCCGGGGTGTCGCGAATAAACGGTGCCAGATCGGTCTGCATATCAACCTCGGATCGGGGCTGGGTCCGGGCCCAACGGCCGTAGGCGGCGATAGACCGTCAACAAGGCCTGTTCGTCCCCCACATTGCCCGGGAAGATGACCACCGGCAGGCCCGGATACCGGGGGTGATCGTCGGGGCAACGCACCACGGAGCAACCCGGCGCAATCTGCCCCTGGAGCCGCGCCACCCCCAGCGCCAACCCCTGGCTTAGGGTGTCGTTCGAGGTGATGCCGCCCTTGCTGATCAAGAACCCGGTCGTCGCCGGGAGGTTCCGGACCACCTGCATGAGGACCTCAGAGATCTGGACCCCCAAGGCCAATCGGGCTTCGGCGCTCCCCGGTCGGCGCTCCGCTCGGGAGGTGAAGACCACCGGCGTCCGCCCGTCGGCGTGGGCCCGGGCGACGGCCTCGATCAGTTCCGCTTCGAGGGCCTCGCGTTCGGTCTCGACCCGGTCGACGCTCACCTCGATGGGCGTGACATCCGCGGCCGTGAACAGCGCCTCCAGCTGCCGCGAGGTCTGGGCCACATAGGATCCGACCAGGACGACCCCAGGGGCCGCCGAGCGCACGAGCTCGTGCATGGACGCCGGCGGCAGGGGCTGCGGGGGCAGATCCACCACGGCCTTGACCAGGCTTGCCCCGGAACGAAACAGGAACCGCTTGCCCTCCCGCAGCGCGGTCTCCACAGCCGCGGCAAACCGGTCCAGATCCTCGGCCTCGACGGCATCGACGGCACAACAGGCCCCATCACGCAACGCCGCGAGGCGCTCCGCCAGGGCCGGATCCGCGAGCGCCGCGCGATCCAGGACCGTCACGCGATCGGCCGGGATGCGGCCCGCGGTCTTCTCCTCGACGTAATCCGGTAGGTAGCTGTGGCGGTACCCGAACACCGAGTCCTGGGCGAACTCCGTCTCGTGGGCGGGTACCGCGTCGGCCCCTTGAACCACATAGTGGATCCCATCCCGGGTAATGCGCCCGCCCTCGAGGAAGGCCGGCACCAGGAACAGGGCATCAAAGGGACCCAACGCCTCGTTAAGCGCATCCGTCTCCACGGGGAAGTGCCCGCGTAGGGTGGAATCCGAGCGGCTGACCAGGCGTAGCCCGACGGCTTGACCGTCTCGCGCAAGGGCGTCCCGGGCCCGAGCCAGGTTTTGACACACCTCCCGGGTGACCGCGGCCGCTCGGTCCGCCGGGAGCGCCCGGGTGTTGGTCAACACGAAGAACAGCGGCGCCGGATCGGTGAGGGCCGCGCGCAGTTCATCGATCCCCCAGCGGGTCAGCAGGGGGCAGCTGTGGACGGTTTGGCAACCGGTGGGATCGTCATCCAAGACGACCCATTTCGAGGCGGTCGCGGAGGCCGAGGACGGGTCGGACATGGGGTATCTCCACAAAGGCACCGGGTCGGGGCAATCCGATGGAACGTAACACAGGCCTCGGGCCGGGCGTCGGGGGCACGGCGATCGGCGCCCGGCCCGAACCCGGCCCCTTCCGCGGCTGGACGACCGTCAGCCCGCCGTGCACCGCTCCACCGTATCGACCAGCCGCTCGGCGGTGAGTCCGTTATAGGTCATGAGCTCGGCCGCCGAGGCCGTGGTCTCGCCGCGCTGCCAGGCAAACAGTTCCCGCTGCGGGGCCCGGCTGCGCAGGAGCACGGGTTCGAGGACCGCGCTGGCACCGCCGGTGGCCGCCACCAGGACATCGCCATCGAACAGCGCCGCGAAGTCCGCGTCGTTCATGAAGCGCTCATCCGGTTCGGCGGCCTCGGACCAGGCGACATCCTGGGGCCGATACAGCCGCCGCGGGTTGACCACCGCCACGATGCGCACCCGGTAGCCCTTGGCCTCGAGCCGCTCCCGCGCCTCGAACAGGGGCAAGAAGATCATATCGCCGGCTGCGGCCAAGACCACCCGGGGACCGTCCCCGGCGCCGGGGGCAGCAAGCTCCCACGCCCCATGTTCAACGGCCTGGCCAGCCGCCTCGAGCTCGACGCGCACGGGCAAGGGGCTCTTGGAGGCGATGAGGGCAACGCCTTTGTTGCGGGTGGCACTCGCCCAGGCGTAGGCGGCTTGGATCATATTGGCGTCCACGGGATAGACCGGGTAGACGTTGCCATTGCGCATCATCGCCGCCAGATAGCCCTCGATCTCGGGGCGCTGGTGGGTCCAGCCGTTGCGCCCCTGCTCCAGGGCTCCCGCCGTGAACAGCGTCACGATGGACGGGGTCGACCGCCGCAACTCGGCCATCGCCTGGGTTACAGTCTGCACGATGGGCCAGCCGTTGATCGCAAAGCTCTCATAGGACAGCCACAATGCCCGCCCGCCCATGAGGGTCATGGCCGCAGCGAGCCCGGCACAGGCGTCTTCGCTCAGGGGTTCATAGACCTGACCCGCCGGATCCTGGTTATAGAGGGGATCCCGGCTGGGGTGACGCACCTTCAGGCCCTCGTTGATCCGCTTAAGCCCAGAGGCCTCGTTGCCGTCGGCATTACTGACGATGAAATCCGGATCCGCCTGTCCCGTCTGCACCACAAGCTCACCCATGGCCGTCGAGGGCACGTGCTTCTCGCCCACCGGGCGGGCACTCAGACTCAACGCGACCGGGGGCAGAGGACGCTCGGTCTCAGTCACGGCCACCTCGGCCGCCGGCCCGCCGCCGGCCCGACTCAGGTTGGTCCGCACACACGTCCAGGCCTCGGGGGGCAGGGCGCGGGCCTGCAAGGCCGCGGCGATGGGCTCGGCCTCCACCGTATCGCCCGGATGGAGGTTATGGGACTTGGCGCCATAGGTATGGACGCCGGCCCCCTTGAGCTGTTTGATGATGAACACGCTGCGGTAACCCGCCAGGGCCGCCCGTGCCGCCCGATCGACCCCGGCCAACACCGCCTCGGTGAAGGCCAAGCGCTGCTCCAGGGGGAAGCGAGTGCTGTCCACGTAGGGGGCATCCTCCGTCGTCTCGGGCGCGAAATCCCGGGCGTCCACTAACACGACTTCCTGGAACCCGTAGCCCCGCCAGAAGGCCGCCATGCGCGCGTTGTCCCAGCGCGAGACCATGGCGTGGTGCTCCTGGCTGAAGCCGTTCCACACCAGCACCGGGAGGAAATTCGTCACCTCGGGGAAGGCGGTATGGAAATGATTGATGGCGGACAAGGGATAGGGCTCGCCCATGCCGCCGTCGCCGAGGGTGAACGGGAACAATCGATCCCGATTGAGCAGCGCGGCGGCGAGGGCGAAGTGCTGCCCCTGGCCAAGGGGACCGGCCGGCGACAACACCCCCGGGATCGCCCCCGAGAGGTGACCGAGGAGCCCGCCACGCTCGCGAAAACGCTCCCGGAGCTGCCGCACCGTGTCGATGCCCATGGCCTCGAGGGAGCGGTCGAGGAACAAGGCGCTGTAGAAGCCCGGGGCATGATGCCCGACCTCGGTGATGAGATCCTTGTAACCGAGCATCATCAGGGCCGCGTGGGCCTCGGCGCTGCTGGCAAAGCCCCCGGGATGGCCCGAGGCCTTGGCCGCGGTCACCTGCAGGGTCAGGTAGCGTAGGGCATCGGCTGCCAGGGCCGTCTGATAGATGCCGTGCGCGTCATCAGTGGCCGTGAGCGCCCGATCATGCGAGGCGATGACGGGCGACTGACCCAATCGGTCCATCTCGGGCCAGGGTGTACCGAAATAGTCGATCCCGTCACAAAAGGCGGGGAGGGTGGGC
>CAYFWJ010000078.1:0-13564 GCA_964346755.1 uncultured Ectothiorhodospiraceae bacterium
CTGGTAGATTTAGCATAACTCAAACCCCTCAAACCGACAATAATACTCAAAGACCACGATCTACGCCAGCTCAACCGAGAACGGCTCCATTTGAAACGAGTCTTAGCTGATCCCAAACTATACCGTGCAAGGGTTGGCCCTGAATACAGGTCAAAAGATTTTTCTTTTCATATCAAAAGCTTTGTGGGAAAAAAGCACAAAAGCTATCCTCGTTCAGTATAAAAGTACTTGCCAGAGATAGTCAAAGCGCTACAGTCTGAGGCTCAAGCTCCACTTCAGCATCTATACTGTATCAAGTAACAGCCAATCCGTGTCGCGTGCTCCTCCCTGATCTTCCATGCCGGTCCCGCAACCAGACACCTGCACCCCAATTCCCTACTCCCCGCGCCGTCCAGCCGAGACACCTCTGTATCAAATCGTGCAGGCGCACCTCGAAACCTTTCTGGGCTCGGCCTTAGACGAATCGGGTGAGAGCACCGCCCTGCCCCATGTAGAAAAGGCTTTCCGGCGTTACCTCGAATGCGGCATCCTCGCTTACGGGTTCGCCCGTGCCTACTGTGATGAGTGCGGTCACGATTTCCTGGTCGCGTTTTCCTGCAAAGGACGCGGCGTGTGTCCCTCCTGCATGACCCGGCGCATGGCGGAAACCGCAGCCCATCTCATCGACCCTGTCGTGCCAGCGCTCCCGGTACGCCAGTGGGTAATCTCGTTCCCCAAGCGGCTGCGTTACTTTCTGCAGCGGGATTCAGCCGTGCGCAGCGCGGCGCTTCACGTCGTGCTGCGTATCATCGAGAAGACCCTCAGAGAGAAAAGTCCAGGAGCAGGACCAGCCGCCCGTATCGGCGCGGTGATCTTCATCCCTCAGTTCGGCGCCTTCCTCAACGAGCACACCCATTTCCACATTTGCGTCATTGTGGACCCAATTTCCCACGGGAGCGAGTGCGGTACTTCCCGAATTTCTTTTTCGGGTTTCTCCAGGGATACCTAAAGGTTCTTGAAAAACCCTTCGGCCCCTGCCATTCATGGCGTATTTCGCAGCGATCCGATCGAATCGAATTGTCTACGGATACATCGAAGGACGATTCTTCCAAGAGCAGTTCGAATCGGAAGAGGCCATGAACCAACGGATCGCACCCCCCTTGCCGCCCATGTGCACAGGCGAAACGGCTGAGGCCCCGGGGTTGGACCGCCGATAAGTCAACCGCGGATGTCCCGGCCAATACCGCGCAAACGCCGCGTTGTGATCCACCCAAACGATGCGCCTCCTGACGTCGGCACATCCGACGAATCTGGGTTGCAGGGGGCAGAATAGAATCGGTTGTGGGATGGGTTGAGCGCAAGCGAGGCGTATTGGTTGGGGGAGTCGTGAACGGCGTTGGGGGGACATCAGGCAACCGAGTGGTGGGCCACCTGTCGAGCGAGGCGCACCGGGCCACCCGGGTTGTGTCGTACCAGCACCGCGTTGTGATCCGCCGACCGATGCGCCTCCTGGCGTCGGCACATCCTACGAATCCGGTTCGTACGGGCGGGGTGTCAGATGGGCTGGGCCCAAGCGAGGCGTATCGGTTGCCGGAGTCTTGTACGACGGTGCGAGGAAATTGGGCGATCGCGTGGGCGAGCCCGCTGTACGCACCGCAGACCCGGACGCCCCACTGGACCTCGGTAGCCTGCTTCCGGTGATCCCCCTTGCGAGACCTGAACCCCGGCCCACAAAACCCGCCTAATACGCCAAATCGACCGGCTGGTGTCGGCCAGCCTTGCCGCCGAGATGCCGGGCGGTGGGGCGACAGCGCCTGTGTCTGGGTCCCGGCCCGACCGATCCGATCGGCGGCGCTCCGTCGTCCGGACGACCCCGACGGTTGGTTGAGCTCGCGCGAAGCCGAGCCACGCGGCGAACGACAGCGGCCCCTGAGGAGCAGACCCTGACCTCAAATCCTCCACCGGCGACGATCCGCCCCGCTCCATTGATGGATTGGAATGGCGTCGAGCCCGCGCGCCGGACGCCTCGGCGCGCGGGTCGTGGGCTGGCCGTCCTTGCCGTCGCGGTGGGGTTCGCGCTCGGATTGGGGGGTTGTGCCGGCACCCCACCGCGCGCGACCGAGTCCGCCCTCGATCCCCCGGCGCGTTTCGCGGCGGGTGCCGCGTCCGAGGCGGCGCGACCGACCGGGCCTGTCCTGGATCCCACTGCCTGGCTCGACGCGCTGGGGGCGAAGGCGTTGCGCGGGCTCGTCGCCGAGGCCCGGGTCAGCAACCCGGGCCTGCGCGCCGCTCGGGCCCGGTTGGCGGTGGCCGGGGCCCAGGCCACTTTAGAGGGGGCCCCGCGGCTGCCAACCTTGGATCTCGCCTTCACGGCCCGTCGCACCAAGCGCAACAGCGCGACGGGCCTGGCCGTGATCTCCGCGGTCAACAACAATTTCGATCTCTCCCTGGATACCCGCTGGGAGCTCGACGTGTGGGGGCGCCTTCGCAACGATGCCCGGGCGGCGGTGGCCGAGGCCCAGGCCAGCCGCGGCGATCTGCGGGCGGCGGAGCTGACCGTCGCCGCCAATGTGGCCCAGGCGTGGTTTGATCTGCACACGGCGGAGCGGCAGCTCGCCCTGGCCCAGCGCACGGTCGCGAGCTTCGCGGCGAGCCGTCGGGTGGTGGAGGGGCGGGTTCGCCGGGGGCTGGACACGGCCTTGGATCTCCGCCTGGCCCGCTCCGATCTGGCCGGGGCCGAGGCGCGTGCGGCGAGTCGGGCGGCGAGCCTCACGGTCGCCCGGCGCCGCCTGGAGGTCTTGCTCGGCCGATACCCCCGAGCCGAGGTCGCCACGGACGACCCATTCGCGACGCCGACCCGTGCTAGCCCTCGAACGACGGACGCCCAGGCCCCCGACGGCGCTGGATCAGGCGGTGCTGCAGACACCGGCGAACCACCACCCGAGCCGCCCCCGGCGGCGCGGCGCCCCGACGGCCGCCGGGGCGATGCGGGGGCGGTTCCGGCGACACCCCGGGCCGCGACCGCGTCCGCCCTCCCGGCGCTCGAGCCGGTGCCTGCCGGCCTGCCCGCCGAGCTCCTGCTCCGCCGCCCCGACCTGCGGGCCGCGGAGCGGCGCCTGGCGGCCGCCCAGGAGCGGCTCCAGGCTAGTCGCAAGGCGCGGTATCTGCCAGGCATCGTCCTGACGGCCAGCGGGGGGCAATCCTCAGCGGAACTCGCCGATCTGCTGGACCCGGATTTCCTCATCTGGCAACTGGTCGGCTCGATCACCGAGCCGATCTTCGATGGCCGGCGGCGCGGCGCGCGCGTTCGGCAGGATCGAGCCCGGCTGGAGGAGGCCGTGGCCGACTACGCCGATGCGGTCCTCACCGCCTTCGAGGAGGTGGAGAACGCCCTGGCCCAGGAGCAGACCCTGGCCGCCGAGGTGGTGAGCCGCCGGGTTGCGGCCCAGGAGGCGCGGGCGGCGACCCGTCTGGCCCGTGCCGAGTACCAGCGGGGCCTCACCGACATCATCACCCTGCTGTCCAGCCAACGGCGGGCCTTCGATGCCGAAGAGGCGTTGGTGGAGCGCCAGAACGCCCGGCTTCAGAACCGCATCGACCTCCACCGGGCCCTCGGCGGTGGCTTCGAGGCCCCGCCCGCCCCGCGCACCCTAGGATCGGCCAAGACTCCGTGATGCCCTTGCTTCGTTCCCTCCTCCGCGGCCTGTTGCCCCTGCTCATCCTGGCCGGTTTCGTGGCCGCCGGTCTCACCGTCATCCAGTCCCGGCCGGAGCCGGAGCGCCGCCCACCCGAGCCGCCGGTCCAGACCGTGGAGGTGTTGACCCTTAGCCGCACCGACTACCCCGTGATCGTCCGCAGCCAGGGAACCGTGGCCCCTCGCACCGAGAGCGCCCTGGTCGCCGAGGTGGCCGGGCGGATTACCGCGGTCGCGCCGGCCTTCCGCGCCGGGGGCTTCTTCGAGACCGGAGATCGGCTGGTGCAGATCGATCCCCGAGACTTCCGCACGGCGGTCACCGTGGCCGAGGCGGATCTGGCCCAGGCCCGGTTGCAACTCGCCGAAGAGGCAGCCCGGGCCGATCAGGCCGAGGAGGAGTGGCGGCGCCTGGAACTGAGCGGCGAGCCCAGCCCCCTCACCCGCCGGGTGCCCCAGCTCGCCAACGCCCGGGCTGCGGTGGCCTCGGCGGAGTCACGGCTCGCCCAGGCCCGCCGTGACCTGGAGCGGACCCAGGTCCTGGCCCCCTACCCGGGGTTGCTTCGGGAACAGACCGCGGAGATCGGTGAGTTCGTCACCCGGGGCACGGTGCTCGGTCGGATCGACGCGGTGGACGTTGCCGAGGTGCGTCTGCCGTTGACCCGGCGCCAGCAGGCCTTCGTGGATATCCCGGAGCGCTACCGGGGCGAGCCGCCGCCCGGTCCCGAGGTCCGCCCCGCCGTGACCCTGACCGCCGCCCTCGGGGACGGGACCCAGGCCCGCTGGCCGGCCCGGTTGGTGCGGGCCGAGGGTCGGATCGATCCCGAGAGCCGACAGCTCTTCGTGGTGGCTCGGGTCGAGGACCCCTACGCCCGCCGAGGACCCGATCAGCCGCCGCTTCGGGCCGGCCAATTCGTCACGGCGTCCATCGAGGGGCGGGTACTCAAAGACGTCTTCGTCTTGCCCCGACGGGCCCTGCGGGATGCCGATCGGGTCCTGATTGCCGATCCCGACGCGCGCATCGACCGGCGGGTCGTCCAACCCCTCTGGGCCGACGGCGAGGTGGTGGTGGTCC
This sequence comes from uncultured Ectothiorhodospiraceae bacterium, assembly GCA_964346755.1. GTDB lineage: Bacteria > Pseudomonadota > Gammaproteobacteria > CAYFWJ01 > CAYFWJ01 > CAYFWJ01. Next base: position 4,746 of record CAYFWJ010000078.1, read on the forward strand.
GAGATGGCCTCGCCGCCGGCGAGCGGGTCATCCTCACGCCCCTGGCCTACGCGAGTGATGGCGCGCCGGTGGCAGTGCGGGCCCCGGAGGAGGCCGATCCGGAGCCCGAGACGATCGGGGGACACGGCGATGCATAGCGTCATCGAGTGGTTCGCCCGCAACGAGGTGGCGGCCAACCTGCTGATGGTCTTCATCATCGCCGCCGGCCTCTTCGCCCTGCCGCGCATCCCCGTGGAGGTCTTCCCCGAGTTCGATCTGGATGTGGTCTCCATCAACGTCCCTTATCGGGGCGCGACGCCGACCGAGGTGGAGGAGGGAGTCGTGATCCGCCTCGAAGAGGCCATCCAGGACCTCGAGGGGATCGACCGGATCGAGTCCACCGCCAGCGAGGGCAACGCCTCGGTGCGTGTGGAGGTGGAGACCGGCTACGCCCCCCGGGAGCTCGCGGATGATATCCGGGCCCGGGTGGATGCCCTGACGACCCTCCCGACTGAGGCCGAACGCCCCGTTGTCCAGGTGGCACAACGGCGTCGGGATGTGATCACCGTCGCCGTCACCGCCGCGACCGGCGAGCGGGAGCTCCGCGAACTCGGTGAACGGGTTCGAGACGAGCTATTGGCCTTACCGGATATCACCCAGGTGGAACTGGACGCGGTCCGTGCCTACGAGCTGGCCATCGAGATCTCCGAAGACACCCTGCGGGCCTACGATCTCACCTTTGACGAGCTTGCCCGGGCGGTGGACGCCGCCTCCCTCGACCTCTCGGCGGGACGTATTCGCACGCCAGGGGGCGAGATCCTGCTGCGGACCACCGGCCAGGCCTACACGGCCGAGGATTTCGCCAACCTTCCCATCCTCACCCGCGACGACGGGGTGCGGCTCACCCTCGGGGAGATTGCCACGATCCGGGATGGCTTCGAGGAAGATCCGGTCATCACCCGCTTCAACGGGGAGCGGGCCGTGCTGGTTGAGGTGTTCCGGGTCGGCGACCAGAACGCCATCACCATCGCCCAGTCCGTCAAGGACTACATTGCCGATTCGGCGGCCCGCTTCCCCCCAGGGGTAAGCCTCGGCTATTGGCGGGACAGCGCGCGCATCGTCGAGGCGCGGCTCGATACGTTGCTGAAAAGCGCCCTGCAGGGCGGGCTGATGGTCTTCCTGCTGCTCGCCCTGTTTCTGCGTCCTGGGGTGGCCTTGTGGGTCTGTGTCGGGGTGCCGGTGGCCTTCCTCGGGGCCATTGCCCTCATGCCCTGGTTAGGCGTGACCATCAATATTCTGTCCCTGTTCGCCTTCATCCTGGTCCTCGGGGTGGTCGTGGACGATGCCATCGTCACCGGCGAGAGCATTTATAGCCGCCTCGCCGCGGGTGCCGACTCGGGGCTGGACGCGGCGATCGGCGGCACCCATGCGGTGGCGGTCCCGGTGACCTTCGGCATCCTCACCACCATCGCCGCCTTTGTGCCCCTCGCCACCGTCGGCGGCATCATGGGCAACTTCCTGAGCCAGATCCCGCTCATCGTCATCCCCGTGCTGTTGTTCTCCTTGGTGGAGTCCAAGCTCATCCTGCCCACCCATCTGAAGGGCCTCAAACCCGCCGGCCAGGACCAACCGGGGCCGTTGCTGCGCGTCCAACGTCGGGTGGCCGCGGGCCTCGAGTGGTCCATCCGGCGGCTTTACGCCCCGGCCCTCGCCGCCGCTCTGCGTCAGCGTTATGTCACGCTTGCCGTGTTTCTCGGGATCGGCTTTCTGGTCGTCAGCCTCATCGCGGGTGGGGTGATGCGTATCGTGTTTTTCCCCCGCATCGAGTCCGAGCTCGCCCGGGCGACGGTCGTCATGCCCGTCGGCACCCCGATCGCGATCACCGCCGGCCACGTCGAGCGGATGACCGCGGCCGCCGAGGCCCTGCAAGACGACTACCGGGATCCGGTGACCGGCGAGCCTGTGATCCGCAACATCCTCAGTGTGGTCGGGAGCAGCGGTCGCAGCAGTGGGGGACATATCGGCCGGGTACGCTTCGAGATCCAAGCCCGGGAGGAGCGGACCCTCGAGGTGGGGGCGGGGGAGCTGGTACGGGAATGGCGCGAGCGGATCGGCACCATCCCGGGGGCCGAGGAGCTCAGCTTCCGGTCCGGTATCGGGCGGGTCGGTGACCCCATCGATGTGCAGCTGACCGGCGTGAACTTTAGCGAGGTCCGGGCCATGGCCGACGCGATCAAGGCGCGGCTCGCCACCTATCCTGCGGTGTTCGATCTCACCGATACCTTCGAGGACGGCAAACAGGAGTTGCAGCTCACCATCAAGCCCGAGGCCGAGGTCCTCGGACTGACCCTCGACAACCTCGCCCGCCAGGTCCGCCAAGCCTTCTTCGGGCGGGAGATCGAGCGCATCCAGCGGGGCCGTGAGGACGTCCGCGTCATGCTTCGCTATCCCCTCGAAGAACGCCGTGCCATCGCCGACCTACAGTCCATGCGGATCCGCACCCCGGCGGGGGCGGCGGTACCCTTCGCCGAGGTCGCGACGGTCGAGTTCGGCCGCAGTCCCGCGGCGATCGAGCGCATCGATCGGGCCCGCACCCTCAACATCCGGGCCGACGTGGACAAGCAAAGCACGGATATCGACGCGCTGCGGGCCGACCTGGCTACGTTCGTCGAAACGGCCTCGGCCGACTACCCCACCGTGCGTTACACCCTGGAAGGGGAGGCCCGGGAGCGCCGCGAGAGCACGGCCGATCTCTACCGGGGCGCCGCCTTCGTCCTGTTCGTCATCTATGTGCTGCTCGCCATCCCGTTCCGGTCGTATCTCCAGCCGCTGATCGTGATGTTGGTCATCCCCTTCGGCGTGGTCGGCGCCATACTAGGGCACTTCATCATGTCGATTCCGCTTAGCTTTTTCAGTTTCTTCGGGATGCTCGCCTTAACCGGGGTCGTAGTCAACGATAGCCTGGTCTTGGTAGACTACGTCAATCGTCGCCGCCGGGAAGGCGTTGCCCTGTTCGAAGCCGTCACGGCCGCTGGGGCAGCCCGGTTTCGGCCCATCTTGCTTACCTCGCTGACCACCTTCGCCGGTCTCATGCCGCTGATCTTCGAGCAGAGCACCCAGGCCCAGTTCCTGATCCCGATGGCCGTCTCTTTGGGGTTCGGGATCCTCTTCGCGACGTTCATTACCTTGTTGTTGGTGCCGATCAACTACCTGGTGCTGGAGGACCTCCGGCGAGTCGCGGGGCGGGGGTGGCAGGTGCTGGGACGGGTCGTTTCCTGAGACCCTAAGCGCATCTGTGGCCTATGCGGCACCGGCAAGCGACACGGTCATAGCGAAGGGCTCCGTTTCCCGTTTGGCGTGGGAAGCCGTCGTGACGACCCACGGCGAGTAGCTAGGCGAAGGCCTTAAAGCGAGGGCTGACCCCATGAGCGACACAAATCCCGACGAACATGAGATCGGCATCCCCCGCGATCCCGGTCTGGAGCGGGCCCGCTACATCGCCCGCCTCTTCGACAGCCGGATCCCCCTACCGGGCGGGCTCCGTGTTGGCCTCGACGGCATCATCGGTGTCATACCCGGCGTTGGGGATCTGGTGACGGCGACGGTCGGTCTCGTCATCCTCGGTGAAGGACTCAAACGGGGTCTGCCCCGCCACCGTTTGGCCCAGATGGTTTTCAACCTATTGCTCGATACCGGGGCGGGGGTCGTGCCGGGCGTCGGAGACGTCTTTGATTTCTTCTGGAAATCGAACCAGCGAAATCTCACGATCCTCGAAGACTACCTGGGTTTGGAACGCACGTTCCCAGGCCCTCGGTGGAAACAGAAACGCTCCGGTCTGCGCTCGGGCGGTCCAGCGGCTAGCGGGTCAGGCCCCACGGCGACACCCGTTTCCGGGTCGGAAGGCCGTGAATTCGTTAATTCGGTTGAATTGCCGGAGCTCGACGCCGGACAGGTCAGGGAGATTCCCGAAGGAACCCGCTCGTCCGAGGGCGACTCCGGCTCGACTTGAGCGGCTACGCTACGCTGATCCGGGGGGACCTCAGCTGCATCGGAATCGCTGACGGTTCGGGTAAAATCCTGGAGACCATCGATCCGAACAACCGCTGGGGCTTGGGTTCGCCGAGCCTAGGGGCCAGTATGGGCGCATCCGATGAGAGAATTGATCCAGACTTATGAGCGATCCCCGATTGCGGACAACATCGAGGCAGTGAGTCAGCCGTGTGTCATCGGCTACACCTGCGAAGATCCGGTCGGATTGGGCGAGTCGAAGGTTGGCGGGCTTCCCCACGGGCCCGATTCCTTCGAATGGCCTTATTTCTATGGGCCTCCACTGGAGTTCGTCGTCCAGATCGACTGCACTGAGACGGGCTCACCTCATCGACCGAAAGAAGGGATGCCGCTATTCTTCTGCGATAACCATCACGCGGGCTATTCGATCAAGGAACGGGGCTTCTTTCGGATCATCCATGGGCCGGTCGATCCGGCCTTGCAGGCCATCCCCCCACCGGCTGTCCGCCGGCCCCGCCTCGGGGGATTATTGGGCCACACGGTCGTACCGGTCCAGGCCCTATGGGGTCGGATTGAATACGGCGTGCCCGCGTCGTGGACCTCGGGCGACTCGTCCCGGAGGATCGCGCGGATGCGGCCTTCAGCAGGGAAGGAGCACGCCAATACGGCCGGCGCTGGAACCCCGCGGGGACGCCCGCGGTGTACCTGGCCGAATACCTGTCGTTGGCTTCGGGGGAGGTCTATGGGTGGAGATCCAGGTCCATCTGCCGCATGCGCCCCTCGGTAAACCCGACCTTGCCTCTCGGGTGTCCGTGCCCGAGGCGCGGGCCCCGACGTCTCGCCGACTCGCGGAACGCCCCGATGATTCGAACCATGAGCCGCCGGGGACGGGCACTCAGGCCTTGGGCCGAGCCTGGCTCGCGAGTCATCGGGGCCTGTTCCTCGCCGTCCCCTTGGTGATCATCCCCCAGGCGCACAACGTCCTGGGCAATCCGGCCCACGCGGACTGGCTGGGAACGCTCCGGCGGCTCGACGATTTGCGGTGAGCCCTATCCGCTAAAACGTCTCTCCGTCGAGGCGCTCACGCACCTCGACCAACTCGCCCGCGGCACCGAAAAGGGCCCCGATCGTCCCGCCGTCCCGTGCCAGTGGGTTCTCCTTGTAGCCTTCCCGCACGTCGACCTGCTCCACGGCGGTGAGATAGCCGAGCGCTGCGCCCCGGGCCGGCGCCACCCGGTCGCCGCCGTTCTCGTCGAATACCGCAATCGCTTCGGGGTCGAGTACGGCGCTCCAGGCATTGCCGTAGCCGGACTCGGCGGGTCCGAATTGGCCGAGGGCCCCGAGGGCCAGGCTGTAGACGGTATCGAACAACGCCCGGTCGGTGTCGGAAACCGCTTCGAGGGAGTGGAACCCTTCGGCCACGTTGATCAGTCGACCCTCGGCTTCCGCCACATCCGAGCCTTCCAGGGCACCGATCACCCCGTCATCGCTGAGTAACGCATCGACGACCCGCGGATCCCGCTCGGCCTCGATCAGGCCCTCGCGCAGGCGCTCAGCGGCTGCCGGGAAGTTGGGGTTCATCGGGTCGCAGAAGCGTGGATCGCAGGGCCCTTCGGGAATGTCCAGACGACCGGCTGCGTCGATCAACTCATCTGCGTAAAGGATACGACCCAATTCGGCCTCGATTTCGCTGGGGTCCATGGTACCGAAGGTGTTCTCCAGGGATTCCACCAGATGACCCAAGATAATCGAGTCTGGGCATTCGGGATAACCGGGGACCCGACTCCCCTGGGCCGTGTCGGCGGAGCACACGCGCAACGAGGTGCTGTCGGTCTTCACCCCACCATCGCGGCTATCGTATTCCAGGGTGACCAACCGGTCGCCGAATCGCCCCCCCCCGTTGTCGAAGAACGGCGCGTCCAAAGTGACCTGCGCGCCGGTCGCGAAGCGGTTGCCACCGTTGTGCCAGCTGAGTTGCGCGTCCGGATTTACATGTTCGCTCGTCGGATCGGTACAACTTGGCTCCACACCCCGTCCATTCAGGGTCACGGGGTCCAAACGGATGCCACTGCCGGTTCGTTGCACGATCACCCACCTCGGATCGGAACCGGCGATGCGCGCTTCGATGGGCGCAGGCTCGATCGTGAGGTCCAACGAGTCGCTGGCGCGCAGGCCGTTCTGCGAATCGTCGAAGCGGACGGTCACTGTGGGATCGCCCGGGCATACCTGCGAGGTCTCCAGGCTGAGCTCAGGGTCGAAACCCGGCTGGAAGCCGTTGTAGGTGTCCACCACGCGCCCCCCGGTGCGCAGCGTCACATCCCCCCCGTTGCCTCCGTTCAGGGTGATCCGGGCCTCGACCTCCACGCGCGTCCCCTCGGCGACACGCGTGCCGGCGGCCGGGTCCGTGATCTCGACATCCACAATCCCGCAATCCTGGCCCAGGACCCGGTTACGCGCCGATGACGAGCCCTGGTAGGCGTTCCCCACGAAGGCGTCGTAGCAGAGCATCTCGAGGTCGGTCACCACCGACTCGTCGAAGGGCGCGTCGTAACCCAGCAGCGAGGCGGTGCGTGTCGTTCGGGCACCGTCGCCGTCGAGATCCACCGGCTCGGTATTCCCGGACCCAGGGCTCAGGTCGGTGATCCCGTCCCCGTTGAGATCCCGGGGGGCGTAATCGAAGGCGGCGGAGCCTCCGCGGCTGCCGAGGAGGTAATTGATGTCCGCCGCGTCGAAGCGCCCGTCGGCGCCCGCGTTGCCGCGGCTGTCGGTCACATCCATCAGGGCCCGAGCGGCGGCCGTCCGATCGGCCCCGCGCAGCGCGTCCAGGGCGTCGATCACCGGTCGGGCGGTCTGCGCATGGCAGTTGACACCGTTTTGCGGATAGTCATCGCGGGTGCTGTCGATCAGGCGGCTCACCACCTGAGGCCCGGAAAGCCCAGGGTTGAGCGCCCAGACCATGGCGGCGAGGCCGGCGCTCTGCGGCGAGGCCATGGAGGTCCCGCTGATGCTGGATGTCCCTTGACCGTCGCTGCGCTGCGCGTTCTGGCGGCCGAAGGAGAACACGTTGGAGCCGATGGCGGAAATATTACCCGAGCGCAGCGAGCGGTCGCTCAGGCAGCGGGGCACCGGGCGGATTTTGCCCGCCGTACTCTCGCGCCATCGTCGGCGGTTCTCAACCACCAGGATGTTATCCAGGTTTGCGATGGAATTGCCGAAGACCTTGGTCACCCTGCCCAGGGCCGCGTAGGTGAAACCACTGTTGCGGGTGGCCGGCCAGGCGTTTCCATCCGGGGTCGAGTTACCCGCCGAGACGGCGTGTACCAGGTGGGGCTCCAGGTCGTTTCGGCGGATGGCCTTGATATAGCGACGGGCCTGGCGATTGACCTTGCGTTCCTTGGGATCGGTGAGCCCGACACTGGTGTTCACCACGATATTGGCGTCACCGTCGGCCCGGCGGATCTGCTTCGCCCGTCGGATGATCTTGCGTTTAATTCGGGGCATGGAGCTGATCCCCGAGGCATCATAGACCCGCACCCTCAGGGGTTGCGGGTACATCCCGGTCACGTCGCCGCGGTCACCCGTCCCGGCGTCGTGGTCGCCCAGGATGATCCCGAGCACGTGATAGCCATGACGACAGGGCTCGCGCCAGCCGCAATCATCGCGGTTCGGCTTGGGGTTGAACGTGCGGAAGTCCCCGCTTTGGGTCACCGCGGCATAGTCGTCGTTCGGTGGGCCGTCACCAAAGAAATCGGTCACGATGATCCAGGGGCGATCGCTCAGCTGGTCGGGAAGCCCGACCTCCATGTTCCACGCACTGTGTCCGCGCACGGCCAGGTGGTGATCCACGCGGTTCATCTGGGTGCTGTCGCTGCGGTTGATGTCGTTGGGCAGGGCTTGGGGCGCGACGTCGGATCCCGCGGCCTCATCGGGGTCCTCGGTGACCGCGGGCGGTCGACGGGCGAGCACGCTCTCATCGGCGGCAACCACCGCGGGATCGTCTTCCAGGGACTCCAGAAGCGCGAACAAGGCCTCGAGGTTCTCCGGATCCGGGATGCGGGCGATGACCGAATCGGTGTTGCCGATCATCGAGACGATCCCGCCGTCGATCTCCTCGAGCACGCGGTTGACCGTCTCGACCGTCCGCTCGGGCGCGAACTCCAGCACGATCTCGGTGCGCAGTACCCGGCGCGATACGCCCTCGTCCACGGCCTCCTCGCTGATCCGCTCGGCACCGTAGTCGGGCTCCAGATCCCAATCGAATGCGGTCTCGGCAAAGGACGCGTCGGCTCGGCCCGGCAGGGCGATGCCGGTGGTTCCCAGGGCAGCCGGGTCGTCTACGGCAACCCGCTCGGTGCGCAATCGCGCAACCTCGTCGCTGCCGGCACGGGAAACCGAGGCCTCGACACAGTATCGGCCGCGGCTGTCCGGGGTAAAACGCACGCGCCCGGCGGCATCCAAGGCGTTGAGCGGGGCGATGTTGCTACCGGCCGGGCGATGACAAAAAGCCCAATCCAAACGCAGGTCTGCGGGCAACGACGTGATTGGCGCGCCGTCGGCCCCGAGCCAGTTCACCGTCACCGACTCGCCCACCTCAACGACTTCGTCGGGTCCGAGCGAGCTCATCTCGAGGCGCCGATCAGCGGCTGCCCGTGCCTCGACCTCGACCGAGTGCTCAGCTTGCGCGCTTTGCTCGCCGTTTGAGACCTCGAATAAGGCCACGTATGTGCCCGCTCGGTCCGGTGTGAACGCCGTACTTATGGACTGCGGTGCCTCGATCTGCGCCTGGCTGTCCTCGGGGCGTTCGGCGAGCCGCCAGTCGGTTGTAAGGCTTG
>CAYFWJ010000079.1:0-13407 GCA_964346755.1 uncultured Ectothiorhodospiraceae bacterium
AACGCAGTAACCTGGCTCCGGGCGTCCTATTGGCTGTCCTGCCTTAATCGCCGTGCTGTCTTGATCCCCTCCCGCGGGTTGAGACGAGCCGTGGTGTGGGCGGGCCGAAGTTCAACGCGGCTCCCATCCCTCGATGAGGTGGCCGATCGATGCGTTGTGTGGTCGATGGCGGCGTACGTCGAGGCCGGGTTCCGTGCCGAATCCGGTTCGGTTGAATCCGAAAGCGACGAGGCCTGTTGTGATCGATCCGCATGGTTTACGGCTGTTGTTCAGTTTGCTGATGGTGCTGGTCCTCGCCGGCTGCGGCGGGGGTGACGGGAACGACCCCGGGGGCAGTTCCGGGGACGGGCCCCAAGACTCGGCCGAGCCAGGTGGCAACACCGACGGTTCCGAGTCGGGCGATCATGCCGGGGGCGATGACGGGGGCGAGGGATCGGACGAGACCTCCACGGCCTTTCGCGATGCTTGCCGGGATCTGCAGTGGGCGAGGACTTCGGTCCGCCCGATGGCCGGGATCCGGATCACGGGGTTGATGGAGCCACTCAAGGGGATGGTCGCCAACCCCCAGATGGGGTTGCGGGCCCGCGTCCGAGTCGACGGCGAGGTTGTGGGCGCTATGCCGGTCAAGCGTCTGACCCGCGATGAGGCGTCGGGACTACAGGTCATCGCGCCCGCCCATCCGGATGGCCCCTTTCAGGGCGGGACCCTTGAGCTGATCCTTGAGATCGGCGGCCAGCAATGCGGCGCTAAGCCCGTCAGCGTCGCGGGACTGGATGAGCCGAGCGATCCCCGCCGCGTCATCGATGATTCCCTGACGCAGCTCGAAACCCTGCTCCTGAATCAGGCCCGGGTGTACGGCTACACCTCGCTCCGAGAGCTCCTCAACAAGCGGGATGCCATTCGGGACCAGGGCGAGGGCTTCGCCGTGCCAGAGCTTTGGCTCGTCACCGCTGCCGACGGGTTGGCGAATCTCGAGGCATTGGTTGCGCCCGATGCCCTGGACACGGAGGCCGAAAAGCTGCTTGCGGCGCTGCTGCAGCAGATCGGCACGACCGGCTTCCCGAGCGGCCTGAGTGGCCTGAACCAGGCCTTGTCGACCCGCTTGCCCCCGGTGGATCCAACCCAGGACCTGCCGGCCGCGACCGTCGTCAATACCGAATCCGGCGGCTTCACCACGGCGAGGGCCCCGGGCCAAGGCGGGGCGGGCAGCTGCGCCGCGGCGGTGATCGGCGAGCCCCTCGCGATCGACTCGGCCCGGGAGCTCGATCGGTACATGACTCAGCAGAAGAAGTGGGCCGTGGAGGCGAACAGCACCGGCGATGCGGCCCTCGATCTTGTTGCCGGTGTCCTGCCCTTCGCCGGTCTGGCCGCGGGGGGCGTGGGGTCCGCCGTCGGGGTCGGGGCGAGCGCCATGATCTACGTCTACAAGCTGATCCAGGACATCACGATCAACACCCTCCCGTCCCGATTCGATCGGGTCGATATCCGACTCGTTCCCGGCCCCCGGTTCCCGGAGGACTATGCCCAAACCAATCCGGAGCCGCTTTGGGGGCAGGCACGGGCGAGCGTCTCCAGCAACGGCATGAGCCTGACGCCCCAAGTGATTGGCGCGGCCCTGCAGGTGTTCGGGGCCGGCAAGTGGGCCGGCTCGCTGGGGCGTCAGACGTCGGTGTTCGAGGACATCCGAACGGCCCTGGATGACAAGGGATTGCTCAAGGTCTCGAGCATCCTCAACAATCTGCTCGAGGACAGCCCGTCAGATTTCGATTGCATGCAGGTGGAGCCGTGGACCTGGTCCGGCATCGACATCACCGATGCGCGCTACACAGAGGCGACCTTCATCGGTAACAACGTCGTCCTGAATCAGGCGTCCGGTGATGTCAACACCCAGACCCTGGTGCCGAATCGGACCGGGTCGGGAACCCTCATCGTCGAGACCCGCGACGATCGGTTCGGCGGCCGTCCCGGCGAGGTGCGCCAATCGATCACCGTCGAGAAGATCGCGCTCTTGCCCACCCCGACCCCGTATTGGGAGGACAACCCGGGCAATACCAAGACCTTTGAGGTCGGCCTCGCCCCGCCGGATGTGGCCCTGCCCGGCAAGCCCATCGAGGCCACCCTCGTGAACGGCGGCGGGCAGAAGGTCCAGGACGTGATCTACCGGGATCCAAGGCACGACTTCCGAATCCGGACACCCACCGATGCCGAGGACTACCCGGTCGTTATCCAGTTAACCCGCCAGGGGGCCCTCCCCGACCCGACTGGCCGCACACTGCGAACGGCCCAGGTGACGATCCGTAACGATGCCTCCGTGGCCCTCACCCCCGACGACCGGTGCATCGGGCGCAATGAGGCCCTGGATCTGACAGCCGAGGTCCGGGGCGTCGCCAACCTCGAGCCCGGTCGCCTCGACTGGACGCTCACCCAAGGGGCCGGCACCCTGGCCCCGGGCACCGCCTCGGGCTCGAGCCAACCCGCGACCTATACCGCGCCCGGCACCACGACCGAGGCGGTGGTTGAGGCAGAGTACACCCCGACTTCCGGTCAGGCGGTGCACGACCGGAGCCGCATCGCCGTCGGTGCCTGCGATGCCCGGGTCCACATCGACGGCGGCTTTCGCCTCGACGCCGATGCGGGGACCGAGTCGGAGGACTACGACAGCGACACGGATGCCTTCGACATCCGCGATCTCCCCGAGCCCGGGACGGCCCCCAACTCGAATCGAGCCTGGCGCGGACGCACCGAGGGATTCACGGCCCGGGTCGCCGCCAACGACCGGGTCGACACCCAGTGCACCGAGACCGCTGAGCGCGACGATTCCCCGACTGGTGAGACCTGCGTGGCCTACGCGGAGGCGGGGCTGACGGGCTCGGGCCAAGGGAGTGCCTCAATCGGTGCGGATGCCGATGGCCAGGTGACCTTCGACCTGCAGTTGAGCGGACAGAGTGCCTGTCTGGCGGCGGACGATCGATACGGTCGCTCGGGGGATACCGCCTGCAGCGGGGTCGACGGTGGGGCCGGCTGGCAAGTCGGCTACTACCTAACCCTCGATGAGGCCACGACGCAGCGGGTGCGGGTCGAGGTGACGTGTCGGGAGCAGGCGGACGGTCTCGGTGCGGTTTACCTCGGCATCGCCGGTCTGCGTTGGCCGGCGAATGGTGGCGGCTACGGCCAGGTGCCGTTCCTGCCACTGGAGATCGCTTCGCTGCAATCCTTCCAGGAGGCAATCCGGGACGGTACGCTGGATCCAAGCGGGCTCGGTCAGGTGGAACCGGTCAATAGCCCCCTCGGCACGGCCTGCGGAACCGATGGCGCCGCCACCTACACGCAGACCTTCGACATCCCGGCGCCGGCCCAACCAGGGCGGACCGAGACGGGCTTCATCCAGATCGCGGTCGGCACCGCGGGTGGGATCCTGACCACGCCGCGGAAGGAGGCCGCCCGGGATCTCATCCAGACCGGGGCCCAGGGGAATCTCGGCACCCTGCCCCAATCCCAGCCGGGTTCCTACCGTGGCGCCGTCGACCTCCACGGCGAGATCCGCGTCGAATCGGTCAACGGGGCCGGATCATGAACCAGCCCCGGGTGGGGTCCGTGACGGGGCCCCAGCCGACCCACGCCAATCCCTCGACGGCGGTGTGTCTCGATCGCCCCGTCAATGGCTGAGAGCCGCTGCCTGGGGATGTCCCCGGTTCATGCGCCAGATCGTACCGGTCAGCGTCCCGGCGAAGGTTCCCCAGGCCAGATAGGGGATGAGAAGCGCGCTGGCCAGGGGCGAGATCGGATAGAACAGGACGATACAGGCCGCGATCGTGAGCCACAGGACGCTGATCTCGACGAGCCCCCAACCGGGCTGCCGAAGGCCGAAGAACACGACGGACCAACCGGCGTTCAAGAGGAGTTGAACCCCGTAGGCCACCATGGGCCACACCGCCTCGCTGGGTGTGCTCTGCTCCCAAACGAGCCAACCAGCGATGGTGATCATCACGTAGGTTGGCCCCCAGACCACCGGGAAGAGCCACTTGGGCGGATTCCACGAGGGTTTTCTCAGGCTTGCGTACCAGGCCCCGGGTTTAAAGCGTGCCCCCGAATAAGCCGCGGTCGTATTCAGCAAAAAGAAGACGACCAGTGATCCCAGCCCCTCAGCATTCATTAGTGTACCTCGTGTCCGATGGAACAAATGACCCCTGCCGCTTCCCCGCCAGGGGGTTGATCAGCCATCCGAGGCCCTCAGTGGGCGGGCCCGCCCGCCAGCATGGACGCGGCCGTTTCCACCAATGACTCGATCCGAAACGGATCGGCATCGGGGAGTAGTTCCCTGGGATGGCCTCGACGCCCGGTGGGTTCAACGCGATACGTCCCCTGGGTGGGTTGCAGACGGCATTCTGCGCCACAGACCCGACAATGGAGGAGATCGCCTGGCGCATGGCCACGTGTCATCACGATGGTAGGCCCGCAATGGGGACAGGTCAAAAGCGGTATCCGCGCCTCGCTGTGACCCACGATGCGTTCCAGTCGCCCCGTGGTTCGGAGCCCCAGGAGCACGCGTCCGGCCTCGGTATCGAACTGACCCCCAAGGCCGCCTTCGATCCGCTCGAGGGCATGCTCGATCGACAGGGCCATTCGGTAGGGGCGTGTGCTGGTCATCGCATCGAAGGCGTCGGCGACGGCGACCACCCGAGCCGGTAGGGGGATGGCTTCGCCTGCCAGCCCATCCGGATACCCTTGCCCGTCCGGGCGTTCGTGGTGGCTTCGGACCGCGTCCGCGACCAACCCGGCGAGCGGGTGATCACGCAGCAGGCGGTGCCCCACCTCCGGGTGGGTATGGATGATGTGATAATCGTCTGTTGTCGCTTGCCCCGGATAATTGAGAAGGGCGTCGGGGATGCCGATCTTGCCGAGATCATGCAGAAACCCCCCCAGTCCGATCTTCGCCTGAAGGCGTGTGGAACAGCCCAGTTCCGCTGCGATCAATTGCGCAAACTGCGAAACTCGCCACAGATGTCCCCCTGTGTAGGGATCCCGCGCTTCGACAACGGAAGCCAACGTGAACAGGCTGTTTAGCAGGTGGCGATAAAGGTCTCGGGGCATGGCAGATTCCACGTGGAACTCCTGTGGCGTGGCGCCACAGGATCATCGGGAAAACCGAACGGCTCGGATCGGTTGCTGCGCTGTTCCGTATTGTGTTTCCCCGTGATTCACTTCACGTCTTATACCCGCGATCGACGCGTAGGATGCGCTGAGTCCGCGAAGCGCATCGGTTGCTTGTCCCCGGTGCGGCGTACCAATTCGTGCACCGTTGGCTCCGGGGGCCAGGCCCAGGGCCAAATTTGATGGTGGGTTCGGGCTGGAAGGCGCTGGCCAATCGCCGATGCCGCATCCATTCCGCGGTATGGGGTTCTTGATCCCGTGCTTCGGCGGGATCGGGTAGACCTCGTATTTCTAGCCCGCGGGAAAGTGAATTTGTACGATCCGGGTCTTAATCCGTTGTGCTTTTCGCTCATCCCGGTAAGCTGAGGTCGCCGAGGTCGACTCATTGGACAGTTTTTAACACTGTTTTTGTATCAAAAGTCATCTTGATCCAGCGGTTAGGGTCCAAATCGAGGACACATCCCGCGGTTTTCCGATGAGGCGAGTGTAGCAGACCCGCCGTGCGGACGCGTCGCCGCACGATCCAGCCGGTCGCGCGTGGGTGTTGGCGATGCCTTGCCCGATCACGGTGAGGCGACCCGCCAACGCCCGGGGGTCTAGGGGGCGGGTGAGGGGCCGGGCCGGTTCGGATTGTCGTGGTAGGGCCCAACGTCCCGCGACGCTTTGGGGTGGGTGCCGAGCCTAGGATACGGCGTCGTTCGCTATGGGATGTGCCTGCCGGCGTCCCTGCCGGCGGCAATGCCAGGGGCGACCGTGGATCCCCTCGGCTGAGATGCCTGGAATCCGTGTCCTTTCGGCAGGCCGGCGCCGCGGTCGGGTCGGGTGCCCGATCCTGCGAGTGCCCGGGGGCCGTGTCAGGCCAGGCCCCCATGGGGGTTTCCGTGGGTGCGGGGTTCTGGGGTGCCATCGGTTGTGGCATGGCCCCGGCTAGCCCGGTTCCGTGGAATCGTCCGGGGCCAAGGGGGGGCGAGCCGTCACCCGGTGGCCGGCGATCGCGTTGAGGAGGACGCCGATGGTGGTGCCGTTGTGGAGGAGCGCGGAGGCCACGGGGGAGAGGCGGCCAAAGGCGGCACCGGCGATGACCAGCGTGTTGGCGAGGGTGGAGACGTGGAAGTGGGTCTCGATGAGGCCCATGGCGTCGCGGCTCAGTTGTTCGGCCTGCAGCAGGGTGCGCAGGTCGTCGTCGGTGAGTACGACATCGGCGGTCGCGCGGGCGAGATCGGCGCTCTTGGGCATGGCGATGCCGACGTCTGCCTCGGTCAGGGCCGGGGCGTCATTGACCCCGTCACCCAGGAAGGCGACGAAGCGACCGGCGTCCCGGAGGGATTGCACGATCGTCGCCTTGTGTTCCGGCGAGCATTCGGCGTGGACGGTGTCCATGGCGAGTGCTCGGTTGAAGGCCTCCGCCTTCTCCTGGCGGTCCCCGGTCAAGAGGACCAGCTCCGCCGCGGGGCGGGCCTGGCGCAGTCGGGCCAGGGCGGTGCGGGTCTCGGGCCGGATGCCGTCGCGCAGGCCGATGATGCCGAGGGGGCGTTGGCCGAGGGCGATGTAGAGCAGGGTCTCGCCAGCCCGTTCCAGGGCCTCGATGGTCGCGTCGTGGCCGGCGAAGGTGACCTGTTCGTGTTCCTCGAGGAAGTGGCGGCTGCCGATGGCGACCCGCTGGCCGTCGGTCACGTGCGCGGTGAGTCCGTGGGCGACGAGGTAGTCCACCTCTTCGTGATCCCGGTGGTCGAGCTGCTCCCGGCGGGCCTGGTCCACGACGGCCTCGGCCAGGGGATGGCTGACGTGTTCTTCGAGGGAGGCGGCGAGGGCGAGCAGGTCGTCCCGGGTCCAGGTGTCGGGTTCGAGGACGATAACCTCAGTGACCTCGAACAGCCCCGTGGTGAGGGTGCCGGTCTTGTCGAAGACGAAGGTCTCGGCGTCGGCCAGGTTCTCGATGGCCTGGCCGCCGCGGAATAGGATGCCGTGCTGGGCCCCGCGGTACATGGCGGATTTGATGGTGACGGGGGTGCCGAGCTTGAGCGCGCAGGCGTAGTCGACGAGGAAGACCGAGGCCAATCGGTCGAGGTTGCGCGTGAGGAGGTAGACCAGGGCCCCGAGCCCGAGGGTGAGATAGACGCGCCGGTCGGCCAGGGCCGCCGCTCGCCGCTGGGTTCGCGACTGCTGCTGCAGGGAATGTTCGATGAACCGCGCGATGCGGGCCGTGGTGGTGTCCTCGCCCACGCGCATGGCCCAGATGCGCAGCCGGCCGTCCTCAACCACCGTCCCCGAGAGCACCCGATCCCCGGCCTCTTTGCGGGCCGAGAGGGGCTCGCCGGTGATAGAGGCCTCGTTCACGGATCCGGTGCCCCCGATGACCTTGCCATCGATGGGGATCATGGCCCCAGTACCCACCTCGACGTGATCCCCGGGTTCGATGGCCCCGGAGGGGATGGCGACCAGCTGACCGTCTCGCTCGACCCAAGCCTCGGAGGGGATGGGCTGGAGGAGCTGCTGCAGGAGTTCGTCCGTGTGCCGCTCGGTGTTGTACTCGAGCCATTCGCCGAGGGTGAGCAAGGCGTGGGTGCCGAGGGCCGTGCGGAACTCGCCGCGCGCGGCGGCCAGGCCGACGGCGAGGCTGTCCAGCATCTCCATGGAGACGCCGTGGCGAAGCAAGCTCCCCGCCCCCTGGGCCAGGGTCGGGGCGATCAGGGCGGTCGTGACGAACCGCCGCAGGGCCCAGGGCAGGAGGGGCATCACCAGCACGCCGATCACCGTGGCGGCCAGTTCCAGGGGGCGTCGGAGGTTGGGGCCCTCCGACCGGCGGTGACTCGGCGTCGATGGGGTGGTTGCCGGGGGCGCCGCTGCGAGCTCGGGTAGGGCCTCCCGGAGCCACGCGAGGACCGTGTCATGTTCGAGGGCGTCGGCATCGAAGGCGATGACGAGACTCGCTGCCGCCGGGTTGAGCCGGACCTGCCGGATGCCCGGCCGGCTCTCGAGGCATGCCAGTTCCGGAGCACGGGGGCGGATGGCCGTGCCGAACCCGGGGGAGCGCAGGCGGATCCGGCCGCGGGTGGCGTGGATGACGCGCCAGGCGAGGCGGGTCGATCCCGTTCGCGAGGCCGGGTCAAGTTCCTGGGGCCCGCTCGCCGGGGCGGTGCCCACGGGGTCGCGGGACGGGGGTTGGACCTCGGCGGTCGCCGGGGCGGCGGGGGCGGTGGTCGTGGATACGAGCCGCACGTGATCCCGGAGGGTATCGGGCATGGCGATGGCCTGGTGTGAACAGCGGGGTTGGTCCGGAGGCCCGGCGCGCGGGATCGTGCGCCGGGCCCGGGTGGCCGTGTGAGGGTGAGATTCAGCCCTTGTCTTGCTCGGAACGCACCTCCGCCTCCGCATCCTGGAAGCGCTCCTTCATCTCCTCAAAGCCGCCCTGCAGGGTCGACCAGACCTTGACCAGGGACTTCACGGTATTCTTCTGAAGCCCTTCGTTCGTCAACAGGAAGGTTAAGGCCGCCCCGGTGATGGCCCCCCGGATGAAGCGCTCGTCGCGGAAGTTGAAGAAGCTCCCGAGGCCTGCCTCCATGCCGCCGTGTCCCCCGTGGGGTGGCATCCCGCCTTGAGGCGGAGGGCCGTATCCATACCCGGGCGGGTAGCCGTAGCCATACCCGGGCCCCATGCCGGGGGTGCCCGGGGCGTAACCGTGGGGTGGCATGCCGGCAGCGCCGTAGCCGGGGGGCTGAGGCCCGTAGTAGGCGCCCGGATGGCCGGGACCGTAGCCGGGCGCGCCCGGATAACCCGCAGGCATCACCCCGGCCGGGTGGCCCGGCGGATAGCCGTAGGGAGGCCAACCGCCGGGGGCGGGGGGACCATAGCCGGCCTCCGGCGGCCAACCCGAGCCGGGTGGCGGTCCCGGATGCCCGTGGGGTCCGGGGCCGCCGTGGCCGTAACCTGGCCCCCCGGGGGCCGGCTGACCCGGCGCGGCTTGGGGATTGTCCGGCGACGGGGGGCCCGCCTCGGCCGCTGGGCCGTAGCCGTAGTGTTGCGGATCGGATGAATCGCCCATCATGTCAACCTCGCTCCTCACGGTTGGACCCACTGCGTGGACCGAAGGCCACCATCAGGGCGGTGCCGGTCATGAACAAGGTCGCGAAGGTCCCGAAACTGCTCGGGTGCGCGGTATGCTGCCGCATGTACGTCAAGGTGGCGGTCGTGACACCGGTGACCGCGCCCGCCGCGAGGATTTCCCCTACGGCGGCCTCGGCGCTGCGCACCGGCTGGCGGAGCTGACGTGCGGTGGCGGCCGCCGCTCCGACGGTCGCCCCCATGGCCGCGCTCTGCATCACGGGCAACGGCTGCGTAGCCGGCGCGGGTGCGTTGTGGACGGGGTAGGGGTAGGGCGGGTAATAGCTCATGGTCAGTGACTCCTTTGGGAACAGCCGAGGGCTAACATGGGTTGTTGTCATGGGGTGACGCGCCCCTGAGCGCATCGAGGCGGTATTCAGGTCCGCCGATCCGGCTCGCCGATGTAGTGCGACCACCAACTCGGCGGTAGATGGGCCGGGTCGTAGTCGAGGATCAGGCTGGCCGCCGCTGCATTGAGGCGGACGCCGCGGACCCCGGGGCAGGCCTCGAGTTGCCTGAGCCATGGCCCGGGATCCTGTCCGCCGAGCCATGTCTCGGTCGCCCGGGGGAGCCGCAGACGGAGTCGGCCGGGGACGTGGTGTACAACGTGAACATACGACAAAAAAGGGGCGAAGTCAGCGAGATCGGGCGCGATTGGGCGTTCGAGCCCGCTGCAGGGATCGGCGAATGGCATCGGCTCAGGACTCGAGGGACGGTTGACACCCCGGGGATTCAGCGGCCTCGGAGCGGGCCTGACGGGCGCCTCAGGGCGCGCTGGTTCCCGGGCGGGAGCGGGGTTGGCTGTCGGGCCCGCCTAGCGAATCGATTTGGCGAGTGAGGTAATCGAGGTCTCGAGGCTCTTCTTGACGAAGGTCCCGAATAACGCCGATCCCACCATGGAGCCCACCGAGGTGACCGGTCCTCGGCTTCGCTGTTCGGCCGCAGCCGCGATGCCGCTCTCGAGGCAGCCCGCCTTGACCATCGGGTAGAGGATATCGTCCGCCTGGAGCGACTCGGCGTCGTAGTGGACCAATAGGCTCCCGGTCTTCGGATTGAGGCGATGGTCCCGAACGCCGGGGAGGCGTTCGAGAACGGCACAGAGATCCTCGGCATCGCAGCTGCTCCCCTTCAGGGAGTCCGCGCGCACCCGCAAACGGCCAGGGACGTGGTGAATGTAGTAACTCATCGGCCAGCTGCCCTCGGTTCGGCTAATGTCCGTTACGATAATCATTATTATTTACCCGGTCTTCGGATTGAGGCGATGGTCCCGAACGCCGGGGAGGCGTTCGAGAACGGCACAGAGATCCTCGGCATCGCAGCTGCTCCCCTTCAGGGAGTCCGCGCGCACCCGCAAACGGCCAGGGACGTGGTGAATGTAGTAACTCATCGGCCAGCTGCCCTCGGTTCGGCTAATGTCCGTTACGATAATCATTATTATTTAAGAGTCAAGTACTCTTGCGTGCATCGAGATCCGGTCTGCCGCCGCGGTGTCGATCCCGATTGCTGGCCGCTCAACATCCCTGGGCGGCTGCAACGTCCGGTGCCGGCCCTGGGCGAGGGCTGGCGTTTCCCCGTCGGGCGGGTGGGCGGTTGCCGATGGGGCCCCGAGCTGGGAGACTGCAGGGGTCGTTCCATGTTGATTCCATCGCAGAATTTCCCTATGGCCAAACCCCGCGCCCCGCAGTTGATTGTCCGCGAGATGCGGCTCACCGATCTCGCCGCGGTGTACGCGTTGGGGGAACGCCTCTTCACCGCCGATCGCTGGCCCACGCTGTATCGCACCTGGGATGAGTACGAGCCCGTTGCCTTATTCAACTCGGACGGGGACTACTGCTTGGTCGCCGAGCGGGCCGGCTCGCTCGTGGGGTTCGCCCTGGGGGCGGTCATCGAGAAGCGCAAGGGCCCCTGGCGATACGGCTACCTCATGTGGATCGGCGTCGAGCCGCGGTATGGGCGCTCCGGGGTGGCCGGTCGACTCGTCGAGCGGCTGACCGAGCTCTTCATCCGGGCGGGGGTGCGGATCATGATCGTCGACACCGACGCAGACAACCGCGAGGCCTTGCAGTTCTTTCGCAAACAAGGCTTCGGCAACGACGACCCCCACGTCTACCTAAGCAAGAATCTGACGCGGCATCCAGAGTACAACCGGTTGCGCACCCGGAACAAGGGCAACCGCGGCCCCGACGGGGCCACTGAGCCCGAGTGAGCCGGCCTCCCCGGTCTAGCCGAGCTCCACCTCGATAATCCCCCCTTTGCCGGCGCGAAGCCGCGCGTCGGCGCGGTCGTCCCGATAAGCGATCTCGAGATACCCGTAACTCCCGAACAAGGCCAGGGGTTTCTTGGATTCCACGTCGGTGTAGGCCTGCCGGACCCCGCCCACGCGGAACCCCTTGACCTTGATGTTGCTCACCGGGAGGTCTTCCAGAAAGGAGCGGTGCAGGTTGGTGATCAGGTTCCCGAATTGATCGATGTGGAGGATCTCGCCCCGCACGGAGCCGGTATCGTCTCGTGTTTCGGGGGCCGGCATGGCCAAACGGGTTATATCCTGAACGGCGGTGCCCAGCTCTTCCAGGCCCGCGCCAGAGGCAAGACGGGCCGCGGCCGGAGCAAAGATCTCTCGACCGTAGAAGACCTGGCGGCTCTTGGATTCGACCGCCTCGGGCAGGGTGATCGCGACGACGGCTTTGATCGGGTGTTGCTCCGCGAGGACCGTCAGCACGCCGTTGTCCGGACACACCACGTATTGATCCGCCACGGCCGCCGCAATCGGCGTGGAACCGGGATCCACGTTCACCAAATGAACCGTCCCCGGCGGAAAGAAGGGAACCGCGCCGGTGACGAACAAGGCGCTGTCCATGATGTCGCCGCGGGGCAGTTCGTGTCCCAGGTTTTCGATCTGCACGCCGGGACACTGGGTGTACAGCACCCCCTTGACCGCTGCGGCGGATGGTTCGCGATAACCGAAGTTCGTTGTCAGTGTGACCAGCGCGGGCATAGGCGGCTCCGGACCTCATCAGCGTAAGGGGGACACGTCGACGCCGAGCGAGCAGGGCCGCCGGCGTCGCCGATGATGAGCATGTACCGCCGAGCGCAACCGGTCAAGGCCCGCAGTGGATCGGCCCGGGAGCTGCGGCCAATGCCCCTTGGGCTCCCTGCGTCAGGCGGTTCGGCTTGGCGTCGGGAAATCTGGGACATGCGGTCGCTCGGGCTTGCAATCGCCGCCAGTATATGTATATTTGTACAGGTATTCGTTCGCCAGCCTTGAGCGCCGATCCGACCCATCCCGAGTGCGAGGTTGTGGCCTCGAGGCGGCCGACGATCCCTGGAGAACCTTCTGGGCCATGAAGGCCGTGCCGGGCGATCGCTGATCGCACAGGATCGCCTCATTCGACCTCAAGAGAACCGCCGTCATGACCGAGACCAATCAAGACTTCTTCCAACTCGCCGAGGGGCTGGTCAACGAGATCGAGGCCAGCAACGCGCGCCAATTCCGTGATGCCAGCCGGGCAGTTGCGGCGAGTCATTCCGCCATGACCCACCAGCAGATCACCGCCCGCGTTGCCGAGACCCTGCGGGACGCGGGTAACGGAATGCTGCGGGAGGTTCGCCGGCTCCAGGAGCAGATCGACTCGGATCCGCTCAGCGCCATCATGCTCGAGACCGCCCAGCTGACCGCGGCCCGTGGACTGGTCGAGTTCGCCGCCCTTGCCGCCGGGCGCCGGACCGATGAGATTGCCCCGCAGATCGCGCAACTGATCGGGACCGATCCGAAGCGGCTCCTTTCGGCGGATATCCCGACGGATGCCAAGCGGCAACTCGCCGATCTGCGCCAGGCCTTGGCTGATGAAGGCATCGGCAAACGGCAACCGAAACGGGACGCCAACGGCCGTTTCGTCGCCCAGGAGACCCGCCATTGACCGCACTTCGGTTGGCAACGGGATAGGCGTACCACACACCCACTTAAGACCGAGGATCGTTTGATGTCTGCTTAGGATAATGGCTGGGTTGGCGGGTGCTGTCCAGTCGTGGGGGTATCCTGCCGGCTCGGGTATGCCCAGGGCCTCGAGGGATACCGGTTGATGCGGTACGGGTGGGCAGAACGCGGCCGGTCCATTAGCGGGCTGGTTCCCGAGTGCTCTGTTTGATCGAACGGCT
>CAYFWJ010000080.1:0-6287 GCA_964346755.1 uncultured Ectothiorhodospiraceae bacterium
CAGGCGCACGTCATCGAGTTGCCACAGACTGGTGCTGCCACCGCCCGTTCCCGACGACTGATAGCGGAAGGCGATGTAGAGGGTGTTTCCAGCGAGGCTGGAGAGATCGATCGGGCCGGATTGGACCTCATTGAAGCCTCCGCTCGACAGACTGATGCTGCCTGCGCCGGGGACGTCGCTCCAGGTGGCCCCCGTCGGATCGCCGGAGCCGCTGTAGTCCGTCGAATACCGCACCGTCAAGGGCTGCGCGATCCCACTGTCGGAGAAGTTCTTGGCGGTCGCGAAGCTCAGGCGATCGCCGTTGGCGATGGTGAGCGCCGGCGTGATGAGCCAGTCGTCTCCGGGCGCACTGGCTCCGAAGGCATTGACCTCGGCGAAGCGGTCGCCGCTGAAGGAGTCACAGGCCCAGGTATTCGTGGCGTCCGTGTCGACGCTGAACACGGTCCAGCCGCTCGGCAACCCATTGGGGCAACTGCCCTCGAAGTCCTCGCTCAACGCCTCGACCGTCGAGTCGCCGGCGACGGCAAAGCTGAAGCGGGTGTCGCCACTTGCGGTATCCGGGGGGTCATCGGTATCCAAATCCGACACCGCGCCCCCGGTGACCGTGACATCGCAGGTCTCACCGGGGCTGAATGCGCTGTCCGGGTCGATGGTGAAGGTCGTGCTGTCACCGCTGGAGACGGTGCCCCCGAGCGTCCCACTCTTAGTGCAGTCGATCGCGAACCAGCTCCCGGTCTGAACCGTGACCGCTTCGCTGAAGGTCACCGTGATGTCCGTATCCACAGCGACATCGCTTGCGCCATCGCTCGGGGTGGTGCTGCTGACGCTCGGGGCCGCATCCGCCCCCGCGCCGTCACCGGTTACGACCACATCATCGAGCTGGAGGCGCTCGCTGCCTGCATTGTTTCTTAGCGTGACCCGGAGGGTCAGCGAGCTGCCACTGCCGAGGGCCTGGGTCACCGTCTCATTGCCCCAGTCCGCGTCGTCAGGTCGGTCGCCGACAAGGGTGTGGCTGGAGCTGCCCCGGTTGTTCCAATCGGTGAGGGTGACGAAGCTGCCCCCGTCGATGGCGTAGGCGACATCGAAGTAGTCGCTGGACTCGTGGTCGCCGTCTTCGACGGCCGACAGGCTCAGCTGGAGATTGCTCAAACCCGAGATGTCGATGGTCGGGGAGGTCCACACGGCGGGTCCATCCACATCCCGGGCCTCCAGGCGGCCGTTGATCACTTGGAACCAGTCGCTCGAGGCGGAGAGATTGGCACTCGAGGTATCGATGGTCCAATCGACCCCCGTGAGGTCCGTGCTTGGCCCCGGGCCGACGGCGCCTTGGCCGTCTTGGCCGGAGAAGTCCTCGCTATAGGCGGTTGCACTATGCAGGTCACTCGCGTAGGGGGCGAGCAATAGAAGAACCGGCAGTACCCACAGGGGCCAGCCGATGCCGGATCGTGGCATGGATCATACCTCTTCGAATGAGATTGGGCTCAGCGGCGCGTGGGGGATCCGTGTGCCGTCGTGGCGGATGAATCTCACCATATCTCGAGGGCGTTTGGGTGACAGGTGGATGACGATCCGGGATGCCGCACGGGATTGGCCTGCCGAGGCGTCGAGTCGGGTGCGGAGCCGTTTCACCTGGGTCTCGCCGGGTCCATCGGTTCGATCGGTCGCATCCGGTGCGTTGGGTCGGCGGCCACCGGGGCCTTCGAGGGGGGACAGGGGGTGATCCGTACGGGGCGTTGGATCTCAGCGGGGGATCGGACGACTTGGGGGGTGACTCGCCTCCTCGCCACGTCACCCTAATGACCCTGGATCGATCGATCAGGCGAATCAGCAGTACGCCGGGGATCTCGGTTGGATGGGCCGTCGTAGCGGGGGCGGTTTTGAGTCACGGCCTCGGCCGGGGGATACGAGCGGTTGCGGGGTCAGTGTCTTGCGAGGGATGGTTGGAATCGGGTCTCGGTCGCGGATCCCGTCGGCTGGACGATCGCGTCGATCCGCCTCGCGTTGTCTGAAGCCCGACGGGATTCGAGCCGGCGTCATCGCGATTCCCGCGGGATTGCCCTCGTCTGGATGTCCCGTGAATCCGCTGCGTTTGGCGCGCCCGGGAGGACTCGAACCCCCAACCCCTTGGTCCGAAGCCAAGTGCTCTATCCAATTGAGCTACGGACGCGTAATTCTAAAGCGAACTACTATAGCATGCGTTGATCTCTTGTGTCTGCGATCCGCATCCGTGATCGGGCGCCTCGGCTCGGCAGGGGGCTCGGGTAAGACGCTTGAATCCCGCGGGCGAGGGAGCGCTCGGGCCCCCTAGGCGGCCGAGCGGCTTCCGTTGACGGCGTAGGGGCGGTAGCGCTCGACGGTGCGTCGAGCCACTTCAAAACGTGGCTTGAGACGGTCGGGGACCGTGAGATTGGTGTCCGGGCGACCGATCTCGTAGCTGGGGCGGCTTTCGTGGGCCTGCCCTCGAGCGGCGAGCATGCGCAGCCGTTCTTCGTTCGCCCCATAGCGTTCCTGCAGCGTCTGGATCAAGCCCTCGTTGAGCGGGATCCGGTAGAGCTGGGTGAGGGATAGGGCCAGTCGCTCGGCGAGTTTGCCGGTGTCGTCGCGGAGTTCGTTCACCAGGGATTCGCCCCAACCCGCCTTGATCGTGCCACTCACCGTGAGATCGATCGGGCTGAGGTGGGCGGCCTTGGAGTGGGTAACCGCCCGTTGCACGTCTTCCCGGCTGAGGCCGATCTCCGGTTCCAGCACTTCGGTGAGGGTCACGGCGAGTCGTTTGGCCTCAACGCCCTGGATCGGATGTCGAGTCCGTCCTCGGCCGATCTGGATCCGTCCGGCCTCGGCCGCCAGGCCCTGGGCTTCGAAGGTGCGGGTCAGGTTGGTGGCGATTCGGACCTTCTGCGCGTCTTCGAGACGGATCCGGCGCTCGAGTATCGTGATGGTGCCATCGCCGTGTGCCTCATCGTTGCCGAGCGCAGCGGGTTCCTCGGCAGCTGCCTTCTGCCATCGCTTCAAGGCCCGTTGAAACCGAAGGTGCCGGGCGCGGGCGGTTCGGCACGCCCCTTCGGCCAATCGATACAGCAGGACCGCATCATCGAGTTGCCGCCATGCGCTGGAGAACCGAGGGGATTGGGCGATCCCGCCGACGGCGACGGTCGTCCCCTGCACGCGGACCTCTCGGATCAGTTGATTGATCCGGCTCTCGATCGTCTTGTGGAGGGTGGCTTTGACCTCTCCGGCGGGGGGAGAGTGGCCGTCGTCGTGTTCGGCGAGATGATCCGCTAGGGTCTGGAGGCGTTCATAGCAGCCGGCCCGGGCGATTTGATAGCGATTGCGTTCGTATTCCACCTGTTCGCTGGTGTGAACGAGCCGTCCCGAGGCGTGCGGCCGAAAGGACAGGATCAAGAGTTCGCGCCCCATCATGAGTTCGAATGTCAGGACGAGCAGCTCCTCGACATCGCGGAGCCCGAACAGGCTGAGATTGTCGGCCGCGATACCGGATAGGATGCGTTCGAGAAAATTCTCGCGTCGCGGGCGCCCTTCACGGGGATCGGGGGCGCGGCCGTTCAGACGCTCCCGTAGGAGCGCGGCCGCCTCGGGGTTGGAGGCGTGGAGCGCGTGGAGCACATCCGCGGCCCTTTTCCGGCAGTTTTCAGCGAGCTCGCGCACCCGGGAGAACAGGCCCGCCCGGCGGTAGATGTCGAGGGTCTCGGCGCAGCGGGCCAGTTCCGGGTCCTCGGTGATCTGTTCGACCGCGATCGCGACGCTACGCTGTCCGAGATCGACTTCGGTCAAGATCAGACGGGCCGCTTCGATTCGGCGTTGGCGCTCCTCCAGGGTCATCAAGTAAAGGTCGCGGACCGCGAAGACCAGATCGGGTAGGCGATCGCTCACCTCCGTCAGAGCGGAACGTGCCGAGCGGCGTTGGCCCATGGTTCGCCATTCCACGATGAGACGCGTCAACAGACTGATGAATCCGGCAATGACCGTGTACGCGACAAAGAAGAATAGATTTTCGAGCGGCGGTAGGTTGCCGAACCCGATCCAGTAGCCGATTTGCATCGCAATGATGGTGACCGGGCCGGCCGTCCACGCGAGCTGAAGCACGGTCTCCGTCCAGCGAACACGACGGGCCGCCCGGGCGACGGAATCAAGTGTCTGCTCGCCGCTGCGTTCGAAATCGATCGCGGGGGCGTGTGATGAGGTGGTCGGCTTGGCGGGCTTGGCTGAGCCCGAAAATGGCCAGAAATCGAAGCGGCGCATGATCGGTAGCGAACTCGGCGCTTGGGTCTTGGGGGGTAGGGGTTCCACGCGCTCAGCGCCAGGCCAACGGCGGTTGAGATCCGTGTCGACAAACGGTTCGATCGCCGGTCCGCCTTTGGGACCGGGTTTCAGGGGAGTGGGGTGGATTTCTCGTTCCTGTCGTTCCCGTCAGGGTAGCCCGAGGAGCGGTTATCCGCCGAGGTTCCATCACACCTGAAAGTACCATCGGTACCAATCGACGAATCGAGTAATCCCCTCCTCGATGGGCGTGTTCGGGGCATAGTCGACGGCCGTTTGAAGATCGGCGACATCCGCCCAGGTATCCGGGACGTCCCCGGGCTGCATGGGGAGTAGATTCTTTTCAGCCGCCCGCCCGAGGCACGCCTCGAGGCGTTCGATATAGGCCATGAGTTCCACCGGCCGGCTATTGCCGATATTGTAGACGCGCCACGGGGCTGCGCTGGAGCCCGGGTCGGGTTGCGCACCGGACCAGGAGGCGTTGGGTTCGGCCGGTTGATCGAGCACCCGAACCACCCCGGCGACGATGTCATCGATGTAGGTGAAATCCCGACGATGATTGCCGTAGTGGTAAACATCGATCGGCTCCCCCGCTAGGATCGCTCGGGTGAACTTGAACAATGCCATATCGGGTCGACCCCAAGGGCCGTAAACCGTAAAGAAACGCAGACCAGTACTCGGAATCCCGTAAAGGTGGCTATAGCTATGCGCCATCAGCTCATTCGCCTTCTTGGTGGCGGCATACAAACTCAAGGGATGATCGACGTTATCGTGGACCGAGAACGGGAGGGATTCGTTCGCCCCGTAAACCGAGCTGCTCGAGGCATAGACGAGATGTTGAATCCCGTTGTGTCGGCAGCCCTCGAGGATGTTGAGGGTGCCGACCAGATTGCTGTCGACGTAGGTATGGGGCGAATCGATGGAGTAGCGAACGCCGGCCTGGGCGGCGAGGTGCACCACGGCATCCGGTCGCTCGCCGGCGAAAAGATCCTCGATGCCACTGCGATCGGCCAAGTCCAGCAGGTGAAACGAGAACGTGCCGGCGGTGGGCGTGGCGTCGCTGCCGGCTCGGATCCATGCGAGGCGGTCTTGCTTGAGCTGGGGGTCGTAATAGGCGTTCAGATTATCGATCCCGACGACGTGGTCGCCGCGGGCCGAAAGGGTACGAGCCACATGGGCGCCGATAAAGCCGGCGGCCCCGGTCACGAGAACGCGCATAGGGAGGATCCTTTGAGGCTGTAGGGCGGTAGGCAGCGCACGAGGCGACTGGTCTGGTTATTTTGCCTGCTAATTGTATCGAATCCATGTCGTGGGTGGGTATGTACATCGCCCGCCGGTCGCCTGTATCCGGGCGGACCTGAGCGCCCACGGGTCGCGACGCCCGCCCAACCCATTCCCGATCGAGGGTCGATCCCGATCCCCCAACCGAGATCGCTGCAAGACGAAAGGTCATGTGATGAGACTTAAACCGTGGCATCAAGTGGGTTTGGTTCTGCTCGCCGGGCTCGTCATCCTGGGCGGCATTTTGTTTGCCGGTGCCTATCTATCCCAGGCCCGCTCGCAGCGGGGTCCGTTCGATTGGACGCCGACGCCATCCGAGACCACGGATCGAGCCCGCGAATCGGATACAGTGCACGATTCGCCGCCGTGACCCCTCGAGGGATCGGCGAGCGGAACGGCGCATCACGTGATGCCCGGTTCCGGTCGTTCGGTCGAGTACCCCGCCTTCGCTACCGAATCGTCGATGGTTGGGCTAGACTTGGCGTCGTGGGGCAGATCGGCTGAGGTTAGTGCGGTGTTTTGGCTTGCCGCGTTGTGGGCCTCGGGCTGGCGCGCGCCTCGCGTTCCATTAACGCTTCGGAGGGGGTCCTCATGCATTTGGCCAGATACCGGTTATTGATGCTTGTCGTTATCTTGTCGCTCGCCACGCTACCCTGGCTCGGGGGTTGTGACGATGATGACGATAATAACGACGAAACGGGTGACTCGGGAGATGCCGGCGACACCGG
>CAYFWJ010000080.1:6387-13251 GCA_964346755.1 uncultured Ectothiorhodospiraceae bacterium
ATGATGACGATAATAACGACGAAACGGGTGACTCGGGAGATGCCGGCGACACCGGAGATACGGGGAACACTGGTGATACGGGGAACACTGGTGATACGGGGAACACTGGTGATACGGGGAACACTGGTGATACGGGGAATACCGGCGACAGCGAGTTGGAAACGCAAGCGACGAATTCGAAACAGGCCGCCATTGACGCCGGGGTCGATCCCGATGTGTTCGTCGATATCGAGGATGTGGGTGAGGCCCAGGCGCAGCAACTTGCGGGCTCGATTCAAGCCTCGTCTCTGCGTGAGGTCACGAATGCTCAGACCCAGGCACTCTCGAACATCACCCCATCCGCGGTCGTGATCGATCGGACCACGCAGATCGACTATGCCGACCTGGAGACGGATCCCACGGTCACGGTGACCGGTGAGGTTACCGTTCGAGTCGATGTCGACAACGAGCTGGGTGTCTCGGACTCGCAGTACACCTATGACTTGCTCGTCACCTTTGACGACTACGAGACGCCGGACGGCTATCGGTTATTTGGCCAAACCACCTACGTGGGTGATCTGAGTTCGCGCGCGGAGGATATCCAGACTGAGCCCCGTGTGTCTTCTACGTACGATCTCGATATCGAAGGCGGAACCACTGTCGAGGATGGCGGGAACGCGTATGCGTTCACTTATATCGTGGATTTTGCCCTGGAGATGGTCGACTCGGAGGTCCAATCCTGCTCGATCGCCTATACGTTGAACGATCGCTCGATTGCCGATGAGGATTGCTCGGGGTTCACCGGTTTCCAGCCAGCCGTCGGATCCTAGCCGTCGACTCGGCCCTCGTCGGATCCCACGTTGTCATCGATCCGGGTGCAGCGACCCAACCCGCGGCGATTTGATTGAACCGTCGCGGGATCCATGCCGGCCCTTTGGGCAGCGCGCCCTCCCTTGACCCCTCCCCCGTCGGACCTTCCTCACCTTGGGCCCGAGCCGCAACCAATCGCCTTGGATCTGGTCTCAAGGGCCGTTCACCAATGGCTCGGTCCGATCGGAGCGATCGGCGCGTCGAGCCTCGCCCAACCGCGCTCACCGCGACGGAGTTAGCCATGGCCTTGCTGATTCGCCGTTCGTCCGATGCTCCACCTCCCTCCGAGATCACGCCGCCCGAGGTCTACGCCCAACGGCGTCGCTTCATGCAGGCCGGCGGTCTCGCCGTGGTTGGCCTGAGCCTCGGCGGGTTCGCGGGTTTGGCCCGCGGCGCCCTGCGCATCGGTGACCCCGAGTCGAGTCGTTTCAGTACCGACGAGAAGCGGACGGATTACGAAGACGTCACGACCTACAACAATTTCTACGAGTTCGGGACGGGGAAGGGGGCTCCAGCACGACGGGCCCATACGCTGCAGACCGAGCCGTGGACGATTGCGGTCGAGGGGCATTGCCACAAGCCGGGAACCTACGGCGTGAGTGACCTGGTACGGAGCGAGGCCTTGGAGGAACGGGTCTACCGGCTGCGCTGTGTGGAGGGGTGGTCGATGGTCATCCCCTGGGTCGGGGTCCCACTGGGGCCGGTGCTGCGTCGGCTTGAGCCGACAGGAGACGCCAAATTCGTCGAATTCACCACGTTGTATGACCCGGAGCAGATGCCGGGACAGCGGCGTCAGGTTCTGGATTGGCCCTACGTCGAGGGGCTGCGAATGGATGAGGCCATGAACCCGCTTACCCTGCTGGCGGTCGGGCTGTATGGCGAGGTCCTACCGAATCAGAACGGCGCACCGATCCGCTTGGTCGTGCCCTGGAAGTACGGGTTCAAGAGCATCAAGTCGATCGTGAAGATCCGCTTCACCGAGACTCAGCCTCGCACGACGTGGAACGACGCGGCGCCGAACGAGTACGGCTTCTATGCCAATGTCAATCCCAACGTCGATCATCCCCGTTGGAGCCAGGCGCGGGAACGCCGGATCGGCAAGTTCTTCAAGCAGAAGACGCCGATGTTCAACGGCTATGAGGAGCAGGTGGCCGATCTGTATCGCGGCATGGATCTGCGCCGCCATTTCTAGAGGGCTCCGATGACCCGTCGTCTCCTGATCTGGTGGGTCCCGGCGACCGTTCTCGGCTTGCTGCCGGCGGCCTGGCTTGTCCTGGCCCTTGTGACCGACCGCCTCGGCGCGAATCCGGTCGAGGCGCTCTTGCATCAAACCGGGCTATTCGGTCTGCAGTTCCTGCTCCTGACGCTGGCTGTGAGTCCGTTGCGCCGGTGGACGGGGTGGAAACGCCTGCATGCGATGCGTCGCCCCCTCGGGCTGCTGGCCTTCTTTTATCTCAGTGTCCACCTCGGTATCTACCTCGGGTTGGACCGCATGCTGGTATGGAACGAGATCGTTACGGATATCACCAAGCGCCCGTATATCACGGTCGGCTTCCTTGCCTTCCTGCTTTTGATTCCGTTGGCGGTCACCTCTACCCGCGCTATGGTTCGCCGCTTGGGCCAGCGCTGGTTCCAACTCCACCGGTTGGTATACCTGGCACCGGTGCTCGGGGTACTGCATTTCGCCTGGGCGGTCAAGGCCGATCTTCGGGAACCGCTGATCTACGGCTCGATTCTGCTGGCGCTGCTCGGCTATCGGCTCATCCACCATCGGCGGCTGACTCGTCGATCCCCAGCGGCTGCCAGTCGCTAGGCGGCGGGATCCCCGCCCCCGCTGGCCCCTAGGGTGAGCAGGACCGGACCTGAATCTTGCCTGCCATGCCGCGCCCGATGACCCAGCGTGAGCCCTCACGGGCGATGACGATCCCGCCGCTGCGACGTTGGATAATCGACAGGCAGCTACCGACGCTAATCCCCATGCCCTTGAGGCGGAGTTCCATGTTTTTTCCCGCGTCAATCCCGGTGACTTCGACGGTCCGTCCAACCTCGGTGTCGATCAAGGAGGCCTGCGCTGCCTCGGCATGACCCACCGGACCCGCGCCGTTTCGTCGACGTCGACCCCGGCCGTTCGACGCCTTCGCCGATTGGCTTGGTTGTTCGAGTGGCGGGACCGCGGTCTCCTGCGGCTGGATGTCCAGATTCGGAGATGTGGCGGTGTCGTTGACCGCCATGGTCGCTCCATTGGCGTGGCGTTGGGGTCGCCCTGTGCGGCGGTGTTGTCGGTCTTCGTGTTTCCATTGGAGGGTCTGGGTCATGGGTTACCTCCCGGCGTGTTCGCGCGGTCATCGATGCGTTCGTAGTTATCAATCATTCTCATTTATTTGGATCGATTGTGCAATACCCAAGAGGTCCTGGCGCTACTCTGTAGCCCGCGCTCGGGGCGTCTAACGGAGGAGGATGTGTCGAGATGCCGGGTGTCCCGAGTGGTGCGGGCTCGATTCGAGCTGGCTTCGACGACGCATCCACCGGTGGAAACCGTGGCCAACCGGAGGATAGGCGCGTCCCGAGGCCTGCCCGCGCCACGCCATGGGCATCCGGGGCGTTGGGATCGGATTCGACAGCCGGGGCCCTTGGCGTGGCCGCCGGTCCCGATGGGTGGGGCGATACCTGCGGTGCCGGGTGTGCGTATGTCGCGCGTTATCCCCAGGGGCCCAGGGGCCGTGTTCGGTGTTCACCTTGGGCAACCGAGACGTCGCCCCGCATCGAGGCATCCGGGCGGCGGGAGAGCCGTGAGGTAGGGGACGCGGAGCCGGTGAGCCAACCGCGGCCGGTTCTGCCCGCGAGGTGCCCGTCATGGAGCCTGCCCCGTCCTAGGAGTCCCCGTTCCGGGCCATCGCATCGCGGACGGTCTCCAGCGGAATTGGGCAATCACTCTGCTCGATCTTCTCTTGTTGGCATTCCTGCGCCATGGCCATGGCGCCGCTCTGGCGGTAGTAGTCGCAGGGGAAGAGCGCCTCGACCAAATCGCGGCAGGAGGCCGGGAGCGTCGCGCGGGTATAGCGTTTAGCACCGCTGTCCTCGCCCTGCATCGGCGAGGCCTCGGCACGGTCCCGAGGCTCGGAAGGGGCGGGGGCTTCTTCCGTCACGGTGGGGGCTTCCGTGGGCGGGGCACTCGGCGATTCCGGGGTGGTGCGTGCACTCGGTGATGGATCGGTGGATGCCCCCGGAGACGGAGACACCGTCGATGCATCGGTCGACGGGTCGGAGGAGCCCTCGGGGCCCGTCCCCGTGGGCGTGGTTCCGTCGTCGCGTGTCGCCGGTGTGGTGCAAGCGACGAGGGAGATCACGGCGCCGGTCACGACGAGCGTGGCCCAGGTCCGAGTCAGACGAGTCACAGGCAAGCGGATCATCGGGTACTCCAGGGTTGATCGGTTCGCCAGAACCAGAACGGTCGGAGGAAGACTAGGTCGAGTCGAGGCCATAATCAATCGTCGCCAAGCGATCCGAGTATCCCAGGGGATTCTCGGGACCCGTTGGTCCGTGGAATAACTTTTGCTTAAACTCCGGGTGTCTTCCTATTGCTTTTATATTAGTATTCTATTATTATCATGAATTAATTTCTTTAATGGAGGGATCACCCGATGTCTGGACGCCGATTACCCGTTGTTTTACTGCTCGTTATTGCCGGTCTCGCGGTCTTTGCCGCGAGCGCCCGTGTTGAAGCCTCGTCGACTGGGTCCGATGAGCCGGGGCCATTGATCCTATCGACCGTTGTGGGATCCGACTTCGAGGCCACGATCGATAGGGTGAAACGGGCCCTGAAGGTCCATCAGTTCCGGCCCATCCGGGAGCGGTCCGGTACGCATCAAGGGCATCGATATCACGACATCTACTTCTGCAACTTCGCAATGCTCCCCGACGTCGTGGCCCACGATGCCCGTCTCGGATCCTTCATGCCCTGTCGCATGACGGTGCGTGAAACCAGTGAAGGGGTCCGGGTCAGTGCAACCAATCCGGCGCGATTGGCGCAGATGGCAGGCGTCGAAGGCGCCTCGAAGCTCTGCGATTCGGTGAGCGAGTCCTACGAGGCGGTCCTCTGGGAGGTGTCCCTGTGAGCCGGGGGGAGCACATGCGGGCCCTGCCGATTCGGTTCGCGGTGTTCATTATCATCGCCGTGACGATGGCCTCGGGGGGCGTGGCGCGGGGCGGGGCCGATAACCCGCCCTCAGGGGCGTTCTTGGAGGTGCGAAGCGACTATCCCTATCCGGAGACCATGAACCGGTTGCAGGAAGGGCTACAGCAGGCGGGGTTCCGGATCCTATTCATCCAGCCGATCGATAAGGGATTGACCCAGGTGGGTGCAAAGCCGAGCGGTCGTTACCGGGTACTGGTCGTGGAGCCTGCCGAGGGCGCTCGGGGCGCCGCCCTCGACCATTCGACGATCGAGGCCGCGTTGCCACTGCGGATCACGATTCAGGAGAGCGTGGGGGGCCTTGTGGCGGAGGTCTCGACGTTACGGCCGACTGCGCTGGTCGACTCGCCGTCCACCTCGACCGCAGCAACCGCGCTGCTGCGGTCGTGGGAGCAGGCGCTGACCGCGATCTTCGCCCGATTGCGGCCGTAGGTCGCCGGGGTCAGGCCGAGGAGGGACCCTGCGCCCCGCCTCGGGCCCGGGCGAGCCGTGGCCTCAGTGGCGGACTCCCTCGCCGTAGATGGTCCGGTTGGTCATCAATCGGAGGGCATCGCTGTAGGGCAGACTGCCGTTCCGGCGGATCACCGCTTTGCCCTCCGCCGATCGGGCAAAGTCGAGGAAGGCCTGGGTCTCCGGGTTCGGCCGCCGGGAGGTGATCAGGTAGAGCGGTCGATAATACGGATACTCCCCTGCCTTAAGCTGTTCCACCGTCGGTGGCACGCCGTCCAGTTCCAGTAGCTTGAGATCCCGTTTCTGAGCGCTGCTCAAGCCCGTGACGCCTAATCCCCAGCGATCCGTCTCGAGGGCCTCCTCCAGGGGGCCGGATGAGGGGTGTTCGAAGGGGGTGTCGAGCTCGGCTCGGGTATCGTGGAGGATGTATTGGCGTACCGCGTAGCCGACGCCGGAGTATTTCCCCTGGTAGCCGCCACGTACGTGCAGACGCAGGGCTCGATCCGGCCCGCCAAGTGCCTGCCAATTCCGTATGGCCCCGGTGAAGATCCGATAGATATCCTTCGAGCTCACCGCGTCGATCGGATTCGCGGGGTGAACCGCGACCACCAGGGCATCCCAGGCGATGGGATGCAGGCGTACGTTCATCTCCTGACTGTGGACATGGGGTAGGGCCATGCGGCAACTGCCACCCAGGTCCGATCGTTGTTCAGCGACCGCATGAAGGCCCCGTGTGGCGCCGCCGCCGGCGAGATCGATCGGCGTGCCAGAGGTTGCCTCATAGGCGCTGGATAGCTCGGCCATGAAGGCCTTTTTCGTGATGCCGCAGCCGACCCACTCCAGTTTGGCGCTGGCGATGGGAGGCAGCAGGAACAACAGAACAAACAGACCCAGTAAATCCCTCCGGGGTCGGTATCGGAGGCGATTGTCGGTATGCATAGGCGCATCTCGCGGGATGGACACGATTCGATGAAGGGCTCGAGGATCCGGCTTTTGGTTAGGGCGTCAACCGGTCACTGAATCGAGGCGCGGGGGTGTCAGGATTCCAACACCCTTTACTGTTCATAGAATTGAAATCGTCGTCTGTCGACTCGGGCCGATCACCCGGTTCTGGGCGATCACCGCAACGGCGTCATCCTCCTGCCTGGCGGATTCGCGAACGACGGATTCGCAATAGGGGAGCGGCTGCGCGCTTTGACAACGCGCGCTCGCCGAGGGGCTTAGGCGAACCGATGGACGGCCCCTCTTGGCCGAGGAATGGCCACGCCGGCCATCCCAAGAGAGCCTCCTCGTTTACAATTGATACGGCACCCGGATCCCGGGGCCGTCCACCCGGAAATCCTTGCTATCCCGCGTGACCAGCAAGGCTTGCC
>CAYFWJ010000081.1:0-13071 GCA_964346755.1 uncultured Ectothiorhodospiraceae bacterium
CCGATACCGCTTTCTGGGGACGTAGCTGACCGCGGCCGCCGGGCCAAGGGGCGGCCAACGCTGACCATCGAACCGGTGTGGCGCGGGGTGGCCGGTGAGGGGCTGAGCATTGCCTTCCGCAGCTTGCAGCCGGAGCTCCGCGGCGAGCGGCTGTATACCGTCTCGCCGGCCGGGGAACTCCGCGCCTACCGGGGCAGCAACGGGAACCTGCTCTGGCGGGAATCCCTCGGGACGCGCATCAGCGGCGGACTCGCCGCAGGCCCCGACGGCCTGCTTTATGCCGGCGGTCGAGAGGGGGTCGTGGTTGCCTTCGACCCCGAGGCACGCCGCATCCGCTGGCGCCAATCGGTTAGCAGCGAGGTCCTCGCGGCACCCGCAGTCACCGGGGATCGGCTCATTGTTCGCACCCTCGACGGGGCGGTGCGGGCCCTCGATCGGGCGAGCGGTCAACCGCAATGGGTCTATCACGGACGGGTCCCTGGTCTGACCTTGCGGGGCATTAGCGCCCCGACACCCGTCCTCGAGGGCCGCCTCATCGTCCTTGGCTTCGACGACGGGCGTCTGGTCGGGCTCCGAGGGCGTGACGGGGAGGTGCTCTGGGAGGTCAGCGTCGCCCTCCCCCAAGGACGCAACGAACTGGAGCGCATGGTCGACATCGACGCCCGCCCGCTCGTCGACACCGGCCAGGGCCGGGTCTTCGTCGCGGCTTACCAATCGGGCATCGTCGCCATCGAACTGCGGGGTGGCAGCAAGATCTGGACCCAGGAAATCAGCACCTACCAGGACATGGCCCGAGATGACGATCGCCTCTATGCGGTGGCGGAGGACGGCATCGTGGCCGCGATCGACCAACGCACCGGCAGCATCATGTGGCAACAGGATAAGCTGCGCGGGCGACAGCTGACGGCGCCGACCCCCCAATCGGACTATCTGGTGGTTGCGGATCGAGCCGGCTACGTGCATTGGCTGCGCCGACGCGACGGCCGGCTCGTCGGACGGACCCGCATCCCGCGTGCCTTGGTCAGTGGCACCGGCGACCCCATCGATCAGATACGATCCCGCGGCTTCACCCAGGAGCGGGTCGCCATTCCGCCGTTGGTGGACGGCGACCGCGTTTATGTCGTGGATCGGGCCGGACGGCTCGCCGCCTTCCGGGTTCGCGTCGGCCAAGCGCTCAGCGACCGCACGACGGCCCCTCAGAACTGAGGGCCGGCGGGCGCACGGAGTTTCCGCCATGATGCCTGTGATCGCCCTGGTTGGACGCCCCAACGTGGGCAAATCAACCTTGTTCAATCGCCTCACCCGGAGTCGCGACGCCCTGGTAGCGGATTTTCCGGGGCTGACCCGCGACCGCCGCTACGGCGTCGCCGAGGGTCCCAACGGGCGCTATCGGATCATCGACACCGGCGGGATCGGCGAGGATGCCGCGCCGGATCTGAGCGAGGCCATGGCCGAGCAGACGGCAGTCGCCCTCGCCGAAGCGGATCTCGTTGTCTTGTTGGTCGATGGCCGGGCCGGACTCACCGCCGGTGATGAACTCATCACCGAACAGCTCCGGCAACGGGCCGGGCGGGTCATCCTGGTCGTGAACAAGACCGACCGCCGGGATCCCGACCAGGCCGCCAGCGAATTCCATGGCACCGGCTTCATCGGGCCGATCCCGCTCTCGGCGCAACAGGGACGCGGGATCCAATCCCTCTGGGGCACGATCGAGGCACAGCTGGCCCCCGAGGCAGACGCGCTGACTCGGGGGGAGGCCGCGCCCCCGGAGGCCCCATCGGACACGGAGACGGGGGATACGCCGATCCGTGTCGCCGTGGTCGGACGACCCAACGTCGGCAAATCGACCCTCATCAACCGGCTCATCGGCGAGGAACGGGTGATCGCCTTCGATGCGCCGGGGACCACACGGGACAGCCTGATCCTCCCCTTCCGGCACGCCGAGCGGGACTTCGAGCTCGTGGACACCGCCGGCATCCGACGCCGCGGCAAGGTCCGCGAGACGGTGGAGAAATTCAGTGTCGCCAAGGCCCTCGCGGCCATCGATGCCGCCCACGTGAGCATCCTGCTCTTCGATGCCCGCGGGGGGATTACCGACCAGGACCTCCATCTACTCGGCTACGTCCTGGATCAAGGACGCGGCGTGGTTCTCGCCATCAACAAATGGGATGGCCTTGCCCCGGAACGCCGCTGGCAGATCAAACAGCAGTTGGATTTTCGACTCGGATTCATCGACTATGCCGAGCAACACTTCATCTCCGCCCGCCACGGAACCGGCGTCGGCCATCTGCTGGATGCCGCCGTGGAGGCCTTTGACGCGGGGCGGCGGGCTCTATCGGCCAACGAACTCACGCGCCACCTCGAAGCGGCCATCGCCCATCATCCGCCTCCCCGGGTCCAGGGGCGGCGAATCAAGCTCCGCTACGCCCACCAGGGCGGCCGCAACCCCCCCCGCGTGGTCATCCACGGCAACCAGACCGACCGGCTACCGGGGAGCTATCAACGCTACCTCGAGGGCTATTTCCGCGAGCACCTGGATCTAGCAGGAACCCCGATCCGGCTCGAGTTTCGCACCGGCAGCAACCCCTTCGAGGGCCGGCGCAACCCGTTGACGCCCCGTCAGGCGCGCAAACGCCGTCGCCTGATGCGCCACGTCAAACGCTGACAGCGGGTTCCCCGCCCCGTTGCGCCGTCCCCGAACCACGACGCGAGGGTCGCAACGGCCACCATGCCATCATCCATTCAACTTCTCCCGCCCCAGCTCGTCAACCAGATCGCCGCCGGTGAGGTCGTCTCCCGTCCGGCCTCACTCGTCAAGGAACTCGTCGAGAATAGCCTGGATGCCGGCGCGCAGCAGATCGACGTGGATGTGGAGAAAGGCGGCCTGCGCCGCATCCGCGTGCGCGACGACGGCCACGGGATCGCCGCCGACGATCTGCCGCTCGCCCTGACCCCACACGCCACCAGCAAGATTCGCGACCTGGACGACCTGGAGGCGATCGGTAGCCTCGGTTTCCGCGGCGAGGCCCTAGCGAGTATTGCGTCCGTCGCGCAGGTCGCCATCACCTCTCGCGCCCGGGGGGCGGAGACCGGCTGGATGGCGACCGGCGACACCGCGTCCGCCCCGACCTGTTATCCGGCGTCTCATCCCGAAGGAACCACAGTCGATGTCCGGGACCTCTTCCACAACGTCCCGGCACGGCGGAAGTTCCTCCGCACGGAGCGTACGGAATTCGGGCATATCGAAGAGACCCTGCGGCGGCTCGCACTCGGGTGTTTCGAGATCGCTCTGAGTTGGCGCCACAACCAGCGCACCGTCCAGGAACTGCCGTCTGCGACCAAGCAGGACGCCCGGGAAGAACGGGTGGCGCGGCTCTGCGGTGAGCCCTTCATGCGCCATGCCGTCTACCTCGAACACAGCGCCCCCGCCCTCAGTTTGGCGGGTTGGATCGCCCGGCCCACCTTCTCCCGGGGCCAAGGGGACCTGCAATACCTCTACGTCAACGGGCGCGTCGTCCGGGACCGCTCCGTGGCCCACGCGGTGCGCCGCGCCTACGAGGACGTCCTGGCACCCGGACGGTTCCCGGCCTATCTCCTCTACTTGACCGTCGATCCAACGCAGGTCGACGTCAATGTCCATCCGACCAAACACGAGGTCCGTTTTCGGGAAGGTCGGCTCATCTACGATCTCTTGCATCGCGCCATCGCCGCGGCCCTCGCCGATCTCGACGCCACGACTGCCCCTGCGGCGCCGGAGACAACGGCCCCCCAAGGGGCTGCGGAGACCCCTGCGGATCCCGAGACCGCGCCCTCGCGACAGGCCCCGGCCGGCGAACCCGATCGGCCACCCCGGCCCCCGAAGACGCCATCCTCTGGCGCTCGAAGCCCCGCCGACCCGGGGCGTCCGCGGGCGGGGACCCCACGCGTCCAGGAAGAACTCGCCCTCTACCGGCAACTCGGCGAACGGCTTGAGGAGGCGTCGACCGGCGCCGCCGAGTCGCCGTCGGCCGAGGCGTGTGCCTCGGCGACAAGGCCCAGCCCCGGCAACGGTTCCGCCCCGAGCGAACCCGATCCGGGCGCGATGCACGATCCCAGCCCCGCGGCAACCCGGCCCCGTGAAGGGGCCGCCGACCAGCCGCTGGGTCAACCCATTGGGCAGCTTCACGGGGTCTACATCGTCGCCCAGAGCGCTGAGGGCCTCATCCTCGTCGACATGCACGCCGCCCATGAGCGAATCGTCTACGAACGCCTCAAACAACGCTATTGGGAAGACGGCCAGATCCCCAGCCAGGCCCTCCTGTTGCCGCTAATCGTCGATGTCAGCTCGAGTCGCGCAGAGGCCGTCGAGACCCACGCCGAGGCCATCCGTCAGCTCGGCTTCGATCTGCGCCTGACCGGTCCCGAACGGGTGGCCATCCACGGCGTCCCGCCCGCCTTGGCGGAAGCGGATAGCGAGGCCCTGGTGCAACAACTCCTCGACGACTTGAGCGAATTCGGCGACAGCGGCCGGGTGCAACGGGCCATCAACGAACTCCT
Source organism: uncultured Ectothiorhodospiraceae bacterium (assembly GCA_964346755.1). Lineage (GTDB taxonomy): Bacteria > Pseudomonadota > Gammaproteobacteria > CAYFWJ01 > CAYFWJ01 > CAYFWJ01. The sequence continues at coordinate 4,537 of CAYFWJ010000081.1, forward strand.
CGCTGGCATGGCCTGCCACGCCGCCATCCGGGCGAATCGGCAGCTCACCCTGCCGGAGATGGATCGCCTGCTCCGGGATATGGAAGAGACTGAGCGGCGGGATCAGTGCAACCACGGACGCCCCACCTGGCTTCACTGGCCCTTGACGACCCTCGATCGCTGGTTCGCCCGGGGGCGCTAGGCTTCCCATAACGCATCGGCTGCGCTACCATTCCGCGATGTGAATCCATACAGTCGTCGAATCCCATGCAACACCTGACGCGGCGCCAAACCGAGATTCTGGGGCTCATCCGCCGTCGTATCGACGCCGAGGGAATGCCGCCGACCCGTGCGGAGATCGCCCGCGAACTGGGATACAGCTCCGCGAACGCAGCCGAGTCCCACCTGCGTGCCCTCGCCAAAAAGGGCGCGATCCAACTGATCAAGGGGGTCTCCCGGGGCATCCGTCTGGTGGCCAACGACACAGAACCGCAGCCCGACGACGCGGCAACCGGCCTCGCCTCGATCGTTCCAACCGACGAGCTTCCCGTTGTCGGGCAGGTGGCGGCCGGAGCGCCCATCCTCGCCGCGGAACACATCGAGGCCCACTACCCCGTCTCCAGCCAGCTGTTCCGACCCCGCGCGGATTACCTGTTGCGGGTTCGAGGCATGAGTATGCGCGATGCCGGCATCACCGACGGGGATCTCATCGCCGTCCACCGGCAAGATGAGGCCCTTAACGGCCAGATCGTCGTCGCCCGGGTCAACGACGAGGTCACGGTCAAGCGTTTCCAACAAACCGGCGATCGCGTCCAGCTCCTCCCGGCCAACCCGGAATTCAATCCGATCGAAATCCACGAGGGAAGCGGCGAGTTCGCCATCGAGGGTCGATACGTCGGCTTGATCCGGACACACGCCGACGGCGAATAAGGCGCGTGCCGCCGGCCTCGAACCCGATCCCGATCGTTGCCCATTCGAGCGACCCATGGCTAACGGCTCGCGCCTCACCCACCGAATCGATCCACTGGTACAATGCGGTGGCACGGCGCTTTCCCGCCCCGGTAGCTCAGCTGGATAGAGCGAACCCCTCCTAAGGGTTAGGTCGCAGGTTCGAATCCTGCCCGGGGCGCCAACATAGCGGCTCTTGCTCGGATCCCCGGCATATCCCCGGGGCCTTTCCTTTTTGGCTGTTACCGGACACGCAACGCGTCCACGCGTCGACCCGCATCCGTCTCGGAACGCTCGCTACACCGGCCCCTCCCGCGTCCGTCGAATAGACCGACGCCAACAGACGCACCCCATCCGGATCGCCCAATCTCCTCTGACGTCGGATGGGCCAACGGAGGGGGCGTATCCCTTCCCCAATCCCAACACGCCCTTCACTCCGACCCTCTTCCGCAAACCAAACACCCCCTCCGCTTCCCCGAGTCCAAGGCCACAACGAATCCCCCGGCGCATCATAGACCCACAACCGATGCGCTTCGCTGCGCTCAGCCCATCCGACCCCGATTCCCCAATCCCCGCTGACGTCAGATGGGCCGACGGAGGGGGCGCCTCGGTGGCCCAAACCCCGCACACCCGTCACTCCGAACCCCCTCAATGCAAACCATCCGTCCATCTCCCGTATCCGCGGGACTTTTGTCAGTTTATTCAATCTTGACTGAACAAACTGATTCTGGTTAGGCTCAATCCATGACTCCCACCACACTCCACTTATGAACGCATCAATCCGGAACCTGGTGATTGCTGGGGTCACGACCCTCGCGGTCACCCTATGGCTTGGGCTCGGTCTGCTACTCGGCAAACCGAGCGAGCCCGAGCCGCCCGCCACGCGTCTGGATTCCTCGGGGCGGGAACCGTTCCGGGTGGCAATTGCCCATCGCGAGGCCGAGACAATCCGCCGGCACCTCATCCTGCACGGCGAGACCCAACCGGCGCGTTCCACGACGCTCCGGGCTCGAACCGCCGGCGTGATCGCGGCTGTCAACTACGAGTTGGGGGCGGTGCTAAACGCGGGGAACGCGATCGTACGCCTCGCCGCCGAGGACCGGCCGACCCAGCGGCAGGCCGCCGAGGCCCTTCGGGCCCAGCGTCTGGTGGAGTTCGAGGCAGCGGAACGGTTGGGGGATCAGGGCTATCAGTCCGCTGTGGAACGCCAACGGGCCCGAGCCGCCCTCGAGGCGGCCCGGGCGGAGCTCGAGGCCATCGCGCAGGACCTCGCGCGTACAACGATCCGCGCCCCCTTCGACGGCCTCCTTGAGGAACGCCTCGTGGAGATGGGCGACACCGTAGCAATCGGCGACCCCGTGGCCACACTGGTCGATCTCGATCCCCTGACGGGGGTGATCCACCTCGCCGAGCAGGATATCGGCGCAATCGAACGGGGACAGACCGCCCGGGTCCTCCTCCGGGCCACCGGCGAGACGCGCACGGCGACGATCCGTGCCATCGCCCCGCGGGCCGAAGCCGGGACCCGGACCTATCGGGTGGAGCTGCGCATCCCCAACCCATCCCGCACCCCGGCCGGCGGCACGATCCGCGTCGAGCTCCCCCTGGAACGCCTCGCCACCCATCGACTGTCCCCGGCCCTGCTGACCCTGGATGCGGCGGGGCGGCTCGGCGTCAAGACGGTGAACGCCGAAGATCGGGTCGTCTTCCACCCCATCACCCTGCAACGGGCCGAGCCTGAGGTCCTGTGGGTGACCGGGCTCCCCGAAACGGTCCGCCTGATCACCCGTGGGGCGGGCTTCGTGACCGCGGGCGAACGGGTTCACCCCGAACGGACGGTCGAGGCATTCGCCCCCGCCGCCTCGGCGCCGGAGGCGGGCCGCCCGTGAATGCCCTGATCGACGCGGCCTTCACCCGAAGCCGCAGTGTCATTGTCCTCTTCCTCCTGGTCCTCGGACTCGGCGCAACCGCCTACCAGACCATCCCCAAAGAGGCGGAGCCGGATGTCCCGATCCCGCTCGTCTACGTCTCGATGAGCCATGAGGGTATCGCGCCCAACGATGCGGAGCGCCTGCTCATTCGGCCCATGGAGCGGGAGCTTCAGTCCATCGAGGGCCTGGATACCATGCGGGCCACCGCCGCCCAGGGCTATGCCGCCCTCACCCTCGAGTTCGATGCGGGGTTCGACGCGGATCAGGCCCTGACCGATGTCCGGGAACAGGTGGACATCGCCCGCAGCGAATTGCCCGCGGATACGGACGAGCCGCGGGTCCAGGCCGTGAACGTGGCCCTGTTTCCGGTGTTGACGGTCGCCCTGTCGGGGTCGGTACCGGAGCGAACCCTGGTCACCACCGCCCAGCGCCTGCAGGACGCCATCGAGGCCTTGCCGGGCGTGCTGGAGGTGGACATCGGCGGGGACCGGGAGGAGGTGATGGAGGTCATCATCGGCCCCACGGCCCTGGAGTCTTACCAGCTCTCCTTCGACGAGGTCCTGAGCCGCTTCCAACGCAACAATCGCCTGGTCGCGGCCGGGACGCTGCACACCGAGGCGGGCCGCTTCGCCCTGCAGGTACCGGGGGTCATCGAGGAACGCGCGGACATCTTCGAGCTGCCCATCAAGGTCGAGGGCGACCGGGTCGTCACCCTCGGCGAGATCGCCACCATCCGCCGGGCTTACGCCGACCCAGAGGGATTCGCCCGGATCGACGGCGAGCCAGCCGTGGCCCTGGAAATCAAGAAACGGGTCGGGGCCAATATCATCGAAACGATCGCCGGGGTGCGCGGGATCATCGCCGCGGAACAGGCCCAGTGGCAGGATCGTATCCACGTCACCTACCTCCAGGACAAATCCGAGCAGGTCCGTACCCTGCTCGGAGACCTCCAGAACAACGTCCTGACGGCCATCGTTCTGGTCATGATCGTCATCATCGCCGCCCTCGGCCCGCGGCCGGCATTGCTCGTCGGCCTGGCCATCCCGGGGTCGTTTCTCGCCGCCATCCTGGTACTACAGGCCCTCGGGCTGACCCTGAACATCGTCGTCCTGTTCAGCCTGATCCTGGTCGTCGGCCTGCTTGTGGACGCGGCCATCGTCACCGTCGAGTTGGCGGATCGCCGGCGCCACGCCGGCCTCCCGCCCCGGGAGGCCTTCGCCTCAGCGGCCCAGCGCATGGCCTGGCCGATCATCGCCTCCACGGCCACGACGCTCGCCGTGTTCGTCCCGTTGCTGCTGTGGCCGGGGATCGTCGGCGCGTTCATGCGCTATCTACCGATCACCGTCATCGTGACCCTCATCGCCTCCCTCGCCATGGCCTTGATCTTCGTTCCAGTGCTCGGCGCACGGCTCTTCGGCCGACGGGGCCCGACCAAGCCAGCCGCCGCCCCGCCGGCGCCGGAAGAAGCCCGCCCAGTGAACCCGCGGGATCCGTATCTCCGCCTGCTGGGTCGGCTGTTGGATCGCCCCGGCAGCACCCTGATGGTCGCCGTGGCGTTGCTCGTCGGGACCTACGCCGCCTACGGGGCCTTCGGCCGAGGCATCGAGTTCTTCCCGGCCGTCGAACCGGACTTCGCCCAAGTCCAGGTGCGGGCTCGGGGCGATCGCTCAGTGTGGGAAAAGGACGCCATCGTGCGGGCCGTGGAGGCGCGGCTGCTCGCCATCGACGGGGTGGAGCACGTCTATACCCGGACCCGGGCAGCAGCCGGCACCGGGGCCGAGGACTGGGCGGCGGATGTGATCGGGGTGATCCAACTGGACTTCGCGGACTGGCAGGTGCGCCCGCCGGCGCAGCACCTCATCGCCACCCTCCGCGCCCGAACCGCTGACATCCCCGGCATCATCGTCCAGGTCCAGGCCCAGGAGCAGGGTCCCACCGCCGGCAAGCCCATCCAGCTCGAGATCAGCAGCCGAGATCCCACGCAGCTCGGCCCCGCAGTCGAGGCCATCCAGGCCCGCATGACCGTCCTCGGCGGCTTTGTCGACATCGAGGACAGCCGTCCCTTCCCAGGGGTGGAATGGGCCTTGGAGATGGATCGAGTCCAGGCCGCTCGCTTCGGGGCCGATGTCGCCCTCCTGGGGCAGACCGTACAACTCGTCACCCAGGGCATCACGGTGGGGGAGTACCGGCCGGACGACGCCGACGCGGACGTGGACATTCGGGTCCGGTATCCCGTCGGGGAACGCTCCCTGGACCGCCTCCAGCGCCTGCGCATCCCGACGGAGGCCGGCCCGGTTCCCATCGCCAACTTCGTCCGTTTCGTCCCGCAACCCAAGACCGGGACGCTGACCCGGGTCGATGCGCAACGGGTGATCACCCTCGAGGCGGATGTAGCCCCTGGGCGGCTCGTCAGCGCGCAGACCGAACGGCTCAAGGCGGCGCTCGCCGAGGCGGACCTCCCGGCGACCGCGGCGGTTCGTTTCAAGGGCGAAGACGAGGACATCCGCGAGGCGACTACCTTCCTGCGCAACGCCTTTTTGGCTGCCATCGTCCTGATGCTGGGCGTTTTGCTGACCCAGTTCAATCGCTTCGATCAGGCGTTGATCATCCTCACTGCCATCGGCTTCTCCACAGCCGGCGTGCTCCTCGGCCTGCTCATCACCGGACGCCCCTTCGGTATCGTCATGGTCGGCATCGGCGTCATCGCCCTCGCCGGGATCGTTGTCAACAACAACATCGTGTTGATCGACACCTACAACGCCCATCGCGCCTGGGGGCTGCCACGCAAGGAGGCCATCCTGCGCAGTGCCCGACAACGACGCCGACCCGTCCTGTTAACCTCCCTGACCACCATCCTCGGCCTGTTGCCTATGGTCTTTCAGCTCAATGTCGATCTCATCGGGGCCACGGTCGAGGTCGGTGCCCCGTCCACTCAATGGTGGACCGAACTCTCCAGCGCCATCGCCGGCGGGCTCGCCTTCGCCACCCTCCTGACCCTGATCCTAACCCCGTGTCTCCTTATGTTGACCCGGGACAATCAACGAACCGACGCCGCGGAGACGGCGGCCCATGGACGCTAGCCCACCCGCGCGCCGCTGCGGTGTCGGGATCGGGCTTACCGTTGCCATCCTACTCGCCACGACGGCGGCATGCGCCGGCGATCGCGGCTCATCTCAGGAATCAGGCCCCAAGCGCGATGAAACGGCCCCGGCCCTCGACGTGCACGAGGCCCTGTACGCCGTGATCGGGCACCACGGAGGCGAAACCACCGCTCGATTCCAACTCAGTTTTCGGTACCGCTTGGTGAACGCCGACAGCCCCGCCGCCCGGCAGCTTCCTGGCTTGGAACACCTGCATGCCGGGTTCACGCAGACCTCGCTGTGGAATCTCAGCGCCGAATCACGGCCTTTCGAAGACACCACCTTTCGACCCAGCCTGTTTTGGGAAGGCCAATGGCCACAACCCGGGGCGCACCCGGAGCACCTGCGGGTCGGCTACGAGCACGCCTCCAACGGCCAGGCCGACACGCGATCCCGGGGCATCGACACCCTCTTCATCTGGCCCGCGTGGTTTCTCCCCGCAGGCGCCCGGGAGTTGGTCATCACCCCCAAGGCCTACATCTACGTCTCCAAAGACCGAATGAACCCAGCGATCGAGGACTATCGCGGCTACCTCGACGCCATGCTCCAATACGGCCGGGCGGACGGCTGGCAGATCGCCCTCCTCGGCCGCTACGGCCGCGCGGGAAAGGCGACGCTGCAGATCGATCTGTCCCACCCGCTCCGCGAAGCCATCGCCTCGCGCACGGGCGGCTATCTGTACGTACAGGCCTTCAGCGGCTACGGCGAAACCCTCCAGGGATTTGATCAAAAAAAGGATTTCCGTCTGCGATTTGGGTTCGCTATCGTGCGCTGACCCTAAAATTCAACCACCGCTCTGCGCGTCGAGCCTGCAACCGATCATGAGCCATGAACCCGATCCCACAGCCCTCGAGCTGCATCAGCTCGAAAGCGTCATCCGCTTCATCGAACAGATGGGCCTCTCCGCCCAGCAGGATGGCCTACCGCGGATCGCGGGCCGCCTGGTGGGCCACTTCATCATCCACGGGGGGCCGCTGAGCCTGGCTCAGCTCGCCGAGGCCCTCCAGGTGAGTCGCGCCAGCATCAGTACCAATGCCCGGCTCCTCACCGATCTCGGGATCCTGGAGCGCATTGCCAAACCCGGGGACCGCCAGGACTACTACCAGCTCACCCGATACCCCTTCACGCGACTCATGGAAGGCTACCTTCGGCGCATGCGCGCCATCGAAGGCATTGTCACAGAGGCGCGCGAGGCGATCCCGGAGACGGCGGCCCCGACGCATCAACGCCTGCAGGAGATGCAACGGTTTTACCACGAGGCGATTACCAGCACGGAAGACCTGCTCCGCCGGCTCGCCGAAGAGGAAAACTAGCTGATACGGGAAGGACAGAGAATCCCGACGACTCGACAACAAGACCGGGTGTGATAGCCCAAACCGGGGGGTGCGGGCGAACGCGGGGTCGGATGCGCGAACCGCACAAAACCCATCACTGACCCGTCTCGGGTCGGATCGCCAATTGCAGGCGCGCCGGCCCGCTCCCAACGGGCTATCCCATGGCGATTGAGGGGGGGTACGGGCCCTGCGCACACGACACTTCGGTTCCGAGTTTGGCGTGTACCCGATCGATTCCCTGCCCGAGAAACATCGCCCCGAAACCCTGACAACGCGACCATTGGGGATTTCGGACGCAGCACGAAAAAGGGCGGCAGGATGCACCCGCCGCCCCATGCACTCCATTGACACATCGTGACGGCAACCGACCCTTGGCGAGTCGCTTGGGGGTCGAGCCGTCTTAGACCATCCCGATCACAGAAGCCACGGTTAGGGTCAAGCCTGCCATCAGACCGATTGACAACGCGGTGACGAACAAAACAAGCAGCAGTCGCGTATCCGCATCCAGAAGCTGGTCATGAGACATGGGGTATACCTCCGATGGGTGACGACGGTTCGTCGTCGAATCATAAATGAACATATCGAGATAATAGACCCATTCAATTAAAAATTCAAGTTAATAATAGAATTCTAATATATTGTTCGAGTCGCGGGCCGCCGCTCGGGTCGTCGAAAGGGCCGATCGAATCGCTTGCAGAGCCCGTCATTGGCCCCCCGGCCCGATCCCCTCGGGGAATCCCCGGATGCGATGCATCGAGGTGACCCATGCCAACGGCCTTCAGACCCGGGCCCGCGGGATCCCAATGAACGACCCCACGGCGCCCCAGACCCGCGGGGCAAAACCCACCGCCATCCGCTCAGTCGCGACCTCGTCGATTCGGGAGAGGGGAATGACCCCGCGAGTCCCAGGAATTCCTCGTGCATCAGGAATTCCCGATGCACCGGGCGCATGACCGAACCGGCCGACGCGCACCGCAACGGCCGGGGCCCGCTGCGACGCACCTCCAGCCGCAAGGTCTCGGCTAAAAGCCAACCGGTGCGACGATAAGAAACGGAGCGACACCCTCACCAGTGGCCTGGAAGGGACCTGGCACACCCAGTCAGTTGCCTCGACCAACCACGACCTCGACACCCACACCGGACCTGATAAGGCACATTGTCCCGGACTTTTTGGAGGACCGATACGGGCACCCCCCGCGGTTT
>CAYFWJ010000082.1:0-12761 GCA_964346755.1 uncultured Ectothiorhodospiraceae bacterium
GCCGCCGGGATACACCAGGCCAGCGTCAGCGTGCTTCCTGCCCTGCCTCCGTCACCGGATCCCACGACCTCAAGCGAGGCGTGCGAGATCGGATGCTTGAACGCCTTGAGCCACGTGCTGGAATCGGTGGCATCGAATCCTTAGTCGGCGGATGGCCCCGCTCAGGGGTGTGCCGGTGACCGATCGGTCGCTGCGGGCCGGGTTAGGCGGCCCGACGCGCGCATTGGGTTTGATCTCGCCCGAAGCGGTGTTTATCGTAGGGCTTTGAGGCGACATCACCCCCATCCTCGCCCCCGCCCGTTCAGCACGAAGCAACTCATCGTGGCCTATTTCTACCTCTTCATTGCGATCATCGCGGAAGTCATCGGGACGAGCGCGTTCAAGCTTTCCGAGGGCTTTACCCGACCGCTCCCGAGCTTGGTGATCTTCCTCTGCTACGGAATCGCCTTTTATCTGATGAGCCTGATCGTGCAAAGCATCCCCTTGGCGATTGCCTACGCCATTTGGTCAGGCCTGGGGATCCTGCTGATCACCCTCATCGCGATGCTCGCGTTCGGTCAGGTACCGGATATCCCCGCGTTGGTGGGCATGGTCTTGATCGTCGCGGGGGTCGTATTGATCCAGGGCTTCTCCCGCGTCGAGGTCTAACCGCCTAACCCCGCCCGCCTCGGAACCAATCTGAGGCACGGGGCTCGAACCGGGAGCACATCCACCCTCGACCGCCCGAGACGTCCCGCGCCGATTGCCCATCACTGCGAGCCCTTCGATGCCGGTATCCCAGCCTCCGTCTCGAGCCCGAGCGCACGAAAGTCCTCCCGGACTTGTGCGTCTGACCCGACTGGCCCTGCTCGGCCTATTTGTCGCTCTGCTCGCGCCCTCGGTGAGTGCCATGCCCCGCTACACCATCACCGTCGCAGACGCCGGGGAACACCTCCAGGTAAAGACGTGCTTCCCCGAGCCGGGCCGCTATCGGCTGATCGCCCATCATGAGCGGGCACCGGCCCTCATCGAGCGGCTGAGCGGTGCGACGCTTCACCGAGACGGTATTCGGATCCGCGCGGGGCGTCGTTGCCTCGGCTATACGGTCCACCTGGACCGGTTGGCCCAAACGGCGGGCCACAACCCCGTCCGGGTACGGGACGGCAGCCGCCTGTTCGATCCGAACCTGTGGTTGTGGCGCCCCGCCGAGGGGCAGGGAGCACTGGAACTCACGTTCCAACTCCCCGACGGATTGTCGGTCTCCGCCCCCTGGCCGCTCCTGGACGCCGGCCCCGGGTATCGGCGCTACCGAACCACACGCCGTTCACCCGAGCTGTCCTGTCGCATGGCCGTAGGATCCTTCCGGATCGACACGCTTCGGTTCCCTGGGGGGCGATTCCGAGTTGCGGTACTGGACGGGGACCCGACCCCAGATCGTGAGGCGCTGTTGCGTTGGATCCGGAGCGGTGGCGAGGCCTTGACCACGGTGTTCGATCGGTTGCCCGTGGAGGATGTCCAGATCCTGGTGATCCCGGTGGGGCCGAGCGACGAGGAGGTGCCTTGGGCCCAGGTGATGCGTGGCGGGGGCGATGCCGTGCATCTGTACGTGGATCAGACCCGAGCGCCCGCCGAGCTGATACCGGAGTGGACCCTCCCCCATGAGCTTGCGCACCTGACTCACCCCCGCCTGACGTCCAAGGACGCCTGGCTGTACGAGGGCCTCGCGAGCTACTATCAGAACGTGCTTCGCGCCCGGAGTGGGCTGATGAGCCCGCGCAAGGCCTGGGCGCGCCTCGAGGCGGGATTCGAGCGGGGTCGCCGCGATACCTCACCGGATCGGACCCTGGCCGAGGCGGCCCGAAGGCTCTATGCGGACAACCTGTTCATGCGGGTCTACTGGAGTGGGGCCGCCTTGGCCTTGAAGGCGGATGTGGCGTTGCGGCGCCGGGGTGCGGAATGGTCCTTGGATGAGGTGTTGCGGCGCTTTGCCGCCTGTTGCTTGCCCGCGGAGCGGATTTGGACCGGGGCCGAGTTCATGCAACAGCTTGATGCCCTGAGCAACACGGCGCTGTTCACCGAGCTCTACCGGGCCCATGTCCCGATGCGCCACTTTCCGGAGGTCGCCGCCGTGTACCGTGATCTGGGGCTCGAGGTGGAGCCGGGGACCCTCATCGGCTACACGGATGACGCCCCACTGGCCGCGATTCGACGGGCCATCATGGAACCGCCCGATCGTGATGGCATGCCATGAGTCGCCTCGGCCTCGGCCGGCTGTTCGGGCTTGCCCTCACCCTCCTCGCCAGCCCGCTCGCCGTCTCCGGCGATCAGGCGATTGATCCGGTGGACCTCGAGGCCCTCACGGAGGCGATCGACCGCATCCGACAGACGGAATCCGTCGCCGCAACGGCGTTCGTCATCGTGGCGCGTGGCGGATCCAGCACGGTTCGCACCCTGGGGATCCGAGATCGGGTGACCCGAGAGCCGGTTACCGAAGCAACCCGCTTCCGTATCGGCTCTTTGACCAAGCTCTTCGTCTCCCTCGGGATGCTGAAGGCGGAGGCCTCGGGGCGTCTGGCCCTGGACAGCCCGGTGCGGCGGCTTGCCCCGGCGATTCCCCTAAAGAACCCGTGGTCTATCAGCCATCCGGTCCAGCTTCGGCATCTCCTCGAGCACACCGCCGGGCTCCGTGATCTGACCCCACGGGAGTTCGATCACAACACGCCGTTACCCCTCGAGGAGGCCCTCCAAGTGGCCGCCGAGGCCCGCGTGTGCCAGTGGCGACCGGGCCGCCATGCGAGCTACTCAAACGCTGGCTATGGGTTGGCCGCATACGCCTTCGAGCGGGCGACGGGGCAATCCTTAACCGACTATGTCAGCGCGCATGTCCTGGGTCCGCTCACCATGGAATCGGCGACCTTCGCCGGTGAGGGGGCCGTCCGCGCCACGTTGGCCACGGGCTATGATCGGGATGGGCGCACGGAGATCCCGTACTGGCACATGATCTTCCCCGCCTTCGGGGCCTTGAATGTGCAGCCCCGGGATATGGTTGCACCGCTGCGCCTGCTCTTAAACCGGGGTCGGCTGGGCGACCGGCGACTCCTGTCGGCCGACGCCATCGACCGACTCGAGCAGCCAACCACGACACTCGGCGCGCGCGCGGGCCTGGACCACGGGTATGGACTGGGCATCTACAGCAACGTGGCCCAGGGCTTCCGGTTTTACGGGCACGGCGGTGATGCGGACGGCTATCTCGCCCGGCTCGGTTATGCCCCGCAACTTGGACGGGGGGATTTCCTGGTCATCAATGCCTTCAATCAGGAGGCCCTGAGTCGTATGCGCGATCGCATCGAAGCGGCCCTCGTCGGCGGCGCCGCGCCCCCGGCGCCGCCGCCTGTCCCCGAGGCGGCCGCCGATTATGGCTTACGCTGGGCGGGTCGATATCAGGAAGTGACCACGCGTTTTGCGGGACGCAGGCCGGAGACCCTGTACATCACTCCGACGGAGCACGGCATTGCGACCCACGTCGACGGGACACGGGCCGAGTGGTTGGCGGTCGACGAACAGCGATTTCGTCGGGCGGGGGATCCGTTGGCGACCGCGATCGTTGTGGCACGTGAGGCGACCGTTTTCTGGCAGGGGCCCAACGGGAATTTCCGGCGGATCGCGGGATCCGCGACGCAACCGTCCAACGAGTCCGCGCCGGGGATGGGGGCAAGCCAACCGCCGCGATCGGTCATCGGCGATTGATCACCGTCGGCATCCCGAGCGAGGCACGACCGATTGGGGCGATCCGGCAAGACGGCTACCCATCCGCCCCATCCTGGGGCTCGGCGGGGGGATTCAGGATCGCCTTGAGGTTGGCCAGCTGGGCCCGGCCCCGCTCGCGCTTCGCCACCGGATCCACCTCCGGCCCCCCCTCCCGTTCGATCTCGGCCTCCGGCAGCTCATCGAGGAACCGGCTTGGCTCCCGATTGACCCGCTCCCCGGCCCGCTGTCGGGTCCGTGACCAGGTCAGGGTCAGCGTCTGACGGGCGCGGGTCATCCCGACGTAGAACAACCGCCGCTCTTCTTCCAATCGCCCCTCCCGTTCCGCCTCATGATGGGGCAGACTTTCCTCCTCCAGGCCGACCAGGTACACGTGCGGGAATTCCAGCCCCTTGGCACCGTGCAGGGTCATGAGGTTGACCGCATCCTGTCGGCCGGCATCCTCCTCGCGATCCAGAATCCCCATCAGCACCAGGTATTGGGCCAGATCCGCCACACTGAGCTCCGTCTCACTGCGTTCGAGGCGCTGGCGCAGCCAGGCGACGAGTTCGTGGACGTAGCCGAGACTCCGTTCTGCCGCGCGGCTATCATGGCTCATCTGCGTCAGGTAGTCGGGGTAGTCGATCTCCTCGATCACCCGTTCCAACGTGGTCACCGGATCCCCCCGATGGGCCTCGTCGGCCCGGGCGACCAGCCATTCCGCAAACTGCTCGAGCCGCACGGCGGCCCGCTCCGGGAGTTGATGTTTGAGCCCGAGTTCGAAACAGGCCGCCAGGAGACTGACACCCCGCCGCTGCGCGTAGTGGCCGAGCCGCTCGACGGTCGTGGGGCCGAGTTCGCGGCGGGGTGTGTTGATGATGCGTAACAGGGCCGCATCGTCCTCGGTGTTGGCCAACAACCGGAAGTAGGCAACCATGTCGCGGATCTCGTTGCGATCGAAGAACGCGGTCCCACCGCTGACGAAATAGGGGATGCGATGCGTCCGTAGGGCCTTCTCGAAGGCCTTGGACTGAAAGTTTCCGCGGTACAGGATGGCATAATCCCGATACGCCCCGGCGTTTTGGAAGCGATGCCGGAGCAGGGCGCCTACGACCCGGTCCGCCTCGTCTTCGCTGTCTTTGCATTGCAGGATGCGAATCGGCTCCCCCTCGCCGAGCTCGCTCCAGAGCCGCTTCTCGACGACGTGGGGGTTGTTAGCGATCACATGGTTGGCGGCCCGCAGGATGCGCCGCTGGGAGCGGTAGTTCTGCTCGAGTTTGATGATCGTCAACCGCGGATGGTCCTCCTTGAGCCGGGCGAGGTTCTCGGGCCGCGCGCCCCGCCAGGTATAGACCGATTGATCGTCGTCTCCGACGGCGGTGAAGGCCCCGTTGGGACCCACCAACCCATGCATGAAGGCATACTGGCTGAGGTTGGTGTCCTGGTATTCATCCACCAGGAGATACCGCAGCCGCGTGCGCCAGCGTGCGCGAACCCCGTCGTGGCCACCGAGGAGTTCCACAGGCAGGCGGATGAGGTCGTCGAAATCCACGGCGTTATAGGCCCGCAAATGGTCCTGATAGCGGGCGTACAAGGCCGGCAGGGCCTCTTCCCAAGGCTCGGTGAATTCACTGGGATCCACCGTGTCGGGCCCGCGGAGATCGTTCTTCCAACTGGAGATCCGCCGGCGCACGGCCTCGGCGTCGACGTCCCGATACCCCGCTTCCTGGACGAGGGACTGGATGAGGGCTGCCCCATCCCGGGGATCGAGGATGGAGAACCCGGGTCGATAACCAATGAGATCCACCGACTCCTTGAGCAGGGTCAGCCCCAGGGTATGGAAAGTGGCGACCCGCAGCCCGCGACGCTCGTTCTTCGGCAGCAGCTGACCGATGCGTTGTTGCATCTCCCGGGCCGCCTTGTTGGTGAAGGTGACCGCGGCGATCCGTCGGGCTGGCAGATCGGCCTCGCGCACCAGGTGAACGATCTTGCGGGTGATGACCCGGGTCTTGCCGCTACCGGCGCCAGCGACCACGAGGAGCGGCCCATCGAGGTGCTCGATGGCCGCGCGCTGTTGGGGATTAAGGGATTCCATCCGGGTCTCTCGAAGGCAGGGTGGGATCGAAACGGCCAGGTGCGGGATGCGTCGTTCAGCTCGTCAACGGCATGGGCCCCTGGCGGGCGAACGGGTCCAGGTAGATCCCCAGTCGATGGGGCAAGCGCCGGGCCCGCAAGGAGGGCGGCAGCGACGAGAGCCGGACCGGGATCGCGCGCGGATCCGCGCGCCAGCGTTTGAGATGGGCGCAGGCCTCGGGGCGGCCGATCAGGACCACGATGTCGCAGCGCTCGATGACATAGGCATGGGCGCGCTGGATCTGTTCTTCCTGGCGGGCCTCAACGCTCTGCCAGGCCTCCACGTTGGTGCTGGCCGGCGGCAAAAGGGTCGCCGCGGTCTCGCCGCTGGGCTGGAGGTTGATGGTCCATTCGGCCACCTCGGCCTGGCGCTTGTGCTGTTCGCAGAGTTTGAGCAGTTGGGTCAGCCGATAGTGGTGCTCGTCGCGGACGTTGGCCTGCTCGAGCTCGTTGATCTGCCGGGATAGCTCGCGGGCGATCAGGTGGTAGGGGAGCGCCTCCGGCACCAACAAGCGGGAGATGGATCCCCGCCCCCACTGTGCGGCGAGCTCCAACCCGGTCTCCGCGAACAGCATCTCGGCGTGACAGGACAGCGGCGAGATGAGCGAGACGAAGTGATCGCTGTACTGGTTGATGACCCGCCCGAGCGCCGACTCGTCGCCGAGGATCCCGCGCAACCAAGTGCTCTGCTGCTCCTCGAGGGGGCAGGTCGCCGCAACCCCCAGCCAGAGTTCGCGACGAACCCGCAGGGCATCGGCGACCTGTTCCCCGAACAGCCGGCCCTTGAGCCCTGTCAGGAAGGCGCTCAACCCGCCTTTATCCCCGAAGCTCCGCTGCAAGGCCTCGATATGCTCGCGACGCCGGGCGCGGGTGCGCTCGGGCACGTGTTCCACGGCGTCGAGTTCAGGGTCGAGCTTGCGCTGCAAATCGAGTCGATCCCCGAATTGCCAGCCGCTGACCCGACGTTCCGCCCGCCAGCGCTGATGCTCGAGGCGAGCCAGGTAGTCCTTGTGCAGCCGCAGATCGATGGCAGGGGCCCATTGGCTCGGCAGCCCCGGGACGATACAGCCGATGCTCGAGAGCTTGACCGGTAGGTGATCGGCCGCGGCCCGAGTCGCCTCGCGATAGGTCTCGTCCAGGGTCTCCCAGGGCTCCGCGTTGGCCTCTGGATGATGCTCCCGGTAGTCCTCGTGCAGGAATTGGGCGAGGGCATCGCTGCTCGCATCGACCACTTCGGCGCGGGTGCAGATCGCCCGAGCCATCCCAAAACTCTGCATCACCGATTGGAAACTCTGGGTGGCGGCAACGCCCGGCAAGATGTCGGGCAGGTCGTCCTGGGTCATGTGCAGAAAGATCGGCGCCAGGCCGTACCGGACCGTCTGGGTGGCCGTGCGTAGCTGTAGGGCGATACCGACGTTCTCCTGTTCGTCCGGGAAGCCGATCACGAAGGCGGAGACGCTCGAGCCGTAGGCACTGGGGTAGAGCTGATCGAGACAACGCAGCAGCGAAGCGGGGTGGTCATCAGCGGGCTGAATACCGGCAGCACAGACGTCGTGCCAGTCGTCCCGGGGTTCATCAAAACGTTGCACATGGCTATCGAAGTGGATGAAACGCAGCTCGCAGACCTCGGGCTTGTTCATGCCGGGGTAGCGGCAGAGGAATTCGTCCCGGCGGCGGGCGGCCTGGGGATCGAGAACGGTGATCGCCGGCTGCTCGAAATCCCGGTAATGGGCGTTGACGGCCACCTGAAGCGCGATGTGTTGACCCATCTCCTCGAACCCCACGATCACCACGTGGACGCGCTCTTGGCCCCGCATATCCGCGTAGCGATAGATGGGATAGCGGAGCAAGAATTGACGCGCCGCCAGGGAATAGAAGTTGAATGTGGCGACCTTGAACTGATTCTCGATGTCCTCGCGAACAAAATGGGGATAGTCCTTGATCGAGGCGATGAGCTTGGCATCGAGGATTTGCACGTGGGCAAACTGTTCGGGGCGGTGACCCAGCCGGCGCCGCCGCCGACGCCCCTGTTGCTGGATGAACGAGCGCATCTGCGTCGCGCCCTCCAGGTTGCTCGTATCCCGAGCGCTGATGAACACCGCCCGCTCGGCCCGATGGATGGCCACTTGTTTCAGGGTGTTGGGATCGCTCGCATCGCCGGTGACCAGGGTCACCCCGCGGTTGCGGCGGCAGAACTCCTGCTGCTGCTCGGTCGGCTCCGGCTCCACGGCGATGACGGTCTCACCATCGCGCAGGAAATCCAAACACAGTTGCTGCCCGCACCGGCCAAACCCCAGGATGATGATGTGTCCCCGCTTACGCTTGAGGCTGGTGAGATCCCATTGCAGGTAGATCCCCTCGATCAGGGCCTGGACAACCACGGTGATGAAGGTCAAAGTGCCAAGGATCCGGCCCACCTGAAGGGGCCAATCCCCCTCCGGGACCTCGATGAGTACGTTCCATGGCAAGAAGAGCACGAAGACCTGGCGGATGTGCTCGAGGACGGTGCTATCCGGCTCGGCGATCACATAACCCCAGTAGCCAAAACCGATGGTCAGGGCCCCAAGCCCGAGGGTCGGGTACCATCGCCGCACGAATTGGCCGGACTTGAAGACCTGAAATGCCATGGGCTCTCGCTACGGGCACAGGTGGACGAAACAACGGTCGGCGCGGGGCACGGGCTAGGTCACCCTGTGGGCAACGCCGTGGGCCACGAGGGCGACCGTGGTATTGAGCGCCACCCCCCAGGCAAGGTCGACCGCCGTGAGTCGAGCCGACCAGCCCTGCAGGGTGGCCCAGTTGGTGAGATCATAGGTGCCGTAGGTGATCAAGGCGAACACCAGGGCGCGCCACGCCACCTGGCTTGCATCCCCCGCCGGGACCGTCGGCGCAACGACCAGCAGCAGGATGGCGAGCGTGTAGCCGAGGTAGAACAGCCAGGCAACTGGCCAGCGGACGGGCTCGCGCAACTGTGGACCGATGGCACGGCGGTAGAAACCTCGGGCAAGGATCCCGAGCCACAGCAGATCGAGCAGCAGAAAACTGAGGGCAATCGTGGCGTAGAGGGCAAACCATTGGCCTGCCGTAAGATCCGGTACAGACATCGCGATCGAACTCCCGACGATGGATCGCCTCGCCCGCGGACTCGGGGCGGCACGCGGGCCTTCGCGGCGGTACAATGGATCGGCCAACGGGACACCGCCCGAGCCGGGCGCAACGACGTCGCTGAGCGGTGCGGATGATAGCAAAGGTCGGAGCCCCCGCGGGTCGATCCCAACCCCACCGGACGATCCCCGACGGTCGGCAGGACACTCGGCTTCCGGTCCCCTCCCGGGCCATCGAACGATCCGCGATGACGCCTCGTCTGCGAACCGATCGTGAGCGTCCGTAAGATCCTCCATATCGACATGGATGCCTTTTATGCCGCCGTGGAGCAGCGGGATCGACCCGAGCTGCGTGGGCGCCCGGTGATCGTCGGGGGCGATCCCCACAGCCGCGGGGTCGTCGCGACGTGCAGCTATGAGGCTCGGCGCTTCGGGGTGCGATCCGCCATGCCCGCGGCCCGGGCCCGCCAGCTCTGCCCCGAGGGGGTCTTCCTCCGCCCGCGTTTCCCCGTCTATCGCGCGATCTCTGAGGAGGTCTTCGCCATCCTGCGCCGCTACACCCCCTGGGTGGAGCCGCTCGCCCTCGACGAGGCCTATCTCGATGTCACGGCGCATACCGCCGAGGCCGGATCGGCGACCGCGCTGGCCGGGGGGATTCGCCAGGCCATCCAGGATACGACCGGGCTCGTCGCCTCGGCCGGCGTCTCCTACAACAAGATGCTGGCCAAGCTGGCCTGCGAGGAGGCCAAGCCGGCGGGCCTCGGGGTCATCCCCCCCCGACGGGGTGAGGCCTTCGTGGCGGCCTTGCCGGTGGGTCGTCTCCCCGGGGTGGGCCCAGCCACCGAGGCCCGCCTCCAGGCCCTCGGGATCGCGACGGGCGAAGACCTGCGGGCCTGGTCCCGCGGGGCGCTGGAAAGCGAATTCGGTCGGCCCGGGGCGAGCTATTTCCACAGGGCTCGGGCCCGGGATGAACGGCCGGTCGTCGTGGAGCGCGAACGAAAATCCCTCGGCACCGAGCAGACCTTCCCGCGGGACTTGAACGATCGCGTCGCCATCCATGAGGCCCTCGCCACCCTCGCCGACGAGATCGTGAGCACCGCTGCGGAACGCGGGCTCAGCGCGCGCACCGTGGTCCTCAAGGTGAAATACAACGATTTCGAGCAGGTGACCCGGCGCGCCAGTCGATCAACGCCCATCACCGAGCGTGACTCCATGCGGCGGCTACTGGGTTTGCTGGTGCGGCGCACCGACGCCGGCCGCCGCCCGGTGCGCCTCCTAGGGGTCGCCCTGACCAATCTGGGTCAACGATCGTTACAGTCCGGTCAGCCCGAGCTATTCGATGATCCAATACTCGGAAACGTCATGGACTTCGAATAGAATCAGCGCCCGTTCCATGGCCGCAATTGACACGATCGCCCGGCTACCTCCAGGAACCGACGCGCGAGCGATGGCCGTGCAGCCACTCGACGGGCCGAATCCGAGGCACCAAGCGAACCGACCCCTTAGACGAGCCGACGACTATGTTATACGAGCTTAATGACATGACCCGCAATAAACGCACAGCGGAGCGACTCCCGGCCCAACGCGGGTCGCTCGCCTACACCAGCTTCAGCAACATCCCGTTTAACGTCACCATCGCGAACGTCAGCCGAACCGGGGCCTTTGTCATGACCCCCCATCTGCCTCGCGTCGGCGAGCGCGTCGTCTTGAAGGCCAAGGATATCGAGGGCCACGAGATCGTTTCATTGCAAGGCACCGTTCGCCGAGTGCGGGATCTGTTCGAGCGGGCCACGTGGGGCTTCGGTCTGGAGTTCGATGCCGCGTTGAGCGATCGCGAGATCGAGCTGTTGATGGAGAGCAGCCCGGAATCCGGCGGCCGCCACCGTTGAGCCCGCACCGGGCTCAGCCAGGGCTCGGCGCATCCCGGTCATCCGGTCGGTCCACGTCCTGCAGGACACCCGGGTCCTCCCCCGCGACAGACCGCAACCGGTGGGCCTCGGTCGCGATCACATCCCGGGCCCCACGATCCCCCGTCAGGGCCGCCAAGCGAGCGAAGAATTCGGCACCGAATCCGACCGGATGCCCGCGCCGCCCCCGATACCGTGGAGCCACCAGGGGATCACCGGCGCGCAAGGCTGCGCTCACCCGAGCGATCGTCTCGGGCCGGATGAAGGGCATGTCGGCCAGGGCGATGATCCAGCCGCTCGCCTCCGGCGCGGCGGACACCCCGGCGGCCAGACTGCCGCCCATCCCCTCGCAGGCGCGAGGCGTCGCCAAGGCCGCAACGCCGGCCGTCGCGAATCGCTGGGCCAGGGGCCCGTCGTCGGGGCGGACGACCGCGACCACGCGATTCACCTGGCCCTGGAGATTCGCCGCTGCCACCAGGGCCATGGGACAGCCACCGATGGCCACCCAGCGCTTATCCGATCCGTAGCGGCGCCCGTAGCCACCGGCGAGGAGGATCCCGACGACATCAGTCGAGGCCATAGTCAACCGCCCCCTCAGGACGCCGGCGGCGGGTCGGCCGCCTCGGCACGGATCAACCGACGCCCATTGGCCTGGGCAACCAACTCGGCGGCGATCGCGAGCGCGATCGCCGCCGGCTCGCGGGAGCCGATGGGCAACCCGACGGGGCCGTGTAAACGCGCGATCGCGGCCTCGGACAAGCCCATGGCCCGAAGCCGATCGCGCCGCGCCACCTGGCTCTTGCGGGAGCCGAGCGCACCGATGTACCGCGCCGGGGAGTTCAGGGCCTCGAGCAGGGCCATATCATCGAGCTTGGGATCATGGCTCAAGGCCACGATGGCAGAATCCGCATCCCACGCGTATCGGAGCACCGCCTCATCGGGCATGTCCGCAACGTAACGGATCCCATCAACCGAGGTGCTACGCCGTTCCGGACGCGGATCGCAAACGATCACCTCATAGTTGAGGGTTCGAGCCGCCTGGGCGAGGTAAACCGCGATGTCCCCCGCGCCGATCAGGAGCAGACGCCCCCGGGGACCGAACCCCTTGGCGAGGACGGATCCATCGTAGCTCAGGTCGATGTACGCGTCCGGGTCGACCTCCCACTCCACCTGATGGGTTGCAAGCTCGAGCCGCCGGATCACCCGGCGCCGATCCTGGAGTGCCGCGCGCGCTGGATTCAGGACCTCCGGGGTGGTCAGATGTTCCAGGACGACCTCCAATCGACCACCGCAGGGTAATCCGAAGCGCTGGGCATCGGCCGCGTCGACCCCATATCGAACATGGATCGGACCGAACGGCGGCCGAGTTCCGTAGCGGGCGAACAGATCCGCCTCGACACACCCCCCGGAGACCGAGCCCACGATGCGCCCGTCCGGTGCGCTGGCCATCACGGACCCGGGCGTCCGAGGGGCCGATCCCCAGGTGCGCACAACGGTCGCCCACAACACGGGCCAACCCGCCTCGAGCCATGCGAGGGCGGTGGTCACGACGACTTCATCACGGCTGCTCGCCATCATTGGGGTATCGGGATCCGTCACGGGTCGCTCATCGGCAGGGGGCGGCACCGGCTCACCCGCTTGGCATGGCGCTGGGCGATGCACGACCCATACCGAGCTGGAGGCAGGACGCCGCCGCGGGATCTTGGTTAGTATACACCCGGTTCGACGTCGGGCGGGTCCGACGGAATCACCCGAGCTTCGTTCGTCTCCACTCCTGGAGGATCATCATGTCGCCGTCTCCCGACCGCGTTTGGCTCGCGCCGGCCAAACTCAACCTCATGCTGCACATCGTGGGACGGCGAGCGGATGGCTATCACCGGCTGCAAACGGTCTT